>JAZOLT010000006.1:0-141060 GCA_045653205.1 Christensenellaceae bacterium | reverse complement strand
ATGAAAATTTAATTAAAGTATTAAAAAATATAAATTTAAATGAATGTGAGGCTACGAGTCAGGAGAATATTTTTTATATTAAAAAACCTATTAAGAATCGGTTTTATGACAATGATGGAACATATAAGTATTCTACGAACGAATATGAATTTTTGATTATAACTAATCAAGATGAAAAATGTGCTATTATTTTAAGGTGTGGAACAGCGGATATACATTGGTGCGTATTAAAAAAGTGGCGCAACAAAAAGATTTTAAGTAACGCTTTGAGAACAGGTATACTACATGAAGTGTGGCCTGAAAATAAAACGGTATCGTGTTGTTATGACTGGCGAGATAAAATGGTTGATAGGCCTAAAAAGCATAGTATGACCAAGCATTTAGCAGAACTAGCAGGATTGAAATTAATCAATTAAATTTGTCTTTAATTTATTTGTCTTTAGTAAGATTTGGCACAATAATACCATTAAAAAGGCGCAGGTATAGCCAGCAAATCTCTACGGGAAGCATTGAAAAAACTTTCGGAATTATTTTCCTCAAAAAAGGCACGTTTTGTTACTAAAAGTGTGCAAAAATCAGTGTTTTTCGGGCTGTATTATACATGTTAAAACATGAGGTAAATACTAGCGAAAATGGGCGCGGAAAAATTTTTCGAGCTCCTAAGCGAGCGATTTAGGTTCTAGTCCCGACTGGAGGACCAAAAACTAGCCGTGTGGATAGGGGATATACTACATATTCTGAAGAATAGGTTCCCAAAAAGTTCCCAATGCCGCTAAAAAATGGCAAAAATCACCCGATTTTAGCCCAAAAACAGCGATTTTTAGGCATCAATAAGAGCCAAGTTCCCAATTTTGCAAACCTATAAAATTTGCTGCAAGGGGCAAAAGCAATAAAAAGAAAATCGCTAGGAAATTCCTAACGATTTTCGTGGTGCCGCTGGCCGGACTTGAACCGGCACGGATGTTACTCCGAGGGATTTTAAGTCCCTTGCGTCTGCCTATTCCACCACAGCGGCTTATATTTAGTTAAAAGACTCTACGTCTGTGTAAGGCGAAGAGTCTGTGGAGGCGCCACCCAGATTTGAACTGGGGGTGGAGGCTTTGCAGGCCCATGCCTTACCGCTTGGCTATGGCGCCAATTTTACAGGTTTTGCCCATAAATAAAAAAATGGAGCGGGAAACGAGATTCGAACTCGCGACATTTGCCTTGGCAAGGCAACGCTCTACCACTGAGCCATTCCCGCATCCTGCAATGAAACGTTATTGGTGGGAACAATAGGGCTCGAACCTATGACCCTCTGCTTGTAAGGCAGATGCTCTCCCAGCTGAGCTATGCTCCCGTGGGTTTCATTGCTCAAATACTATACCAAATCTAAAATAAAAAATCAAGTGTTTTTAACGGGGTTTTTAAATTTTTTTAAATTTTTTTTAATTTTTTTTAATTTTGTCTTTTTTCGGTTTTTTTTTGTTTTTTTTAACTGTATTTTATTAAATTAATATTGGATTTACTATTGCAATAACATTTAAAATATATTATAATATAAAAGAAAATATTAATCGTCCTAATTGGAGGTTAAAAATGCAAGAAGTTATTTCATCTATTCTTCAAGCCGAGAAAAAGGCTGAAGAGATATTAGAGAAAGCGACCCAAGAGGCGAAGGCGCAAAGACTTTCGGGTGATGCTGAGGCAGAAAAAATTCGTGCTAAAGCTATTGATTCATTCAAAGCTCACCGTGTTTCGGTATTAGAAAAGGCTGAATCTGACGCTCAGGCTGAGTATGATAAAACCGTAAAGCAGGGTAAAGAACAGTCAGCAAAGAGGGTTGGGCTTGCAAGAGAAAATCTTTTAAAGGCAGCAGACTATTTGGTGGACAAGGTAATTAGATAATGGCAATAGTCGAAATGTCAAAAATCAAACTTGTAGCAATGACTAGCTACAGGGAAAATATTCTTAATGCTCTTCAAAAAACAGGGTTAGTTGATTTATCGTCGGTAGAAAGTGCCGACGCTGTTTGTGCTTTTAAAAAAGACGATAACCTTTCATATAAATTTGATAGGCTAGAGCGAAGCATAGAATTTATAACCGAGCAGATTGATAAAGCAAAGAGTAAAGATTATTTTTCAAACGATGCTCTTGACGGATATAAAAACTTTGCTATTTCCTACGACGAATTTATAAATGCAGATAAAATCGAAGAACAAGTTTTTTCAAAGCTAGATGAATTAAAAGAGATTAGTGACAGTTTAACAGAAATTCGTGCACAACGCATTAAGCTTAGCAATCTATTAGCTCAGCTTGAGCCATACCGTTCAGTTAAGGGTAGATTTTCAGATTTTAAAGATACCAAAAACACAAAGGTTTTTTTTGGAACTGTTAAGGGTGAAAATTTAAGCGCTTTAGAAAAATATTTTGCCGAGTCAGAATTTGTGAACTTTAGCTTTATAAATAGTGGAGCGTTTACAGTTGTTTTAGTTGTTGTGCTAAACGATTTTGCAAGAGAAGCCTTAATAAAGCTAAATGAATGCGGGTTTACAAGGTGTCCTTTTGATTTCTTTATGACGCCGGAGCAAAAGATTATCGAGACACAAAAGGAAATAGCTAAGCTTGATATTAAGTATGAAAAGCTAAGCAAAAAGGCATACGAGTTCCACACCCAGTTAAAAGATATAAAGATTTTAACTGATTACTATAGGTTTTTATTAGAAAAAGAAAGCGAAAGCTGTAAATTTAGCTACACGGCTTCGACCTTTCAGCTAACAGGTTACTTGCCAAAGGATTCAACCGAGAAGGTGGAAAGGGCTATAAAGAACGTTAGCGAGGCAGTGTTTATGGAGTTTAGTGAGCCTAGTGATGACGAATTGCCACCAACACTAACTAAAAACGATAGGCTAGTTCATCAAACCGAATTTGTTACTGATATGTATTCTACGCCAAGCTATAGGGAAATAGACCCAAATAAAGTAGTTTTCTTCTTCTTTATGCTATTTATGGGCGTAATAATGGCAGATATCGGATACGGACTTGTAATGATAGCGTTTGGACTTTTATTGTCTTCTAAAATTAAGGTTGATAACGGTCCTAAAAAGTTATGGAACGTGATTGCTATCGGTGGCGTGTTTGCAATAATTTTTGGTTTTCTGTTCAATTCGTTCTTTGGATTTACGGTTTTACCATTTAATATAATGCCGAGTCCTGTGCCTAAGGCGGGAGAAACAAGTGATAATTTAATGCTTATATTGCTTTTCTGTCTATTACTTGGTGTAATTCAAATGATGGCTGGATATTTTTGCAAGGCGCTTAACTCATTTAAGGCAAAGGACATTTTAGGTGGAATTTTTGAAGGCTTTGTTTGGGTGTTATTCTTTGTAGGATTTCTACTTGCAGGAACGAACTTTTTACTCGGAT
The DNA here is from genome assembly GCA_045653205.1 of Christensenellaceae bacterium. Taxonomy (GTDB): domain Bacteria; phylum Bacillota; class Clostridia; order Christensenellales; family Borkfalkiaceae; genus UBA1259. The sequence goes on along the minus strand of JAZOLT010000006.1, from coordinate 137,655 downwards.
ATTTAATGAGCGATTCGTTTGTGCTTGCACCGGGATTAAAGAGCTTTTTAGAAAAAGCACAAACTCCAGGACTGATTTTAGTAATATCAACATTGCTTGTTGCGACCATTACAGCTGGCAGACAAGAAAAGGGCTTTGGGAAATTAACTAAAGGCTTTGGTAAGATTTACGGACTGATTAACGTAATGAGTGACATATTAAGTTACGCAAGACTGTTTGGACTAATGCTTTCTGGAATGATTATAGCTCAAACCTTTAACGATATGGGCGTTGGAATAATTTCAGGTGGTGGAATAGGCTTGGTTCTTGGTGGACTTGTTATTTTAGCTGGTCACGTGTTCAATCTTGCAATGGGCGTTTTAGGTGCTTATATTCACGACAGTAGATTGCAATATATCGAGTTCTTCAATATATTCTATTCGGGAGAAGGAAATAAGTTTACGCCCATCGGCTCTAATACAAAATATATTTATATAACAAAATAAAATTTAAATAAAAAATATTAACATAAACAAAACGGAGGATTTTAATTATGGAAGGATATGCGTTAGCTATTTTAGGTCTTGCAATTTGTGCAGGTCTTTGTGGTATCGGTTCAGCAATCGGCTTGTATTATACAGGTTCTGCTGCATCAGGCGTTTTATCAGAAGAACCTAAAAAGTTCAGCAAGGTATTAATTTTAGTTGTGCTTCCTGCAACGCAAGGTATTTACGGTTTCGTATTTGCTATTATTGGTATGGGTAGTGTTCAAGCAGGAATGGACCCAGCTGTTGCTGCTAAGATTTTTGCTTCGGCTATGCCACTTGCTTTTGCAGGTTTAATCTCTGCTATATTCCAAGGTAAAACTGCTCAAGCTGGTATCTACGCTGTAGGTAAGAACGAAAGCTTATCCGGTAAGCTTATTCTTTTCCCAGCAATGGTTGAAACCTATGCTATTTTAGGTTTAGTTGTATCTATTTTATTGCTTGGTGCAGCTGCTTAAGTAAAAAAGGAATTATTATGGACGGTAAAGAAGCAATAATAAATAAAATTTTGGAGGATGCCAAGATTAAGGCTGCTAAAATTTTAGAAGATAGTGCTAGTATGGTTAGCGAGCTAAAAAAAGATGCTATAGAATGGGCAAAAGAATATACCGATGCTCAAAACAGGGCACTTGATAAAGAGGCAAAGGAAATCGTTGAAAGAAGATTGACCGTTGCAGAGCTTGAGGTTAGAAAAACTAACCTTGCTGACAAGCAAGCACTTATTGATGATGCTTTTAAGGTTGCATTAGACAAGTTATGCTCGCTTGGCAAAACTTATTATTCAAGAATCGTATTTAAGATGATTGCTGAAAGTGCAGAGGACGAGGATACGATAATTATGTCAAAAGATGGTGTGCTAACTGAACAAGACTTTGTATCACAAGATTTTTTCAAGGCTAAAAATCTTAAAATTTCAGCTAAAAAGGGAGATTTTTCTGGTGGCGTTAAGCTTGTTGGGGTTAAGAGCGATAAGGACTTAACTTTTAGTGCAGTAATTGAAAGTTTTAGAGAAGAAAATACGGCAAAAGTTGCTGAAATACTCTTTTAGGTGATTTATGGCTAATGCTATATATTCAAACGCTAGAGCGAGAGTTTTAGAGGTTGGTTTGCTTGGTAAAGACAGGGTAGACCGAATGCTTGACTGTGCCACTGCTGAAGAAGCCGTTAAGGTTTTAGAAGAGATAAACTTCGGCGAGGGAGTGGCAATAGAAAGTGCGTTAGATTTCGAGCTTTTAATCGATGCTGAAAAGAAAAAACTTTTTGATTTTATAAAAGAAGCTGGACCTGATAAGGACTTCGGTGATTTTATGATGCTCAAAAATGATTTTCACAATGCCGAAGCGTATATAAAATCGAAATATCTTAAAATCGACGTAGAAGAGTTTACCGATATAGCGGGAACTATTGATAAAACGTTACTAAAAGAAAAGATATTTGTTGATGATTACTCTAGCTTTCCAGAAGGGTTAAAGAAAGCTCTATCTTATTGTGACGAAGAGTTTGTAGGTGGTAGAGCAAACGGATTAAAGGTTAATTCTGCTTTTGAAAGGTATTATTTTGAAGAGCTTTATGCTCGTTCAAAAGCTAACAAATATTTAGCGGACATTTATTCAGCAAAGGCTGACCAAGCAAACATTAGCATAGCTTTAAGGCTTAGAAACTATAACGAAGCTAAAAATTGCTTCGTTGTAGGTGGAAGCTTAACTGAAGCACAGTTAAAAAGCTTGTGTGAAGAACAGCTTGAAACCTTAAAGGATAAATTTAAGTTTTATAAGCACGCCGAAATGCTGTATTTAGCGATTGACGGGGCTATGGCTAAAAAACCCTTGTCAGATTTTGAAAACGTTGCTGAAAGCTATGCTATAAAAAGGCTATTAAAAGATAGGTTTTCTAATGATGGCATATTGCCTTTTATGCAATATTGCATATATAAGCTTGGCGATATTACTAACGTTAGAATAATAATGGTTGGTTTAATTAATGGATTAGACAAATCTGAAATCAGAAGGAGGCTAAGAAGCTATTATGAAAGGTAAAATGGCTATTATCGGTGATGGCGATAGCGTTTTAGCATTTTCTGCTGTTGGGATTGACGCTTATCCTGTTGGTAACAGTGAACAAGCAGGAGAAACGTTAAAAAAACTCGCAAAAACATATGGTATTATTTTTATTACCGATGTTATTGCAAAACAAATTGATGATACGGTTAAAAGGTATCAAACGAGTGCATATCCAATGGTTTTATCTGTTCCATCTAAATCGGGCAGTAACGGTTATGGAATGGAAAACATTAAAAAAGCAATGGAAAAAGCACTTGGAGTAGACATACTTTTTAATGAACAATAGTAATAAATAGGAAGGTCAAAAATGCAAGGAAGAATTATAAAGGTATCTGGACCATTGATTGTTGCAGAAAACATGGCAGACAGTAAAATGTATGACGTGGTAAGGGTTTCGGACAAAAAGCTTATAGGTGAAATAATCGAGCTTAGGGGCGATAAAGCATCCATTCAGGTTTATGAGGAAACTAGTGGACTAGGTGTAGGGGAGATAGTAGAATCTACCTACGCTCCTTTGTCTGTTGAATTAGGACCTGGTTTAATAGAAGGCATATTCGATGGTATACAAAGACCGCTTCAAAAGGTTTACGAAAACTATGGCGAAAGAATTTCACGTGGTATAAGCGTAAACAATATTGACCATGAGAAGAAATGGGATTTTAAGCCTACTGTAAATGTTGGCGACAGAGTTGTTGCTGGTGACGTTATCGGTGAAGTTCAAGAAACGTCTATAGTAAATCATAAAATAATGATTCCTTATGGAATTTCAGGAAAAGTTAAAGAAATAAAAGCGGGCGAATTTAACGTTGTTGAAACAGTTGCCGTTATCCAAACCGAGGGAGGAGATAGGGAGGTTTCAATGCTTCAAAAATGGCCTGTTCGTCGTGGTAGACCATATACAACTAAGAAAAATCCTGCAATGCCTATGGTTACGGGACAACGTGTTATTGATACTCTTTTCCCAATTGCAAAGGGTGGTGTCGCAGCCGTTCCTGGTCCATTCGGTAGTGGAAAAACGGTAGTTCAACATCAGCTTGCAAAGTGGGCTGACGCAGATATAATAGTTTACGTTGGTTGTGGCGAGCGTGGAAATGAGATGACTGACGTTCTAAATGAGTTCCCAGAGCTTAAAGACCCAAAATCTGGCGAACCTTTAATGAAGAGAACAGTTCTTATTGCAAATACTTCCGATATGCCTGTTGCAGCTCGTGAAGCTTCTATATATACAGGCATTACCATTGCTGAATATTTTAGAGATATGGGTTATAACGTTGCTATTATGGCAGACTCTACTTCTCGTTGGGCAGAAGCACTTCGTGAGATGAGTGGACGTTTAGAGGAAATGCCCGGTGAAGAAGGCTATCCTGCATATCTTTCTTCTAGACTTGCTGAATTCTATGAAAGAGCAGGTATTGTTGAATGCTTAGGTCAGGATAATAGGGAGGGTTCTATTACAGCTATCGGTGCAGTTTCTCCACAGGGTGGCGACTTGTCAGAGCCTGTTTCGCAAGCAACCCTAAGAATTGTAAAGGTTTTCTGGGGCTTATCTTCATCGCTTGCATATAAGCGTCATTTCCCAGCGATTGACTGGCTTATAAGCTATTCGCTTTATGCAGACAAGCTTACAGGTTGGTATAACGAAAACGTTGCAGGTGATTTTAATAAGCTACGTTCGTTTGCTATGACTGTTCTGCAAGAAGAATCTGAACTTGATGAAATCGTTAGACTAGTTGGTGCTGATTCACTCTCATTTAGGGATAGATTGACGATGGAAACGGCAAAGTCTATTAGAGAAGATTATTTGCATCAAAACGCTTTCCACGAAATAGATACGTTTGCTTCTCTAAACAAACAATATAAAATGCTAAAGCTTATATATGATTTCCATAGATTAGCAAACGATGCAATTGATAACGATGCAGAATATTCAGACATTATCAATTTAGCCGTTAAGGAAAAAATTGGTAGAGCAAAATATATCCCAGAAACACAATTAGAAGAGCTAGACACAATAAATAAAGAAATTATTGATACGTTAAAGGGAATGATTAACGGAGGGGACAATGCTTAAAGAATATAAGACTATTAAAGAAGTAGTTGGACCTATAATGCTCGTTGAGGGTGTTGAGGGTGTTAAATATAACGAGCTTGTTGAGATTAAACAAGATAATGGTGAAATCCGTCGTGGCAAGGTGCTCGAGGTTAATGGGGATAAAGCATTAGTTCAGTTGTTTGAAAATGCACACGGACTTCAAATTTCAACCTCGAAGGCTAAATTTTTAGGTTATAGTCAACGTTTGGCCGTATCTGAAGATATGCTAGGCCGTGTATTTGACGGTATGGGGAATCCAAGAGATGGTGGTGCACCTATAATAGCTCAAAAATATATGGATATAAACGGCGAGCCAATAAATCCTGCCGCAAGAGATTATCCAAACGAGTTTATTCAAACGGGAATCTCGGCTATTGACGGACTAAACACGCTTGTTAGAGGTCAAAAGTTACCCGTGTTTAGTATGAGTGGTTTGCCACACGCAGAGCTTGCAGCTCAAATAGCAAGACAAGCAAAGGTTTTAAATAGCGACGAAAAGTTTGCAGTAGTATTTGCAGCCGTAGGTATAACCTATGAAGAAGCAGAATACTTTGTTCAAGACTTTAAAAAGACGGGTGCAATAGAGAGAACGGTTTTATTTACTAACCTTGCAAACGACCCTGCAATTGAAAGAATTGCAACGCCTCGTATGGCACTTACAGCTGCTGAATATTTAGCATACGATTTAGGTATGCACGTTCTAGTTATAATAACCGATATTACAAACTACTGCGAAGCACTAAGAGAAGTTTCTGCTGCAAGAAAGGAAGTTCCAGGTCGACGTGGATACCCAGGATATTTATATACTGACCTTGCTACAATGTATGAAAGAGCAGGTAGAATTAAGGGAAAGAGTGGCTCTATTACGCAAATTCCTATCTTAACCATGCCTGAAGATGATAAAACACACCCAATCCCAGACCTAACAGGTTATATTACTGAGGGACAAATTATTCTTTCACGTGAACTTCACAAAAAGGGCGTAACGCCACCTGTTGACGTATTGCCTTCGCTTTCACGTCTAAAGGATAAGGGTATAGGCGATAAAAAGACTAGAGAAGACCATGCAGATACCATGAACCAGTTATTTGCTGCATATGCACGTGGAAAGGAAGCAAAGGAGCTTGCCGCAATCTTGGGCGACGCTGCGCTAACGGACGTTGATAAATTGTATGCTCGCTTTGCTGAAAGCTTTGAAAAGCAATATGTATCTCAAGGCTTTGAAGTTAATAGAGATATAGAAGAAACCTTAACTCTTGGCTGGGAATTATTAAAAATTTTACCCAGAAGCGAGCTAAAGAGAATTAAGGAAAAGTATATAGAAAAATATCTTAAAGATTAAGCTAAAAAAGGGAGCTAATTTTGGCTAAAATAAACGTAAATCCTACGAGAATGGAGTTGAATAAGCTTAAAGCTAGACTTAAAACTGCCACTCGAGGACATAAATTACTTAAGGATAAGACTGATGAAATGATTCGTCGTTTTTCCGAAATAATAAAAGAGAACAAGCGACTTCGTGATGACGTTGAAGCTGACGTTGCAAAGGTTTTATTGCAGTTTTCTGTTGCTAGAAGCTTAATGAGTAAATCTCAAATACAGCTTGCTTTTTCTATGCCTGCAGTTTCTGTTGAGCTAGAATGTGGAACGGGAAACGTTATGAGTATCTCCGTGCCAAAGCTTGAACTAAAGGAAAATCGTTCAGAAAACAAATTCCCATATGCTTTCACTGAAATTACTAGTGAGGCAGACTATTCAGTGGAGCTTGTAGGCAAGGTTTTGGTTAAGCTTGTTAAGCTTGCCGAGATTGAAAAAACCGTTTCTATGCTTGCAGATGAGATTGAAAAGGGAAAACGTCGTGTTAACGCTCTTGAATACGTTATGATACCCAACTTAAAAGAAACTATAAAGTCTATCTCTATGAAACTAGAAGAGAACGATAGAAGTAGTAGAACACGCTTAATGAAAGTAAAATCAATGCTAGAGAGTAGAGGCTAATGAAGGCTGTTGGCATAGACATTGGTGGTATGAGTATAAAGGTGGGTTTGACTGAAAATGGAAAGATTTTAGACCAAATTCGCTTTAAAACATTACTTGATAAGGATATTGATATTCAAAATATAATTAATAACGTTCAAGCCTTGCTTGACAGAAACACCTTGAAAGCTCAAGACCTAATAGGTATTGGGGTTGGCTGTCCGGGTTCAGTTAATACTAAAAAGGGCATAGTAGAAATATTACCAAACTTAAACTGGGAAAACGTTAATTTAAAAGAAATTTTGCAAACTAATTTTAACGTTGACGTTAAAATTACCAACGATGCTAACGTTGCAGTTTTAGCAGAAGCTAGATACGGGATTGCAAAGGACTATTCCACAAGTATTATGTTTACACTTGGAACAGGTGTAGGTGGTGGAATTATAATAGACAAAAAGCTTTTTGAAGGTGGAAAAGGACTTGGCGTAGAGCTTGGTCACGTTACCTTAGTGTTGGATGGAGAGCCTTGCACGTGTGGAAGAAAAGGCTGTGTAGAGGCTTACGTTTCAGCAACGGCACTAATAAAGCAAACAAAAATTGCAATGCAAAGCAATCCTGACAGCTTGATGTGGCAAAGCGTTAACGGCGACATTAGCTTAGTTAGTGGCAAAACAGCTTTTGATATGGCTAAAGCTAATGATAAAACAGCAATTGAAGTTGTAGAAAAATACGTTAGCTATCTTTCTGAGTCTATAATGAGCATGCTAAATATATTTAGACCTGAAGCTTTTATTATAGGTGGAGGGATAAGTGGAGAGGGAGAGTATCTTACCTCAAAAATAATTAAGTATTTAGAAAAATTTGAATACGGATACAAAAAATCACCCAAGACCGAAATTTTAACGGCAAAACTTGGCAATGATGCGGGAATAATTGGTGCTTCGGCACTATTTGAATAAAACAAACACAAGGAGAAAAATTATGAAATTCACACCTAAGTTTGACAAAACCTTTAATCCTATGAGTGTGGTTTTGGCACAATTTAAAAATGACGTTAAGGCGTCGGACTCAAAATTACTAAAGCTATGTGTTGAAAGAAATAGTGGTTATAACTACGTATACGAACTCAACATTTTTGCTGATAGTGATAAAAACGAACGCAACTATGGAATAGTTGAGCGTATTATAAAGTCTATCCTATGGGTAGTAGGCGGCTATAAAATTTATATCGATGGCGACGACTATATATATGATAGAATAAGTGCAGACTACACCTTAAACGGAAAGCGTGCGTTTGACGTAGATTTTATGCAAACGGTTTACGAAAAACCATTTGAGGTTGTAAAGACTAATGGAGATGATTTCCCTAAGTTCAACCCATGTGAAGTTAAAATTGGTGGCCATTTAGATGGTTGCAGAATTGGTTTTGACGCAGGTGGAAGCGACAGAAAGGTTAGTGCAGTTATTGATGGAAAGGTTGTGTATAGCGAAGAAGTTGTATGGTTCCCCAAAATTAATAGCGACTATAACTACCACTATCAAGGTATAATGGAAGCTATGAAAACAGCTGCAAGCAAGATGCCTAGAGTAGATGCTATCGGTGTTTCAAGTGCAGGTGTATACGTAGACAATAAGATAATGGTTGCATCACTATTCTTAAAAGTTCCAAAGGAAGTTTATAAAGAACACGTTCAACCAATGTATATCAATATTGCAAAAGAAATCGGTGCTCCTCTAGAGGTTGCAAACGATGGTGACGTTACAGCTCTCGCTGGTGCAATAGACTTAAACGATAACTGCGTTTTAGGTATTGCTATGGGCACTAGTGAAGCAGTTGGATATATCAACGATAAGGGTTTACTCAACGGTTGGTTATCTGAGGTTGCATTCGTTCCTGTGGATTATTCTACCGAATCAATGGTAGACGAGTGGAGTGGTGATTATGGCTGTGGTGTTAAATACTTCTCTCAAGACGGAGTTATAAAGCTTGCTGAAAATTCTGGCTTTAAGTTCCCAGAGGAAGCTTCTTCTCCAGCAGAAAAGCTAAAGGTTATTCAAAAGCTTATGCTTGAAAACGACCCAATGGCAAGACAAATTTACGAAGATATTGGTGTATATCTTGGATATGCAATTCCTTATTATATTGAATTCTACAAAAATATTAAACACTTATTATTACTAGGTAGAGTTACTAGTGGTGAGGGTGGAAGCATTATCGTAGAAAAGGCTAAGGAAGTATTAAAAGCAGAATTCCCTGAATATGCTGATATTGATATCACTATGCCAGATGAATCTAATAAGCGTGTAGGTCAAAGTATTGCAGCAGCATCGCTTCCTGAAATTAAAAAATAAGGATATGAGCAAGAAATTTTATTTAAGAGAAAACGATAGGGGTGGTGAAACACCGTTTACCACCTCTGTTGAGGTTAGTGTAGACGATAAAAACATTAGCTTTCATTTTGAGTGTAAGGACTCTAAACTTTATAGTGCAGGCACAAACTATAATGATAAGCTATATCTAGGTGACGTTGTAGAAGCTTTTATTTGCACCTCTACAAACAGGCGTGAATATTTTGAAGTTGAGGTTGCCCCAAATAATACGGTATTTTTCAAAAAAATTCGTTATTATCCAAATGAGCAAAGCGTGTTTAGTGTTCCACTTGAAAACTATGTAACCTCTAGTGTTGAGGTTAAGGGAAACGATTATAGTGTAGATTTTTCTTTGCCACTAGATAAACTAGGTTACAACAAGGAAAATGGAATATGGATAAATGCTTTTAGGGTTGAAACGGAAGGTGGAATAGTAGAAAAAAATCTTTTATCACTAAATCCAACACTTCGCCATCGTTTTCACGAACCAGCATTTTTTATAAAGATAGTATAATAAAAACCCCACGTAGCGTGGGGTTTTTATTTTTTTATTATTATTTGTTTAATTTATCAACTAACAAAGGAAGAGCTTTTTCAAATTCAACTCCATACCAGTTGTGTTCGGGGCTAGCAATTGTCTTACTAATGCTCTCTACTGTAAAATCAACAGCGATTTTTATTGCTTCTGATAGGGTTTTTCCCTTTGTCATTGCACCACAGATAGCACTTGCAAAAACGTCGCCCGTTCCGTGAAAGCTAACGGGTAAAAGTTCTCTCGTATAGAATGAAAATTCATCTTTTTCACTATCAAACGAATAAGCACCAACGTTAACACCATCAAAGCAAACTCCAGTTAAAATTGCACGTTTGCATCCAAGGGCTACAAGTTTTTTAAGAACGTCTTGAATATATTTTTCATCATACCCGCTTTCAACGTAGGGTATATCTAGCATGAAAGAAGCCTCAGTTAAGTTTGGAACAATAACGTCTGCCTTTTTGCATAGTTTTGCCATATTGAATGCAAAGTTTTGGTCAAAACCAGGGTATAGTTTTCCGTGGTCAGCCATAACGGGGTCAATAAGCACAAAATTGTTTTTCGTTTTAAATTTATCTATTATATCTGAAATAATATCAATTTGTCTTAACGAACCTAAATAACCGGTATATATAGCATCGAAGGTAATATTTTCGTTTTTCCAATGGTTGATAATGTCGGGCAAATCGTCGGTTAAATCTCTAAAGGTAAAGTTCTTAAATGCCGTGTGGGTTGAAAGCACTGCAGTAGGTAGTATTGCAGTTTCAATGCCACAAGCAGAAATAATTGGCAAAGCAACTGTAAGCGAGCATTTTCCAACGCAGGAAACGTCTTGAACTGTTAAAATTCTATTCATTTTTATATTCTCCTTTATTTACTCATCAAAAACTTGTGAGAACAATTCTAATTTTGAGGCTTTTAATACTTTTGCAACAATTGATGGGGTGAGCTTAGGAAAAATTCTTGAAAAGAAAGTCATACATCTTCCGTCAACACCTAAAACAATTCTTTTTTGCTTTTTTACAATTCTTCTTACAATTTTTTTAGTTGCCTTATCAACAGGTGTCATCAAACGATTGATTAGCTTATTCTCTTTATCTTTAATAGACATTCTGTTAAGAATATTTGTCTTAATAAAACCTGGATAAATTCCTGCAACGTAAATTTGTTTTTTATATTCTTGTATAAGTGTTTCTGTAAATCCACGCATTGCAAATTTTGTGGCACAATACATACTCTCGCCAATAACGGCACATTGACCAGCACTACTAGAAACGTTTATAATAGCAGGGGTTGAGGACTTTTTGAGTAAAGGTAGTAACGTTTTGGTTATATAAACGCTAGAGATAAAGTTTGTTTTAACAATCTCATCAATTTCATCCTCGGCAAGTTTTTCAAACTTGCAAAATGGAAGCATAAAGCCTGCATTGTTTATTAAAACGTCAATTTGAATATTGTTATCAGTTAGATTATTAGTAAAATTTGCCCAAGCTGACTTATCGTTTACGTCAAAAATAAAAGGAATAAATTTATCCTCTAGGTTATTAAGAGATGACTTAGCCTTTAATAACTTATGCTCGTTTCTGGCAATTGCAAAAACCGTGCAATTATACTTTTGAATAAGCATTTTTGATATGCAAAAACCTAATCCTCCGCTTGCACCTGTTATAACAACGTTTTTACCATAAATCCAAGCTTTTTTCATATAAAATATCCTTTCCTTTTGAGTAAATAATAGCACAAATAACATACTTATAGCAAGCGAATTAAAATAATTTTTTATTTGACAAAATATAATTTATTCTTATACTTGAAATGGTTGGCTTAAAATGTTATAATAGAAAAGTATGATAGATGTTGAACAAGTTATAACAAAGTTAAATAGCGAACAAATTAAGCCTGTTCTTGATACAGAAGGGGCTGTTTTAGTCATTGCAGGAGCAGGTAGTGGTAAGACTAGAGTTTTGACTAGTAGAATTGCTTATCTTGTTCAAAAAAAGAATGTTAAACCAAGCGAAATAGTTGCTATTACTTTCACTAATAAGGCTGCAGGTGAAATGAAGGAAAGATTGTCAAAGCTTATTGACAATGCTGACCAGATGTGGATATCAACCATTCACAGTATGTGTGTTAAAATTCTACGTCAAAATGGGTATAAACTTGGTTACGACGGTTATTTTACTATATATGATGAAACGGATAAGGATAAAGCCTTAAAGCGCATTGTGGAAGAGCTAGGCTTTGAGCCTGATAAGATATTAAAGTCAGCAAAAAATCTTATTTCTCAAGCTAAAAACGATTGTATATTGCCGTCAGAATTTGTTGATGCTTATTCTGATTTTAGCACGAGAAACAACTATGCAAAAACAGGATTTTTAGCTGATATATCAAAGATTTATCAAGTGTATGATGAATATATGGCAAAATCTAACAGTCTAGATTTTGATGATTTACTCTTTAAGACCTATACATTGTTTTTAAACTATCCCGAAGTGGCAGACTATTATGCAAGCATTTTTAAATACGTGCATATAGATGAGTTTCAAGATACCAATAAGGTTCAATTTTTAATTGCCAAGCGCCTAGCAAGCGTTCATAATAATATTTTTGTGGTTGGTGATGATGACCAAAGTATATACGGTTGGCGTGGTGCGAAGATTGAAAACATTTTATCGTTTGATAAAACCTATCCAAACGCAAAAATTTATAAGTTGGAGCAAAATTATCGTTCCTCAAAAAAAATATTAGAGCTTGCTAACTGCATAATTGCAAATAACACGGGCCGAAGGGACAAAAAGCTTTGGACAGAGAACCAAGAGGGAACAAGGATAGAGCAATACGTCGGTAACGATGAAAACTACGAGGCGACCTACACGGCAATTCAAATAAAAAGCCTTGTTTCTAGAGGGAAAAAGTATAAAGATTTTGCAGTTTTTATGCGATTAAACGCTTTATCTAGAGCATACGAACAAGAGTTTGCAAAATACGGCATACCATATAGAGTGTTTGGTGGGTTTAGGTTTTTTGAGCGAAAAGAGATTAAAGATGCGCTAGCCTATCTAAAACTCATAAACAATCCAAAAGACAACGAGGCGTTTTTAAGAAGTGTCGCTTTCCCAAAACGTGGAATTGGCGAAAAAACCTTGTCAACCTTATTAGAGTTTGCAACTTCAATAGGAAAAAGCGTGTTTGAAGCGATTGAAGTTATAGAAGCTTCTTCAATCTCGAGTTCAGCTAGAGTTAAACTTAAAAATTATAGAAATTTAATTTTAGAATTTAGTGAATATTCACGCTCAAACGGAATAAGCAAGCTCATACAATACGTTTTAGATAATACCTCATTTTTAGAGCAATTTGAAGAAAAAACCGAAGAAAATACTTCTAGATTATATAACCTTAGCGAATTAAAGAACTCCGTTGAACAGTTTGAAAATGCGAACGACAACTGCTCATTGTCAGACTATTTAAATTCGGTAACCTTAAGCAGTGATACAGACGATATAAACTCAGACGACGTTGTAACGTTAGCTACAATTCACTCAGTAAAGGGCTTGGAATTTCCCGTCGTATTTATAAGTGGGCTCGATGAAAATATACTTCCTGTTAATAGGTCGGGTAGTGATGAGGAAGATTTAGAAGAGGAACGTAGACTTATGTATGTTGCAATAACTAGAGCAAGGGAGCGCTTGTATCTAACAAGAGCAATGAGTAGGTATATGTATGGTAGAAGAGAACAAATGTATCCTTCTAGGTTTTTAAAAGAAGGTCAGGCTGTTCTTGGCTCTTCAAACAACTATGGTGTAGAAAGAAGAGAAAGCGTGAGAGAAAATTATGCTATTTATGATGATAATAGCTCTAGCTCTGGTGGATATTCTTCGTCTTACGCAAAAAAATATTTAAGCACGAACACCTTAAAAGAAAAAGTAGGAGTAAATTATTCTGCTTATAAATCAGGTGTAAAAGTAAATCACTCTAAGTTTGGGCTTGGAGTTATAATTTCAGTAAAAGGAGCAGGGGATAACGTTATTGTAGACGTTGCCTTTAAGGGTGTTGGGATAAAATCTTTATCAGTTAAATACGCCCCAATGGAAATAGTAAATGGATAGACAAAAAGAGCTTGTAGATATTCTAAATCGTTATGCCTATGAATACTACGTTTTAGACAATCCTACCGTATCTGATAAGGAATACGATAGATTGTATGACGAGCTATTAAAACTTGAAAAAGAAAGCGGTGTAGTTTATTTCGACTCTCCAACCAAAAGGGTCGGTGGCGAGCCAATTTCTGAATTTAAAAAACATAAGCACGTTGAAAGACTGTATAGCTTAGATAAGGCTAACGATTTAGAGGGACTATTAGCTTTTGACAACAAAATAAAAAAAGATGCAGAAAAATTTAAGTATACCGTTGAATATAAGTTTGACGGACTTACTATTTGCTTAACCTATAATCAAGGAAAATTCTTTTGTGCGACAACTAGAGGCAACGGCATAGAGGGCGAGGACGTAACAGAGCAAGTTTTAACTATAAAAAGTTACCCATTAACCATCGCATACAAAGGGCTGATTGAAGTGCAGGGCGAAGCAATAATGCGTTTATCTGTTTTGGAGGAATATAATAAAACAGCAAGCGAACCACTTAAAAATGCAAGAAATGCAGTTGCTGGAGCAATTAGAAATTTAGACCCAAAGGTAACCCAAAAACGCAATCTAGACATCTATTTTTACAACGTAAATTACATGTCGGAAGGGGAGCTTTCTACACAGGAAGAATGTGTTGAGTTTTTAGTTAAAAATGGATTTAAGGTTCATCCATATTTTTCTGTTTGTGATGATATAAACGCAGTTATGTCTGCTATAAAAGAGATTGAAATCAGCAGGAAAAACCTAGATATTTTAACTGATGGTGCAGTAGTTAAAGTTAATGAGTTTAATATTAGAGAAAACCTAGGTGCAACTGATAAATTTCCACGCTGGGCTATAGCATACAAGTTCGAGGCGGAGGAAGTTACAACCATATTACAAGACATAATTTGGCAGGTTGGAAGAACTGGTAAACTTACGCCACTTGGACTATTAGAACCAACCGAACTTGGTGGTGCAACGGTAAAAAAAGCAACGCTAAATAATTATGGCGATATATTAAAAAAGAAAATAAAACTTGGTGCAAGAGTGCTTGTTAGAAGAAGTAACGAAGTTATACCTGAAATACTTGGCGCAACAGAATTTTATGATAATTGTGTAGACGTTACTAAGCCTATAATTTGTCCATATTGTAAAGCAACCTTAGTTGAAAATGGTGCAAACCTTTTTTGTCCCAACGTTCACTGCAAGCCAAGAGTTATTGCAAAGATAACTAATTTTGCTTGCAAAAACGGAATGAACATAGATGGATTTAGCGAAAAAACGGCAGGCATTTTGAACGAAAAATTTGGTGTAGAAAATTTTAGTGAATTATATACTTTAGATTATGCTTCTCTATTAGAATTAGATGGTTTTAAGGCGCAGAAAGCACAAAATCTAATTGACGCAATAGAGCATAGTAAAACGGTTGAATTTGCTTCATTTATTTATGCACTTGGTATAGAAAACGTTGGTAAGAAGACGGCAAGTGATTTAGCAAAGAGATTTGAAAACTTTGAACTTTTAAGCTCGGCTACCATAGAAGAACTTTTAGGTGTGGACGAGATTGGCGAGATAGTTGCTAAAAGCATATTTGACTATTTTAACAATGAACAAAACGTTCAAGAAATCAGAAAACTTTTCGAGCTTGGTGTTAAGATAATTGAGCCTATAAAAAAACAAGGTATTTTTACGGGTGAAAAATTTGTTCTAACTGGAAAATTAAACGATTTTAAAAGAGATGAAGCAGGAAAAATTATTGAAAATCTAGGTGGAGAAATATTAAGTGGAGTTTCAAAAAGCACCACGATAGTTCTTGCAGGGGAAGACGCTGGAAGTAAGCTTGAAAAGGCGAAAAAGCTTGGCATAAAAATTATTGATGAAGAAACGTTTAAATCTTTAATAAAAACTTGATAAATTATAATTTATATGATAAAATAAATTAAATATCTAGGAGATTTAAAAAATGTTAAGCATGACCGGCTACGGCAAAGCAGAATATACTAAAGACGGGCTTACACTTACGGTTGAAATGAAGACTGTAAATAACAGAAACCTTGATTTTAACTGTAAAACACCTCGTGCATTTATGGCATACGAGGATTTGATTAGAAAGACCGTTCAATCGTCTATTAAAAGAGGTAGAGTTGACCTATTTTTATCTTACTTTGATGCAAGAGAACACGAGGTTGACCTTTTTGTAGACTTTGACAAGGTTAACGGCTATTATTCTGCAAGCAAACAGATAGCTGAAAGACTGGGTTTAGAAAACGACTGCACAGTTTCATACTTAATGAAATGCCCAGAAGTAATAATAGACAACACTGTTTCAGACCTTTCAGGGTTAGAAGAAATTATAGTTTCTACTGTAAAAAGTGCTTGTGACAAACTAAATGAAATGCGAGCAATTGAGGGCGAAAAGCTAAAGGCTGATATGCTTTCAAGAATGCAAACCATTAGCGAGCTTAGAAAAAAGATTGCTCTTAGAGCACCAATGGTTGCAACTGAGTATAGAGAAAAATTAACAGAACGTATACAAGAGGTTCTTAAAGACGTTCAGTATGACGAAGCAAGGCTGCTATCAGAGGTAGCACACTTTACAGATAGAGCAAATATTGATGAAGAGTTAACAAGGCTAAATTCACACATATCGCAATTCATTGAAATCTCTAAAACGGACGGGGCGGGCAAAAGACTAGATTTTTTAATGCAAGAGTTTAACAGAGAAACAAACACTATTTGTTCAAAATCTAACGACATTGAGGTAACTACGTTAGCACTTTCATTAAAAAATGAAATTGAAAAGGTAAGAGAGCAAGTTCAAAACATAGAGTAGTATGAGAAATTTATTAATAGTATTATCAGGCCCTTCAGGTGTTGGGAAAGGGACGATTGCAAAAGAACTTGTTAGGCGTAACCCAGAAATTTTGTTAAGTGTCTCTTGCACTACTAGACAGCCAAGAGCTGGCGAACAGCACGGAAGAGAATATTATTTTATAACTAAGCAAGAATTTAGCGAGCGTATAAAAAATGATGGCTTTTTAGAGTATTCTGAGCATTTTGAAAACAGCTATGGAACGCCTAAGGATTTTACGCTTAAAGGTTTAGAGAATAACGACGTTTTATTAGAGATAGACGTTAACGGAGGGCTAAGGGTAAAAGAAAACTATCCTGAGGCATTGCTGATAATGGTTCAACCCCCGTCGTTAGAAGAACTAGAAAATAGGCTACTTAAACGCAATACCGAAAGCCTAGAAAAGATAAAAGCAAGAATGGAGCGTATTGCATACGAAACTGAACAAGGAAAAAGCTACGACTACACCGTGATTAACGACAATTTAACGGTTGCCGTAGAGCAAATAGAAGAGATTATCAAGGCAGAAAAAACCTTAAAGTAAAGAAAAGGAGAAAAAAGTATGATACATAAACCACCGATTGATGAATTGGCAGAAAAGATAGGCTCAAAATACGCACTTTGTGTAGTAGCAAGCAAGAGGGCAAGACAACTTATGGAGCAAGCACAAAACCAAGGATACACCGACCTTCCCGGAAAGGAAAAGCCTTTATCTGTTGCTGCTCAAGAAATTTACGACGGCAAATTGATTGCAATTAACGATTAGTAATAAAATGTGTTCATCACTTTGCGGTGGACATATTTTGTTTTTTTAGAGAAAATGTTTGCAAGTGTAATCGTTGACATCGCTCATTCAGACGTCGATAAGATTTTTGAATATTCTTTTTCTGATAAAAAGATTACTCGTGGAAGTCGAGTAGTCGTGCCTTTTGGTGCAAAAATTATTGAAGGAATTGTTATAGACGTTAGAGAGGTTAGCGAATTTCCACCTGAAAAAATAAAGCCAATCATTAGGCTTTTAGAACAAACCCCAGCACTAAACGAAGAAACCTTAGCATTAAGTGAATACGTTAGTAAAAAGTGCATGGTATCTAGGGCAATGGCGTTAAGACTTTTTTTACCTTCAGAGATGAGAAAGGGTAGAGTCAAGGAAAAGTTTACAAGGGTTGCAGAGTTAAAGGCCGACTTTGATTTAGACGCAACAAAAAAATCTCTAAAAAAGAATGCAAAAAATCAGCTAGGTGTTTTAGAATATTTAGAACAAAATGGCAGAACTGCTTGCTCTAAGCTTAATTCAGATTTTGGCTCTCAAGCCGTTAAGGCGTTAGAGAGTAAAGGAGTAGTGGTAATTGTTGAAGATAAATATTATCGTGCACCTTATAAGCAACTAGCAATTTTAGATAAAAGCGTTAAGTTAACAGACAGTCAGCAAAACGCAGTTCAAAGTGTTTTATGCACGGATAAAACAACAAGCCTAATTCACGGCGTTACGGGAAGCGGTAAAACAGAGGTTTATTTATCGCTAATCGAAAGAACGATAAACGAGGGAAAAACTGCGATAATGCTTGTTCCTGAAATTGCACTAACCCCACAAATGCTAAAACAGCTTCGTGGAAGGTTTTTAGACTCTGCTGCAATACTTCACAGTGGACTATCGGCAGGAGAGCGTTTTGATGAGTGGTGGAGACTAAGGAATGGCGATGCAAAAATTGCTATTGGAGCAAGAAGTGCAGTATTTGCACCATTAGAAAACGTTGGGTTAATTATTATTGATGAGGAGCATGACGGAAGTTATACAAGTGACACAGCTCCAAGATATTCTACCTTAGACGTTGCTAAATTTAGGGTGGAAAGATGTGGCGGGAAGCTTGTATTAGGCAGTGCAACGCCCTCAATAATTAGCTACAAGAACGCAATCGACGGCGAGTATAATTACGTAGAAATGCCGGAACGAATAAACAAGCGAGCTCTACCCGATATTGAAATAGTGGACATGAGAAAGGAAATTAGAAGAGGTAACAACTCACCTTTTTCTCAAGCACTTATCTGCGAATTAGAAGAGTGCCTAAAAAACGGCAATCAAGCAATGCTATTTTTGAATCAAAGGGGATATTCAAAGAGTGTTATATGCACTGAGTGCGGTCACGTTCAAAAATGCGAATTTTGTGACGTTTCGTTAACATATCATAAAGAAGATGAATCTCTATTATGCCATTATTGTGGCGCAAAATATAAAATGATTACAGCTTGCACAGAATGTGGCAGTAGATTTATCAGATATGGCGGAACAGGCACAGAGAGGGTTGTAGACGAGCTAAAGAAAATTTTTCCTTCTTCAAAAATTTTGCGAATGGATAGAGATACAACGCAGAACAAAGAATCTCACTTTAAGATTTTAGAAGATTTTGCTTCAAGAAAAGCGGACATATTAGTAGGAACACAAATGATAGCAAAAGGACACGATTTTTCAAACGTAACCCTTGTTGGAATTCTTGATGCTGATATGAGTTTGCATTTTTCAGATTTTAGAAGTGGAGAAAGAACTTATCAGCTTATAACTCAAGTTGCAGGTAGAGCAGGCAGAGCAGATAGTGCAGGTAAAGTTGTTTTGCAAACCTATTCGCCTGACAATGCTGTGTTAAAAAGAGCAGTTAGATATGATTATAAGGGGCTTGCTGAACACGAGCTTTCAATAAGAAAAGCAACTGGTTTTCCACCTTATAGTAGCGTTGTTAGAGTGTTAATATCTAGTAGTGACGAGCAGACAGCGTTAGATAAAACAAAGCAAATATACCAAAAAATCACAAACGAAGTATACGAGCCTAATAGAGAAGAGTTTAGATTTTATGGGTGCATGAAAGCACCAATAAAAAAGCTTCAAAGTATGTTTAGGTTTCAAATACTTATGAGGATAGATGAGGGTGCGAAAGGACTTATTGAAAGAATTTTTCAAATAAGCAATGAGTTTAATTCAAAATCACTTTTCGTATCATTAGAAATAAATCCTAATAATTTAAACTAGAGGAAATAAAATGGCAATAAGAAACATTGTGCAAGTTGGCGATGAGGTTTTAAGAAAAAAATGTTTTGAAGTAACAGATTTTGGGCCAAAAACTCAAGAATTGTTAAACGATATGAAAGAAACATTAATTAAGGCTGATGGGGCGGGAATAGCTGCTCCACAAATTGGTGTTTTACGTAGAATTTTTATAGTTAGTTGTGAGGGGCAATATTACGAATGTATTAACCCTAAAATTATAAAATCTAGTGGTTCTCAATCGGGTGATGAGGGTTGTTTATCTGTAAAGGGAAAATATGGAAGGGTAACAAGACCGTTAAATGTGACCGTTAAGGCTTTTGATAGACACGGAAAGGAGTTTACCGTTAACGCTACCGGCTTTCTAGCTAAGGCATTTTGTCACGAAAACGACCATCTAGACGGAATTTTATATATAGACAGAGCAGAATACGTTGAGGATGAAGAATGAGAATAGTTTATTTAGGAACTCCTGAGTTTGCAGTAGAACCATTAAAGGCAATACTTTTAGATAAGTCAATTGAAGTAGTTGGGGTGGTATGTAATCCCGATAAGCCTTTTGGTCGCAAAAAAATTCTAACCGCACCTCCTGTAAAACAATTTGCAGTAGATAATGGTTTGCCTGTTTATCAATTTAACAAAATTCGTGAAGAGGGCGTGGGTATTTTAAAAAATCTTGCACCCGACTTTATGGTTACTTGTGCTTATGGGCAAATTCTATCGCAAGAAATTTTAGACATTGCCAAATATGGAGTTATAAATATTCACGCATCATTATTGCCAAAATATCGTGGTGCATCGCCCATTCATTATGCCATAAAAAACGGGGAAAAAGTTACGGGTGTTACCATAATGCGTTCGGACAAGGGAATTGATACGGGCGACATTATAACATTCAGGAGTATAGAAATTTTAGAAAATGAAACCACGGGCGAACTTTTTGAAAGGCTTTCTATACTTGGGGCTGAAATGATTGTTAAAGCACTTCATTCTGTTTTTGACGGTAGTGCAACGTTTACACCTCAAGAACATTCAAAGGCTACCTTAACAAAAATTATTAAAAAAGAAGATGCAAGGATTGATTGGAGCTTAAGTGCAGAGGAAATAGTAAATCACGTTAGGGCATTTAATCCTGCGCCTATTGCATATACCTTGTTATACGGAGAGCCTTTTAAGGTTTATTCTTCAAAAAAAGCGCAGGGAAAGGGTGAAATAGGCGAAATAATTAGTAATGAAAATAGTCTTGTAGTAGCTTGTGGAGATGGGGCTGTTGAGCTTTTAATGGTTCAAAAAGCAGGTGGAAAGGCTATGAGGGCGGAAGAGTTTTTGCGTGGTGCTAAGATAGCGCTTAATACTAAGTTTGTATGATTAACTATTTATACGATTGCTATAGAATTTTAAATAAAGTTTATAGCGAAAAAACATTTATAAAACAGGCAATATCCTCAGTTGATATTGAGGAAAAAAACCGTGCCTTAACAATTAAAACCTGCTACGGAGTATTAGATAAAGATATCGAATTGTCATACTATATATCTAAGCTCTGCACAAAATCTCCAAAGCTAGCTATTAGAACTGTTTTAAAAATTGCAATGTTTGCAATTAAATATTTACAAAAGAAAGAGTATGCAGTAACTGCAAATGCAGTAGAGCTTGTAAAAAAACTTGGAAAGGGAGGAGCGAGTGGTTTTGTAAATTCATACCTTAGAAGCTTTATAAACACAAATATTGAGCTTCCAAAGGAAGAATCGCTTCGGCTATCAATAAAGTATTCTTATCCAGAGTTTGCCGTTAAAGAGCTAATAAAAGATTTTGGTGTAGAGAGATGTGAGAGTATTATCTCAGCAGAGAACGGAGCTAATACCCTCGTATTTTATGATACTGATGGAGAAGAATATCTTAATAAAAACAATGTAAACTTTTCAAAAACTGTTTTTAAAAACGTTTTTACAGTTAAAAATTTTGTTCGAAATGCAGATTATGATAAGGGTGTATACACTTTCCAAGCACTAGGCTCGGTTGCGATTTGTGATATAGTAGAGCCGTGTGAAAGCTTATTAGATTGCTGTGCTGCTCCTGGTGGTAAAAGCATAAGACTTTCTTATAAAGTAACTAATGTTACCTCGTGGGATATACACGAGCATAGGGTGGGGCTTATCTCACAATATGCAAAAAGAATGGGTAGAGAAAACGTTTACTATAAAGTTAAAGATGCTTCTATTTTTGATGAAAGTTGTTTAGAGGTGTTTGATGCTGTGTTATGTGACGTGCCGTGTAGTGGCTTAGGTGTTGTTAACGACAATCCTGATATAAAGCTAAATAGGGCAATGGACAACGTTTTAGAGCTAAACAAAACTCAATTACAAATATTAAAAAACGCTTCACGCTATGTTAAAAAGGGTGGCTACCTATATTATTCAACGTGTTCAATATTAAACAAGGAAAATATTGACATTATCGATGCGTTTATGTCAGACATAAAAGGCTTTGAATTATGTAAAATCAATAGTTTATTACCACACGAAGATATAAAAGGCACTAATTTATTTTTGCCAGATATATCTGATGGATTAGGCTTTTACGTTGCAAAATTAAAGAGGATTTAATCTTGAAAAATTGTTTGCTAAACCTAGATTTAGGTGAACTTACAAACTTAATATTATCGCTTGGTGAAAAAAAGTTTAGAGCGTTGCAAATCTTTTCCAATTTACATTTAGGAAAGGATATAGAGGATATTACTACTCTTAGCAAAGACTTTAGAGAGAGGCTTAAAAGCGACTTTGACGGTAGGGCTGTTTCAATTATTAAGAGCTTAAAGTCGATAGACGGCACGGAGAAATTTTTATATCTACTTAGAGATGGAAACGTTATCGAGGGTGTATTGATGCACTATGATTACGGCTCTACCTTGTGTGTTTCTACACAAGTGGGTTGTAGAATGAATTGTGCTTTTTGTGCATCGGGCATTGACGGATTGATTAGAAATTTAGAGCCTTGTGAAATTTTAGGTCAAATAATAGCTGTGAACGCTTATCTTGGTGGTGGGCTTAAGGATAAAAGAAAGGTTACTAACGTTGTTTTAATGGGTAGTGGAGAGCCACTAGATAATTATGATAACACAGTTAAATTTTTAAGGCTGTTAACTGATGAAAACGGAATAAATATTAGTCTTAGAAACGTTAGCTTATCTACTTGTGGGCTTGTTCCAAGGATTTATGATTTAGCAAACGAGGGATTTGGACTAAATTTAACCGTTTCGCTCCATTCACCATTTGATGAAGAACGAAAAAAGATTATGCCTGTTGCTAAAAAATATTCGATTGAAGAAATAATGAAAGCTTGTGCTTATTATTTTGAAAAGACTGGTAGAAGATATATATTCGAATACGTTTTAATAGAGGGTGAGACTGACGGAGAGCGTCACGCAAACGGGTTGATAAGCTTGCTTAAGGGAAAACCTTGCCACGTAAACCTTATAAGATTAAACGAGGTTAAAGAAAAAGACAAAAAAGGGGCTTCAGAAAAGCAAGCGTATAGATTTTTAGGTGCATTAGAAAAGGGTGGACTATCTGCTTCGTTAAGAGCTAGAAAAGGCGTTGATATAGATGGTGCTTGTGGACAATTGAGGAGGAGATTTTTGGAGGAAAACCAATAATATGGACATACCTTTTTTGTCAGACGGCACTAGCTTTATTGCAATGATACTTGTTGCGACTAGCTATTTTGTAAAAAATAAAAAAGGTTACTTATTATTTCAGTTTTTAGGAATAATATTTTTGATTCTTTCTTATTTTTTCTCGCTAGAATTTGTTGCAATGATAGGACTTACTATCGGATTGTTTAGAACGCTTACTTATTTTTTATATGAAAAAAAAGATAAACCAGCACCTCTTTATTGGCCGTTTATCTTTTCTGCATTCACTATTGCTTCTTATTTTATTGGAAACGAACTAAAAGGAACAGAGGGAAGTTTGTTGGACGTGTTATGTGTGACTTCTCTCTGTATGTATGCTTTTATATTTAGAGTAAGGGATTTTAGAATTGTAAAATTTACTTGTTTAGTTCCAACTGCTATGTCTATAACCTACAACGCTTTAATAGGCGTAACGTTTAATGCAATTTCATATTTATTTGAGTTTTGTGCAAATATTTTAGCAATTATTTTATATTATAAAAACTTTAACAAAGAAAAAATCTTAGCTTTTAACAAAGGGGGGAAAGAAAGTGAATAAAATTAAAATTGCACCATCAATGTTGTCGTGTGACTTTTCTAAGTTTGGTGAGGAAGTAAGAAGCATCACAGAG
Organism: Christensenellaceae bacterium; assembly: GCA_045653205.1. Lineage (GTDB taxonomy): Bacteria > Bacillota > Clostridia > Christensenellales > Borkfalkiaceae > UBA1259. The sequence goes on along the minus strand of JAZOLT010000006.1, from coordinate 113,782 downwards.
TGTGGGGCAGACGTGATTCACTTAGACGTTATGGATGGAAATTTTGTTCCAAACATTACTTTTGGGCCAAAACTTATTAAAGATGCAAGGAAATATTCTTCAGCAGTATTCGATGCACATTTGATGATATTAAACCCCATAAAATATATTGAAGAGTTTGTAAAAGCCGGCTCGGATATTATTACTGTTCACTACGAAGCAACTGGGGAAAAGTTGAAAGAAACTCTTAAGGCAATAAAGTCTTTAGGAGTTAAATGTGGTGCGGTAATCAATCCAGATACAGATGAAAGTAAGATTGCAAGTGTTATAGAAGACTGTGATATGGTATTACTTATGAGCGTTTTCCCGGGCTTTGGTGGACAAAAGTTTATTGAAAGCGTTGTGCCAAAGATAGAGCGTGTTAGAAAGATAATAGATTTAACAGGTAAAGATATTCACCTAGAGATAGACGGTGGAATTACCAAAGAAAACGTAAGATTAGTTAAAGATGCAGGTGCAAACGTAATAGTTGCTGGAAGCACGGTGTTTAAAGAAATTGATAGAGCAAAGATAATATCAGAATTAAGGAATCTATAATTAACCAAAGCTAGATGAAAATCATATAATAAGCTAGAGGTAAGGTGTAATGATATATTGTTTCAAACCACCAATGATTGTTCGCAAATTATTAAGGCTAGTTTTTCATAAGAAAGTCAAGTCTGAATAAAAGCGTTTCTTAAAACAAAAGAAAAAATCCCACCAATCAGGTGGGATTTGTTTTATTTAAAAAATTTTATAGCATTGAAACAACCGTTTCGGTTATTTTTCCGTTATCGTTGAACTGCTTGCTTAAAGTATCAAAGGTTTCAGGCACGTTTTCATACTTACATTCGCCAAGCTTTAGGTGAGAAAGATTCACTGCCTTATTTAAGATTAGGTTTATACTAGAAGCGTTGTTGCCAAAACCGTTATTTATGCAGTAAACGTTTAATTGTTTTTTTACAGCTTGAGTAAATGAGATTGGAGCGTTTCTAGAGGCAACGCCTGTAAAAGCAACGCCAGCGTTGTGTGCTGCAAGCGAGAAAGCCTTAGGTGCTGGAATGTTTAAGCCGGAAATATAAACAACTTGTTTTGCCATTCTACCACTCGTTAAATGAGAAACTTCTTTTTGCCAATTATCGTTTTGACCTAGAACGTAGTAAATGCCAGATGCTTTTGCAGTTGCATACTCTTCGTCATCCATAGTCATCAAAATAGGAACGGCAGAATAGTAGATTAAGAGTTGAGCTAAAATATTTCCGAGATTGTTTCCACCAACAATTGCAACGTAGTCACCCTTTTGAATACCTAGTCTATCAATAATTCTAACAGCAAGAGAAACGTGATTAATAAATAAAGCTTCAACGTCAGAAATACTGTCGGGAAGAGGGAATAACTTGTCGGTTGCAACTGAAACAAAGTTGCTTAAAAAACCATCGTAGTCCTCGCCGGCAGTTAATAGACCTGAGCATTTAGAAAACTCACCATTTACACACTCATAGCATTTTCCGCACTCAGAATAAGGGTCGATATAAACACGCTTGCCCTTTTCAAGCTCAAACAAATTGGTGTCCGTTTCAGAAACGATGCCAACACCCGAACTGCCAAGAACAAGATTATCAACACTAATTTCACCTTGAAACCTCAACACGTCTGCAAGGGTAATAAGTGCCTTTGTAATTTTAACTTTTGACAAGTTGGCAGTGTTTTCTTTCGCAGAAATTTCTCTTTCAGAAAGCACCTTCTCATCAACAATTTTCCAACCTTTCATAAAATCTCCAAAAGTATTTTTATCGAAATTGTTTCCATTATATTATAAAAAAACAAAAAAAGCAAGCAAAAAATCCATAAGCTAATAATTAAAAGTTTTTCAAAAATTTAAAAAATGTGGCGATTTATAGTTGACTATAACGCAAAAATATAATATAATTACTGAGTAAATTTGATTTAGAGGTGTTTTATGAAACAGGGTATACATGCGGATTATCATGAAGTAACCGTGGTTTGTGCTTGTGGCGAAACTTTTAAGACGGGCTCAACTAAAAAAGCGGACGTTATCAAGGTTGATATTTGTAGTAAATGTCATCCTTTCTTTACAGGTAAGCAAAAACTTGTAGATACTGGTGGCCGTGTTGACAAGTTCAACAAAAGATACAGCAAAGCAAAATAGTTGCAAACTCAGCGGCTTTAAGGGTTTTTATACACTTAAAGCCGTTTTTTTAATCTATGAGCAATAGTAAAGTGAAACTAAACAAGACCTCGATTGGTGGTCAAGCAGTGCTTGAAGGGGTTATGATGCGAGGCAAGTCCTCTATGGCAACAGCCGTTCGTGATGCGGACGGTATTATTCGCATTGAATCAAAAAGAATTAAGCCAACCTCAAAAAAGTCTTGGTTTTTTAGACTGCCAATTGTTCGAGGGGTAGTTGCGTTTATTTCTTCTTTATTTTTAGGGACAAAGGTTTTACTGCGTTCTGCGGAAGTTTATGGTGAGGGCGAACCTTCAAAGTTTGAAAAATGGTTGTCTGAAAAGCTTAAGATAGACGTTTTTACAGTTATAGGTTTTATCTCGCTAGTATTAGGACTAATGCTTGCCGTTGGTTTATTTATGGTTGCTCCTCAAGCCATTAGAGTTGGCATTGAGAAAATTATTGGCAAAGATTTTAAGTTTGGCGTATGGGGAATAAATCTAATTGAGGGCAGTGCAAAAGTAATTATATTCGTATTATATATATTGGCTACGTCGTTGTTAAAGGATATTAGAAGAACCTTTATGTATCACGGGGCTGAGCATAAAACTATTTCTTGTTATGAAAGTGGTTTAGAGTTAAGCGTTGAGAATGCAAAAACCTGCACTAGAGTTCACAATCGCTGTGGAACTACGTTTTTATTTTTTGTTGTAGCAGTAAGCATTGTTGTTTTTGCTTGCTTTGAAGCCTTAATTATTGGGCAAACAATAAATGGAGTTTTAAGGGTTTTATGTAAGATAGCTCTATTGCCATTGGTGGCTGGGCTATCCTATGAACTATTAAAAGGACTTTCAAAAACCGATTTTTGGTTGTTTTATCCATTAAAGTTACCAGGTCTATTACTGCAAAGAATAACGACTAGAGAGCCTGATGACAAGATGCTGGAGGTGGCAATTACGGCGTTTAACGCTGTTATTAAAATGGATGCCGATGAAAGCATTGCAGAGCAACAATTCGTTACACCTAAAAAGAGAAACGAGTTGTTAAAAGACGTAAAGGAAAAACTCTCTAAAAACGGAATTGATGAAGAGGCTGAAGCAGAATGGATTTTGGCATTGGTATTAAATGTTAAAAGAGACCAATTAAAAAGTGACAAGCTAGTTTTTCCAAAGGACGTAGAGAGAATAGATTATATAACCAATATGAGATGCACTGGCAGACCGTTATGGTATTGTATTGGAGATACTGATTTTTATGGATATACAATCAAGGTTGATGAAAGAGTTTTAATTCCTAGACCTGAAACTGAACTATTGGTAGAGCAAGCTGTTAAGCTTATAGATAAAAACAAGAAAGCTTTAGATTTATGCACGGGAAGTGGAGCAATTGCGATTGCCTTAAAGGATAAGACAGGGGCAAGCATAACTGCATCAGACGTAAGTGTTGGTGCATTAGAGCTAGCTAGAGAAAACGCTGAGCTTAACGGTGTAAAGATTGACTTTATAGAGTCAGATATGTTTGTTTCAATTGATGGAAAATTTGACCTTATAATTTCTAATCCTCCGTATATAAAAAGCGAAGATATAAAAACTCTTCAAAAAGAGGTAAAGGACTTTGAGCCGCTATGTGCTTTAGACGGCGGGGAAGATGGATTAAAGTTTTACAAAATAATAGCTGAAAAGGCAAGAGAATATTTAACTCAAAATGGGGTTATATTACTTGAAATTGGCTTTGACCAAGCACAGCAGGTTTGTAAGCTGTTTGACGGCTATGCCTCAGTAGAGGTTATAAAAGATTACGAAAACAACGACAGAATAATCAAGGTGGTGTTAAATGTTTAAAAAACTTGATAAAATGCTATTAAGATATGAAAAACTAAACGAGCTTGTAGGAGATGCGGACGTTATATCTAGAATAGATGAATGGAAAGGCTATACAATGGAGCTGGCTGAAATTACTGAAACGGTAGAAAAGTATACGGAGTATAAAAAAGCTGTTTCAGAAAGAGATGATTTAATGGCAATGGCAGAAGTTGAAACCGACCCAGAAATGAAAGCGTTGGTATTAGATGAGTTAGAGGCGTGCAAGAAAAGGATTGAAGAAACATCAGCTGAATTAAGAATTTTACTTTTACCAAAAGACCCTAACGACGACAAGAACGTTATAATGGAAATTCGTGCAGGAACAGGTGGCGAGGAGGCAAGCTTGTTTGCTTTCGAGTTATACAGAATGTATGTAAAATTTGCCGAAAAAAATCGTTGGAAAATTGAGGAGATTGAAAATAATTCTACCGAGCTTGGTGGAATTAAAGAAGTTGTTTTTTCAATCACGGGTAAATCTGCATATAGCAAATTAAAATTTGAAAGTGGCGTTCATAGAGTTCAAAGAGTGCCAGAAACCGAATCGCAGGGTAGAGTTCACACCTCGGCGGCCACCGTTGCCGTTTTACCTGAGGCTACCGACGTAGAAATAACAATTGAAGAAAAGGACTTAAAAATTGACACGCTAAGAAGTAGTGGCGCAGGTGGTCAGCACGTAAACAAGACCGAATCTTGCATAAGACTTACTCACCTTCCAACAGGAATAGTCGTGCTTTGTCAAGATGAGCGTTCACAAACAAAAAACCGTGAAAAAGCAATGAAAGTGTTAAAGAGTAGGCTGTATGACTATTATCAATCACAAGCTGACAAGGAATACTCTGAAAACAGACGTAGCCAAGTAGGTTCAGGTGATAGGTCGGAAAGAATTAGAACATATAACTTTCCTCAAGGCAGAATTACCGACCATAGAATTGGACTAACATTACACTCAATTGACAGCTTCCTTGCAGGGGAAATAGATGAGATGGTAGAGGCTTTAGGTATTGCAGATAGAGAAAGCAAACTAGCAGCCGAAACCGATGAATAAGATATAACCTAAAAGAGATAAGATTTCAAACATTATAAATAAAAGGTTATACCACATAAAAAAGTTGAATTAAAAAAGTATTGCCCATATGGGTATATATATGTTACAATAAAGAAGAAATAAGGAGATAGAAATGAGTATATCTAAAAGAGTAAAAGAAATTTCACCATCATTAACGCTTGAAATTACTGCAAAGGCAAAAAAGCTAAAAGCAGAGGGCGTTTCCATAATAGGTTTTGGTGCGGGAGAGCCTGATTTTAACACTCCCGAATACATAATCGATGCTGCGAAACAAGCACTTGATATTGGTTTTACAAAATACACGCCTGCATCTGGCATGGTTGAACTAAAAAAAGCTGTTGTAGATAAGTTTAAAAGAGATAACGGCTTAGATTATGAAGTTGACCAAATTGTTATAAGCAGTGGTGCAAAGAGTTCATTATATCACTCTATATGTGCTATCATTGAAGATGGAGATGAAGTTATCTTACCTTCACCTTATTGGCTAACTTATCCCGAGCTTATTGGACTTGCAGGAGGAAAGACGGTATATATTAAGGCTGGTAGTGAAAACGGTTACAAGATAACTGCTAAGCAGTTTGAAGATGCGGTTACTGATAAAACCAAAGCTATTATCTTAAACACACCAAACAATCCTACAGGTTCGGTATATTCTGAGCAAGAGATTAAAGAGATTGCAAAAGTTTGTGAAAAGCACGGAATTTATTGTATATCAGATGAAATTTACGAAAAGCTTGTGTATGCAGGTGAAAAGCATTATTCAATAGCTTGTGCTAGTGATTATATGAAAGAACATACCATAATAATCAACGGAATGAGCAAGACTTATTCGATGACCGGTTGGAGAATTGGATATATTGCTGCACCTAAAGCAATTGCAAAGGCAGTTTCAAACATGCAAAGCCATACTACAAGCAATGCTTGTTCAATTTCACAATATGCTTCAGTAGTAGCGCTTAACGACCCTAAGGGGCAAGAATTCTGCAACGAGATGCAAAAGGTATTTGACAAGCGTAGATTATTTATGCTTGATAAGTTATCTGTAATGAAAGGCATTAAGCCGGTAGCTCCGAAGGGTGCTTTCTACGTATTTGTAGACGTTTCGGGTTATTATGGTAAGAGTTTTGACGGAGAGGTTATCGACGGTTCGTTAAAGTTTGCTAACCTTGCGTTAAAGAAGGGTGTTGCGCTAATCCCAGGTATTGCGTTTGGTGACGATAACTGTATTAGATTATCTTATGCTATTTCTATCGAGGACATTGAGGAGGGCTTAAATAGGCTTAACAGCTTCTTGTCCGAAATAAAATAATAGGAGGACCGATTTATGATTCATATAAATAAGAAAAACAACTTGCTAGAAGAAAAGATTTATTCTTATTCTTTGCAAGACGTTGAAAACCCACAATTATATAGACACATTTTTGATTATGAAAGTGTTCCAAAAATAATTTTTAACCATCGCCACGTGCCTACCAGTATGCCTGAAAACATTTGGATTACTGATACGACTTTCCGTGATGGTCAACAATCAACCTCACCATTTACTGTAGAGCAAATTGTTGAACTTTACAAGCTTATGGCAAGACTTGGTGGAAAGAAGGGTATTATCCGTCAATCAGAGTTCTTTTTATATTCTGAAAAGGATAGAGAGGCTGTTAGAAAGTGTTTAGAACTAGGCTATGAATTCCCTGAAGTAACAAGCTGGATAAGAGCGAACAAGAACGATTTTAAGTTAGTCAAGGATATGGGAATTAAGGAAACAGGTATTTTAACCAGCTGTTCAGACTACCACATCTTTAAGAAAATGAATCTAAGCCGTTCTGAAGCACTTGATAAGTATTTAGGAATAGTTAAAGATGCTCTTGACGCAGGCATTAGACCTAGATGTCACTTTGAGGATATAACTAGAGCAGACTTTTATGGTTTTGTAGTTCCATTTGCAACCGAGCTTAGAAAACTTTCTCTTGAGAGTGGCATTCCTATTAAGATTCGTGCGTGCGACACTATGGGTTTTGGAGTGAGCTTCCCAGGTGCAGCAATTCCAAGAAGTGTTCCTGGAATTATATACGGCTTAAATCACTATGCTGAAATTCCAAGCGAATTGTTAGAGTGGCACGGGCATAACGACTTTTACAAGGTTGTTAGCAATGCGTCTACTGCTTGGCTTTACGGCTGTTCATCAGTTAACTGTTCTCTTCTTGGAATAGGCGAAAGAACAGGTAACTGCCCATTAGAAGCAATGACGTTCGAATATGCTTCGTTTAAGGGCAATTCTGATGGAATGGATTACACTGCAATTACGGATATTGCAAACTATTTTGAAAGAGAAATAGGTTATGAAATTCCACCAAGAACTCCGTTCGTTGGTAGAAACTTTAATGCAACGAGAGCTGGAATTCACGCAGACGGAATATTAAAGGATGAAGAAATTTATAATATTTTCGACACCAAGAAGTTGCTTAATAGACCATTGCACGTTTCAATTAACAATACCAGTGGTTTAGCAGGTATTGCATACTGGATTAACGATTATTTTGAATTAAGCGAAGAGAACAAGATTGAAAAATCTAATCCAATCGTTGCAAAAATCAAGGAAGTTGTTGATAGAGAGTATGCTGACGGCAGATGTAGCGTTATGGGCGACGAAGAGTTGGTAAACATTATTCACGAGGTTGACGCAAAATTTTATAAAAAATTATTGGAAAACGCAAGATAATTTTTAAAAACATATTGTAATTTTCTAAAAAGTGTTATAAAATAGATGTATAAAGAACTCACTTGGAGGAAATTTGAATGAAAATTATTTACGGACCAAAAGGCACAGGTAAGACCAAAGCAATTATTGATTTTGCTAACGACGCTTTAGAAAAGGCAAAAGGCCACGTTATTTATATTACGGACAGCAAGAAGAACACGCTTGAACTAAAGCATCAAATTAGGTTTTTAGACGTGTCAGGTTTCGCTATACAAGGTGAAGACGGTTTTAGAGGATTTATAAAGGGCATTGTTGCTGCAAACGGTGATAATGAATACATATTTATCGACGGTTTGGCAAGAATTACAGGAAAAGCTTTAGCTGAACTTCAAAATATATTTGACGCTATGGAAGTGTTAGAAAAAGACTATGAAGTTAAATTTGTTTTAACTGCAAGCGCTGCTAAAGAAGAATTACCTGAATTTATCTTAAAACACGTTGAATAACTTGCTTTTAATGTATAAAATAGTGTAAAATTATAGTCGGAAAACTTTTTCCGACTTAATTTTTTATGTAGGATGTTATATGAAATTTTTTAGCACTAGAGGAAGGGACGTTGCAATGAGTGCTTCTGAGGCCATTGCTAAAGGCTTAGCTGAAGATGGAGGTCTATATGTTCCTGAAATTTTCCCTGATTTTACAAACAAATTAGATTCAATGCTTAATATGTCATACGCTGAGCGTGCTTGCGAGGTTATTCATTCTTATTTAGAAGAATATGATAAGCAAGACTTGCTTACTGCGTGTGAGAACGCATACTCATCTTTTGAAGAAGGAGATGCAGCACCTGTTGTTGTGTTAGAGGACAACTTGTTTGTCTTAGAGCTTTTTCACGGACCAACATTGGCGTTTAAGGATATTGCGCTAACTCTTTTACCCTATCTTTTAAGAAAGGGAGCAGATTACGTTGGAGTTAAAGAAAAAATCTTAATATTAACTGCAACGAGTGGTGATACAGGTAAGGCTGCACTAGAGGGTTTTAAGGACAAAGAAGGAATATATATTAACGTGTTTTATCCAAGTGAAGGTGTAAGCGATATGCAAAAGCTTCAAATGAGCACTCAAGCTGGTAAAAACGTTAACGTTATTGCTGTTGAGGGTAATTTTGATGATTGCCAATCTGCTGTAAAGCGTATTTTTTCTAACTTAGAATTTAATGCCGAGCTAAAAAGCAAAGGTGTTGTTTTATCTAGTGCAAATTCAATAAATTTTGGTAGATTAGTTCCACAAATTGCATACTATTTTTCTGCATATTTAGACCTAGTAAACGCAGAAAAAATTAAAATGGGACAAAAATTAGATTTTTGTGTGCCTACGGGCAACTTTGGTAACATTTTAGCTGGTTTATATGCTAAAAAAATGGGTTTACCTATAGGCAAGCTAATATGTGCTTCTAATTCAAATAACGTTCTAACCGAGTTTTTCTTAAATGGAAGCTACGATATTAACAGAGAGTTCTTTAAGACTGCATCACCATCAATGGATATTCTAATATCAAGCAATCTTGAAAGGCTTTTATTTGAAGTTTCTGGGCGTGACGGTGCGTTTACTAAAGAAAAAATGGAGCAATTAAAATCTGAGGGCGTTTATTCGCTATCAAGCGAGCAAGTAAAAGAGCTTTCAAATGAGTTTTTTGCAGGATTTGCAGAGGAAGAGGAATGCTTTGAGCAGATTTTTAATGCTTTTGACGATTATGGTTACGTATTAGATACGCATACTGCCGTTGCTTTTTCGGTAGTTTCTGACTATATTGCAGAGGGTAATGAAAACCCAGTTGTTGTTTTATCAACAGCAAGCCCATATAAATTCCCGCAAAGTGTTTTGAAGGCTTTGACTGGAAAGAGTGTGGCTGACTGTTTTAAGGCTTCGCAAAAATTATTCGAGCTTTCGGCAGAGCCCATTCCTCAAGCAATAGAAAAATTAAGAGATGCTGAGGTTAGATTTAACAAAGTTGTTAAAACTAGCCAAACAGAGAATGCTGTAAGCGACTTTGTTTTAACATTTAAAGGATAATTCAAGTTAAGGTAGATATAATTATGGATGAAAGAAAGATATTATTTAGTGCAATTCAACCAAGTGGAATTTTAACCATTGGTAATTATCTTGGTGCATTAAGAAATTTTAAAAAGTTGCAAAATGATTATAATGGAGTTTTTGCTTTAGCAGACCTTCATACCTTAACCGTTAAACAAGACCCACAGGTATTAAGAAAAAATTCTTACGAGCTTGCAGCTCTTTACCTTGCGTGTGGAATTGACCCTGAAAAATCAGTTTTATTTGCTCAATCACACGTTTCAGCTCACGCTGAATTAACCTGGATATTAAACACCGTGTGCTATCCGGGTGAGCTTTCTAGAATGACGCAGTTTAAGGATAAAAGCCTTAAACATGAAGATAATATAAATATGGGATTGATGGACTATCCCGTTTTAATGGCGGCAGATATCCTGTTATATCAATCTGAGCTTGTTCCAATTGGGGCAGACCAAAAGCAACATTTAGAACTTGCAAGGGACTTAGCAATTAGATTTAACAATCGTTTTGGCGAAACTTTTAAAGTTCCAGAGGGTTATATTGGAAAAACTGCTGCAAGGGTAATGAGTCTTGCAGAGCCAACTAAAAAGATGAGCAAGTCAGACGCAAATTTAAATGCTTTTATTTCAATGGATGATGACCCTGATACGATAATTAGAAAATTTAAGCGTGCTGTTACTGATAGTGGCTCTGAAATAAAATTTTCACCCGATAAGCCCGGTATTAGCAATTTACTTACTATTTACACTGCATACACAGGAAAAACCTTTGAAGAGGCTGAGGCTGAGTTTGTGGGCAAGGGCTATGGCGACTTTAAGATTAAAGTTGGAGAGGCTGTAGCTGAGGTTATGGAGCCTATTAGGCAAGAAAAGAATAGAATACTAGCTGATAAGGCTTATATTGACAGCGTTTTGGCGCAAGGTGCAGAACGTGCTGAACGCATTGCATATAGAACACTTGGAAAAGTTTATAAAAAAGTAGGTTTGCTACCTAGAAAAAGGGGCTAATAAGGGGATTAAATGTTTGGCTACGTTAAAACAGATACTCCAAATATGTATGTAAAAGATACCGTTTTATATAAAGCAATGTATTGTGGGCTTTGTAAGGGTATTGGTAAAACTTGTGGAATGAAAGGTCGATTTGTCCTTAATTACGACCTAACTTTTTTATCTGTTTTAGTTCATAACGTTTTAGGTATAGACGTTAAAATAAAAAAAGAGCATTGTGTTTTGCATACTATAAGAAAACGTCCAATAGCTCAATTTGATAGTGTAACGGCTAGAATTTCAGCGCTAAATGTGATTTTGGCTTACTACAAGGCTTGTGATGACGTTATAGATAGCAAAAAGGGTAGAATTGCAAAATCTTTTCTTTCTTCAAGTTATAAAAAAGCTTGTAAGCTAGAGCCTAAGCTTGACCAAATAGTGTGTAAAAACTATAATGCGTTAAGAAAATTAGAGGGTGAGGCTTGCAGTAGTATAGATATTGTTGCTGATTGCTTTGCTAATATGATAAAAGATATTACGATAGAGTTAACAGGCGACAAAAACACTCCTGAACTAGAGGGCTTGGCATATAATCTTGGCAAGTGGGTATACTTAATTGATGCACTTGATGACTTTGATAAGGATAAAAGAAAGTGCGAGTATAACGTTTTTATAAATTCATATCCACAAGTAGAAAGTAAATATGAGCTTATAGAAAAATATAATCAAGACGTGGTTTGTGTTTTTGGCAACGTATTGCTTGAGATAGAGATGCTTGCAAAGCAGTTAAAATACCAATTTAATCACGACTTAACAGATAATATATTGCTTCGAGGATTAAAGGAGCAAACAAAACACGTAATGGAGAATAAAAAATGCAAGAAAACTACAAAATCTTAGGCTTAGACCAATATGCTTCTAACGAAGAAATTGAAGAAGCTTATTTAAGACTTAAAGAGAAATATCAAAGAGAGCGTTTTTACGAGGGTGAAATCGGTAACGACGCTGCTAAAAAATTGACAAAGCTCGAAAATGCTTATAGAGAGATTAAGGCTGAACGATTTACAGCTGAAAATACAGATAATTCAGGGGCATTCGTTCATATTGAAGAGCTAATTAAGGCGGGAAGAATTTCCGACGCTCAAAGTAAACTAGATGAGTTTTCTGATAGAAATGCTGAATGGCATTATCTTCAAGCTGTAATTTTCTATAAGAAAAACTGGCACAACGAAAGTAAAAAACAGTTAGAAATTGCTTTAAGTATGGATTCCGACAATCCAAAATATTCACAGGCTTATCAAAAACTAAAGCAAAAAATGGCTTATACTGAGCATTATTTTAATGATAGACAGGAAAACGTTAACCAACAGAATCGCCAAATGGGTGGTAGCTCAAACGATTGCATGACCTTTTGTTTAACTTGGTGCTGTATGGATATGATGTGCAGCATGTGTTGTAGATAATGAAAAGCAGGGTTTTAGCTTTATCTGCTATAACGTCAGCACTTGTTGCACTAGTTCTATGTGTTGGTGTATTTTTTGAATTTACCGACTTGTTTGCACTTGCCATTTCTTCAGCAATTGTTATCTTGCCAATATATTATAAATCATATATAGGTGCATTTCTTTCATGCTTATGTGGTGGCTTTATAGCTTTAATATTTACCGGCTTTAACTTTTTTTCAATAGTTTTTCCTGCGTTTATTGGTTTTTTTGGAACATATCCGATAACTGCATGCTTTTTTAGAACTAAAAAAATAAGTATGGCGATATATAAAGCTTTAGGGCTAATTTGGTGCACACTTGCAGTTTTTGGAATATATTTTTATTACACTTTACTTATGGGGCTAGAAATTAACGATATGCCACAATTTATTGCAAATAATATTTATTGGTTTATTTTGCTTTTTTCAGTGGTGTTCTATTTTATCTTTGATAGATACGTATTAGTAGCTAGAATGTTTATAAATAAATACGTTAGTCGTATTATTAGTAAGGACAAATGAAAAAGAATGATGAGAGAATAGGGATTGTTTCTGCAATTGGAAGCAATGGAGAGGGGATTATCAAGGATGAAGGCATTGTTGTTTTCGTCCCTTTTACACTTATAGGTGAAAAAGTTAGATATAAGATTTTAAAGGCGAATTCAAAAATTGCATATGCAAAAGCCTTAGAAATAATTATTCCTGCAGAAATTAGAATAAGAAGCAAGTGCCCGGTTTTTACAAAGTGTGGAGGTTGTCAGCTTCAACACGTTAAATATTTGTGTCAAATTAAGATTAAAGAAGAAAACGTTGTAAATTGCTTCAAAAAAATCGCTGGGTTAGACGTTAAGCTTTTGCCGACCATAAAAGGAGATAATGAGTTTCGATACAGAAACAAGCTTCAGCTTCCCGTTAGACAGGGTGACGACGGAGTTTTAATTGGTTTTTATGCCGAGAATTCGCATAGAGTAGTTCCCATAAATGATTGTCCAATAAACGCTGAATGGACAAAAAATCTAATCGAAGCATTCAGAGAATATTTTTCCACCTATTCCATAACGGGATATAATGAAGAAAATGGCACGGGAGAGATTAGGGAAATTACAGCAAGAGAGATTAAGGATAAGCTTATAATCACCGTTGTTTCTAATAGTGAAAAAATAAGACACGTTGATAGTTTAATTGATATTTTAAAGGCTAAAATGTCATACGAGTTTTCGCTATTTAAAAACGTAAATAAATCACGTTCTAACGTTATATACGGTGACGATTTTGAGCTTATATATGGCAAGGGTGAATATCAAAGCGATATGCTCGGCATTAAATACAAGGTAGGTGTTAGAAGCTTTATGCAGGTTAATACTACCGTTTGTCAAAAGCTCTACTCAGCGGTAAGTTCGCTAGTTTGTGCGGATGAAGACACCACAGTAATTGACGCATATAGTGGGGCAGGTTTGATGACGGCTATGCTTGCAAAAAAGGCTAAAAAGGCTATAGGAATAGAAATTATTCCCGAAGCAGTTAGGTTGGCTAACGAACTCGCCTTAAAGAATGGTCTTGAGAATAAAGTTAGTAATTATCAAGGAAAATGCGAGTTGATTATGCCAGACATAATCGAAAAAGAAAAGACAAATAACCAGAAAATTGCTATTGTTTTAGACCCACCAAGAAAAGGCTGTGATTACAGTGTTATTCAGGCTGTTCAAAAAAGCCAAGCTGATAAAATAGTTTACGTATCTTGTATGCCATCTACGCTTGCCAGAGACGTTGGGCTTATAGTTGGAACGTTAGAGGTAAAAGAAGGGCAGATTGTAAAAGTAGAAAAGCCGATTTGCAAATACGAGGTTTCATCTATTAGAACGTTTGATATGTTTCCGCAAACAAAACACGTTGAAACGGTTGTTTGCTTAAAAAGGATTTAAATGTAGTTTGGCTAAAATTTCAAATTTAGTTGTTTTAGAAATTTTTTCTAAAAATATTTTAGGTGTTTATGAAAAAGTTTTGTTTTACTGTAGATGACAATATTAGATGTCTTAAAGACATTAGTGAAAATTCATATCAAAGTGTTTTTGATAATGCCTATTTTGGCATGTTTAAAAGGCTACACGAAAAGTTTAACCTAAAAGTTCAACTAAATATATTTTATAAAGATGAAAATTTTGATTTATCAATGGTGAGTGAGAACTATAAAAAAGAATTTGAGATTAATTCCGATTGGCTCAAATTCTCGTTTCATTCAAAGGAACATAAGCCTCGCCCATATGAATTTTCTGATTATGAAGAAGTCTATAACGATTGTATAAAAACTAACAACGAAATAGTTAGATTTGCTGGGGAAAATAGTCTTGCAAAAACAACGACAATTCATTATTGTCTTGCAACGATTGAGGGTATAAAAGCGTTAAAGGATTGCAATATCTTAGGCTTGTTAGGGCTTTATGGCGATAAAGAAAACCCAAGAAAATCATATCAAAATACAACTTCTGAGATGAAAAGATTGTGGAAAGGTGAAACAGTTTTATCTGATGGCATACATTATGCTGGAATAGACCTTGTTTTAAACACCTTAAACCTAGATGAGATACCAATGGCTTTAGAAAAAGTTGCATGCAAGAATTTTATAAAAATAATGATTCACGAACAATATTTTTATCCTGATTACTTAAAGCATCAAAAGGATTTTGAAAAAAAGCTTGAGCTATCATTTGATAATTTGATTAACTCAGGATACCAATCAATTTTTTTTGAACAAATCTAGATAAACAATTATTTTGAACAAATTAGTCACTTATATTAAAAACTTTATTTTTATAAAGTCCTTGACTGTTGCTAATATAATATGTTAATATAAAAAATAGAGAAAATTTTTTTTGGAGTATAAAATGGAAATTGCCGCTATAATTCTTGCCGCAGGAAAAGGGACAAGAATGAATGACAATTCAAAAAACAAGGTTGCGTTTAAATGTGCTGGCGTGCCTGTTATCAAGCGTGTTGTAGATAATATGAGGAATGCCGGTGTAGGTCATTTTGTTATTGTTGTAGGACATAACGAGGATAGCGTTAGAGCATGTCTAAAGGATGAAGCTAACGTTATTTACGCTAAACAAGAAGTTCAAAATGGAACTGGCGATGCAGCTTTGTGTGGAATGAACGCTCTAAAAGAAATAGGGTTTGTTGGTAAGGCAATTGTATCCATGGGAGATAAAATTGTTTCAACAAACGCTGTTAAAAAGATGATTGATTCTGCTTTTATATCAGAGGTTGTATGGGGTGTTCAGCCCTTATCAGCTAATAAAAGTGGTGGCAGAATTGTTATGCGTGATGATAAGCCATATGGAGTTGTAGAACTTGCAGACGTTGCGTATATGTCTCTTGCTGGGGTTGAAAAAGAGCAAAGATTAAATAAGCTTTTATCTTTAGGTCTTAACGAGAAAAAAGCAGCAAAGGTATTATCTTTAGCTGAAGAAAAAGAACCAATTAACGAAATGTATTTGTGTGAACAATTATTTACAGCAGATGAGATTTTATGCAGTAAGTATGCAAATGCTGGTTTTTATTGCTTTGACCTAGAATTAGGTGTTCAGGCGATAAAGCTTTGCAATTCTAACAATGCACAAGGGGAAATATATTTAACCGATACCTTAGAATACTTCGCAAAAAGGGATTCGGTTAGTCTTGTTGTAATTGAAGATAAAAAGGACATGCTAACCTTTAGCACGAGAAGAGAGCTTAGGGATATTAGTAGATTTTTTATGCGTTCAGCATCTAGTATAATAAGTGACATTGAATCTGGTGCTATGGATAAAAACTTTTTCGATATTTACGGAAAGGATTTTGCTGAACAGAAATTTAGATATGTAGAAATTTTACAAAAGTATATTACAAAGTTTGGTGATGAAAAAGTAGTTGTTACTAGAGCGCCCGGAAGAATCAATCTAATGGGTAGGCATATTGACCATCGTGGTGGTTCGACAAACGTTTTAACAGTTGATAAGGATACGATAATTGTTTCTGCACCAAGAGAAGATGATTTGGTTGTAATTTCAAATGCAAATTCAAAATATCCTAACTGCGAATTTAGTGTTGGAACGTATCTATCGCTATCACAGGGAGAAAGTTGGGTTGAATATATATCTAGCCCAGAAATTATAGAAGACGTAGAAGACAACAGAGGTTCTTGGGAAAACTATTTTAAGGCAGCTCTATTAAGATTTGCGTTTAAGGTTAACGACGTAGATTTTAAATTGTGTGGTTTGAACGTAATGGCGAGCGGGAATATTCCTCCAGCTGCTGGTCTTTCGTCATCTTCAAGCCTAGTTGTAGCCATTGCAGAAGCAATTGTGGCTATAAATTCTCTAAACATAAGCGAAAAAGAATTTGTTGAATTGTGTGGAGAGGGTGAGTGGTTTGTTGGTTCTCGTGGTGGAGCTGGCGACCACGCTGCAATGAAATTCAGTAAAAAGAATATGATTACAAAGCTTGGGTTTTTGCCGTTTGTTTTGGATGAGTCAGTTGATTTTTCAGAAGATTATGCAGTTTTAGTTGCAAATAGTATGCAAAAAGCTAAAAAGTCTGAGGGTGGCAAGGACAAGTTCAATGCTAAAATTGCTTGCTATGAAATTGCATTGATGTTGATTAATAAAATCTATCCTGATAAAAATTACAAGCTTTTTAGAGAGTTTGCTTTAGATAAGGAAGAATTTATATATAATGCACTTTTATCACTTCCCGTTTTGATGACTAGAGCAGACGTGTATTCGATGCTTCCAGAACACTTAGATGAATTGAATAAGATTTTTTCAACACACGTAGAGCCAGAAGGATATGAAATTAGAGGACTAGCATTGTTTGGTGTAAGTGAGTGTGTTAGGGCTGAAAAGTTTTTATCTGTGCTTAAAACAGGTGACTATAAAGTCTTGGGTGAAATGATGAAAATTAGTCATAATGGTGACCGTATTAAAGACTATGACACCTCTGATGAGTATATTGCATCTTTAATTGCAAATAAAACCCCGTTAGAGTTTGTTGGGGGGGATTATGGTTGTTCAACTGAACAAATAGACGAGCTGTGTGATATACTTAATTCGTGTGAAGGTGTGTTAGGTAGCGAACTTGTTGGGGCAGGTCTTGGTGGCTGCGTGGTTGCTTTAATCAAAAAGGCTCAAGCTGATAATATTTTATCAGTTGTTAACGAAAGATACTATGATAAATATGACTACAAGCGTGGTGCAAGTGTTTACACTCCTGCGTCAGGTTCTTGTGTGATTTATTAAATGAAAAAGGAATAAGTTTATGGGATACAGGAATTTAGTTTTTCCAAAGAATAGTGTGTTTTTAGTTACTGGTGGAGCTGGTTTTATTGGCTCTAACCTATGTGAAGCCATACTAAATTTAGGCTATAAAGTTCGTTGTTTAGACGATTTATCAACGGGCAAGCAGTCCTACGTTGATATGTTTAAAAGCAATTCAAATTATGAGTTTATCAAGGGAGATATTAAGGACCTAGACACCTGCCTTAAAGCTTGTGACGGTGTAGATTACGTATTAAACCAAGCAGCTTGGGGAAGTGTTCCTCGTTCGTTGGAGATGCCTATTTTTTACTGCAAAAACAATATTGAGGGAACGCTTAATATGTTAGAGGCTGCAAGACAAAAGGGTGTTAAAAAGTTTGTCTATGCTTCATCTTCTTCTGTGTATGGTGACGAGCCGAATTTGCCTAAAACAGAGGGTAGAGAGGGCAATTTATTATCGCCTTATGCGTTGACTAAAAGATGTGATGAAGAGTGGGCAAAATTATATACAATGCACTATGGTCTAGACACATATGGCATGAGATATTTTAACGTTTTTGGTAGAAGACAAGACCCAAATGGAGCGTATGCAGCCGTTATTCCAAAATTCATAAAGCAATTACTTGATGGAGACAGACCTACAATAAATGGCGACGGTAAACAAAGTAGAGATTTTACCTATATTGAAAACGTTATAGAAGCAAACCTTAAAGCCTGCCTTACTCCTAGTGAGGTTGCAGGAGAGGCGTTTAACATTGCATATGGTGGTAGAGAATATTTAATTGATATATATTACAGTCTAACCAAAGCTTTAGGAAAAGATATCGAGCCTATTTTCGGCCCTGATAGAAAGGGAGACATTAAACATAGTAACGCTGATATTTCAAAAGCGAAAAACATGTTAGGATATGACCCTGATTATGATTTTGCGAAAGGCCTAAATGAAGCTATAGAATGGTATAAAAATAATTTATAATAATTTCCTTTATTTTTAAATAAACCTTAGTTCTTTGTTTGACAAGAAACGATAAATTATGCTATCATAAAATAGCACAATATATTAAACGTTTTCGTGACTGACAGATAATTGTGGATAACCACAGTGGAACGGAAACTTAAGGGTTGAATAATGCCGACTGTCTGGGCGCACTTATAACGTTTTTATAAGTGCGCCTTTATATTTTTTTTAGGAGATTTGTATGAAAAAAGTTGCAATTATAATGGGTTCAGATAGCGATTTACCTATAGTTTCTAAAGCATTCGACGTGCTTAATAGTTTTAGTGTTCCGTTTGAGGCTCACGTTTATTCTGCTCATCGCACGCCTAGTGAGGCTTTAGCTTTTGCATCAAAAGCAAAAGAGAATGGGTTTGGAGTTATTATAGCCGCTGCTGGCATGGCTGCACATTTAGCTGGTGTTTTGGCATCTCAAACAACACTACCCGTAATAGGCATTCCTTGTTCTTCAAAGAATTTAGAGGGTATGGATGCGTTGCTAGCAACCGTGCAAATGCCTACAGGTGTTCCTGTTGCAACAGTAGCAATTAACGGAGCATCAAACGCAGCATTACTTGCAGTGCAAATTCTTGCTGTTGGTGATGAGGATTTATCAAGAAAATTATTAGAAAAAAAGATTGCAGATAGAAACGCTGTAGTAGAAAAAGATAAAAGATTAAATGAACAATTAGGAAACAAATAATAGGAGATAGATTATGGAAAAGAAATTAGTTTATTCTGGAAAGACAAAAGACGTGTTTGCACTAGACAATGGTAATTATCTTTTAAAGTTTAAGGATGATTGCACGGGTAAAGACGGAGTGTTTGACCCCGGTGAAAACTCTGTTGGGTTAACAATTGAGGGTGTGGGCGACGTTAATCTCCGTATGTCTATATACTTTTTTGAAAAGGTAAATGCAGCAGGAATTAAAACGCACTATATCAGCGCAGACCTCCAAGATACTACAATGGAAGTGTTGCCTGCAAAACCTTTTGGAAAGGGATTAGAAGTAATTTGTCGTCACAAGGCTGTTGGAAGCTTTTTCCGTCGTTATAGTGACTATATTGAAGAAGGTGCAGATTTACCTGCATACGTTGAAACGACTTTTAAGAACGATGAAAAGGGTGACCCATTAGTAACAAAAGACGGACTTGTTGACTTGAAAGTTATGACAGCAAGTCAATATGATGACATAAAGGAAATGACTCAAAAGATTACCCAAATCGTAGCAGATGACTTAAAAGAAAAAGGACTAATACTTTATGATATTAAGTTTGAGTTTGGATATGATAAAGACGGAAGCGTAATGCTAATTGATGAAATTGCATCGGGAAATATGCGTGTATATAAGGACGGAAAATATATTGACCCAATGACGCTTTCAAAGTTATTCTTTGCTAAATAAGGTGCGTTAATGAGTGGATTTTTTGGAATAACATCTAAAAGCGATTGTTTGCAAGACGTGTTTTTTGGTGTAGACTTTCATTCTCATTTAGGAACACGTAGAGCGGGGCTTTCTGCATTTGATAAAAAAACGGGTTTTCAAAGAGAGATACACAGTATAGAGAAATCGCCTTTTAGAACTAAGTTTGATAAAACTCTTGGTGAAATGCAAGGAACTAGCGTAATTGGTTGTATAAGCGATAGTGACCCACAGCCATTACTTATTCGTTCCGGGCTTGGTAACTATGCAATTTGTGTAGTGGGTGCAGTAAATAATTCCGACGCACTTATAGAAAAATTCTTAAGTAACGGTGGTGGACACTTCTGCACGATGACGGGAAGCAAGGTAAACAATACCGAGCTTGTTGCGGCTCTTATAAACCAAAAGAGGTCTTTTGTTCAAGGTATAAAGTTTGCACAAAAGGTAATTGAGGGCAGTGCCTCGATTATGATACTAACTGAAAAGGATTCTATAATAGTTGCAAGAGATAGGCTTGGAAGAACACCGGTTTTAATTGGAAAAAGAGAAGACGGATATGCCGCATCATTTGAGTCGTTTGCTTATAAGAAGCTAGGATTTGAAGATGAAAAAGAGCTAGGACCGGGAGAGATTGTTGAGATTTCGCCCACCAAATTAAAGGTTTTATCGGAAGCAGGAAAGGAAATGAAGATATGTTCTTTCCTTTGGACTTATTATGGATTTTCACCATCTAACTATGAGGGTGTAAACGTAGAGGTGATGAGATACCGTAGTGGAGAATTACTATCTAAGCACGACGAGAATAAAGATTTGCAAATAGATTTTGTTGGGGGAATGCCTGATTCTGGAACACCCGCAGCAATAGGTTATGCAAATGCAAGTAAAGTGCCTTTTGCCCGCCCGTATATCAAATACACGCCTACTTGGGCAAGAAGTTTTACTCCCTCAAATCAAGTAGACCGAAACAAGATAGCAAAAATGAAACAAATTCCTATACACGAATTGATAGAAAACAAGAATTTACTTTTTGTTGATGATTCAATAGTGAGAGGAACACAATTAAAAGAAACGGTTGACTTCTTATATTCACACGGTGCAAAGTCTGTTCATATGCGTTCAGCCTGTCCACCAATAATGTATGGATGTAAATACTTAACCTTTTCACGCTCGACAGGGAATAACGACCTATTGACAAGAGCAGTTATTAGAGAGCTTGAAGGGGAAGAAGGTGAAAAGTATATAGATGAGTATCGTGATAAGAACTCAGAACGTGGAAAGAGATTAAGAAAGGCAATTTGTAAAAAATTTAATTTTGAATCATTAGAATATTTACCGCTTGACGATTTAATTAAAGCAATAGGATTAGAACCGTGCAAGTTATGCACGTATTGCTGGAACGGCAAGGAATAAAAAAGGAGAGAATATGAGTAACAAATCTAAATCAGACAGTTATGCAGCAGCCGGCGTTGATATTACGGCTGGATATAAGGCAGTAGAATTGATGAAAAAACATATCGCTAGAACTATTACAGGTGCTAACGATAACGATATAGGCGGATTCGGAGGCTTGTTTTCTCTAGATTTAACCGGCTATAAAAAGCCTGTTCTTGTTTCGGGAACTGACGGCGTGGGAACAAAGCTAAAGCTTGCATTCTTAATGGACAAGCACGATACGGTTGGTATTGACTGTGTTGCAATGTGTGTTAACGACGTTATTTGTTGTGGTGCAAAACCATTATTCTTTTTAGACTATATTGCTTGTGGCAAAAACGTTCCTGAAAAGATTGCAGACATCGTTGGTGGTGTAGCAGAGGGCTGTGTTCGTTCAGGAGCAGAGCTAATAGGTGGCGAAACGGCTGAAATGCCCGGTTTTTATCCTATCGACGAATATGATTTAGCAGGTTTTGCTGTTGGTATTGTTGATAGAGAAAAGGTTGTGGACAAAGCGTCTATGGAAGAGGGGGACGTTATGATAGCTCTTCCTTCTTCTGGTGTTCACTCTAACGGTTTTTCGTTAGTTAGAAAGGTGTTTGACGTGGAAAATGCAGACCTTAAAACGCCACTTGCAGAGTTAAATGGTAAGTCGTTAGGCGAGGCATTGCTTGAGCCTACCAAAATATACGTTAAGCCTGTTCTTGCTCTTTTAGAACAAGTTAAGGTTAAGGGTATTTCACACATTACAGGTGGTGGTTTCTATGAGAATATGCCACGTTCTATCCCTGATGGTTTAGGGGTGGTAATTGATAGAAAAGACGTTAAGGTTCTACCAATATTTAAGCTATTACAACAAAAGGGAAATATTGACGAAAGAGATATGTTTAACACCTTTAATATGGGTGTTGGTATGAGCATAGTTGTTTCTGCTAGCGACGTTGATAAGGCAATTGATATTCTAAAAGAGAATGGTGAGGATGCTTACGTTGTTGGAAAGATTATAAAAAGTGCCGAAAAAATCGAGATTTTATAATCTAGTTTATTATGAAAACATCTTTTACTTCAGTTAAAAACGATTTTATTGATGGAATAATGGCGGGGGTGCTGATAGCTATTGGTGGTGCAGTATTCCTTGCCGTAGCTCCAATAAATAAAATTGCAGGTGCGATTTTCTTTGCAGTAGCATTACTTTGTATTTGCATTAAGGGATACAATTTGTATACTGGGAAAATTGGATTTATTCCTTTTAATCACAAAATACATGATTTTTCAACACTATTTATAGGGCTTCTTGGCAACCTTATAGCTACCGTATTATTAGGAATAGCTATTAGATATGCAATACCTGACAGTGGAGAATACGCAACCTTAATTTGCGAGGCAAAGTTAACACAAGAAATATTTCAAACGTTAATTAGAGCATTCTTTTGTGGAATTTTAATGTATCTTGCAGTTAGTATTTTTAGAGAGCAAAAGTCAATTGTTGGAATTTTATTCGGAATCCCAGTATTTATATTAAGTGGCTATGAACACTCAATTGCAGATATATTCTACTTTGGAGCATCTGGAATTTTTTCATTTGAAGCATTTATTTATCTTTGGATAGTAATAATTGGAAACTCAATTGGTGGAATATTGTTACCTTGCCTTATGCTCTTAAAGAAAAAGGAGAAAGAAGTTGAATAAAGTTAAAATTGCCGTTTTAGTATCTGGTGGTGGAACAAACTTACAAGCACTTATAGATGCACAAAAGAGCGGGACTATAAACAATGGAGAAATTGCACTAGTTGTTTCAAACAATGCTAACGCATATGCACTAACAAGGGCAAAAAATTCAGGGATAAAAAGCGAGATTGTTTTAAAAAGAGATTATCTAAGCCAGCTAGAATTTGAACAAAAAATAATACAAATTCTAAACGAAAACGATATAGAACTAATAGTTCTTGCAGGGTTTATGAGTATTTTAAGTGAATATTTTACTAAAATCTACGCTGATAGAATTATAAACGTGCATCCCTCGTTAATTCCCTCGTTTTGTGGAAAGGGTTTTTATGGATTGAAAGTTCATGAAGAAGCACTTAAGTATGGCGTTAAAGTGACGGGTGCAACCGTTCACTTTGTTAACGAAATTCCCGATGGTGGAGAAATAATTATGCAAAAAGCTGTGGAAATTCAAGAGAATGATACGGCTGAAATTTTACAAAAAAGAGTTATGGAACAAGCCGAATGGATAATACTTCCCAAAGCAGTAGAAAAGGTTTGTTCAGAAATTATAAAATAAACAAAATTAATGGTGGTGTAAGATGGACGTTTACAAGATTGATAAAATTGACGAGTTATTAAAAGATAATGCTTATGCTGGAAGAGGCATAATCGTAGGAAAAAGTGAAGACGGTAAGAATGCAGTAGTAGCATACTTTATTATGGGCAGAAGCAACAACAGTCGCAATCGTGTTTTTGTTGAAAAGGACTGCGCTGTGTTTACCGAACCCTTTGACGCTAGTAAGGTTGAAGACCCAAGCCTAATAATATACGCAGCACTTCGTGAGTATGAAAATAAACTTATTGTTACAAATGGTGACCAAACGGATACGGTTTTCGAAGGATTAAAAGAGGGAAGATGTTTTTATAAATCTCTAAGGACTCGTGCGTTTGAGCCTGATTATCCTAACTTAACACCAAGAATTAGTGCGATGTTAACCTTTGACAACAAGGATTTTACATATCAAATGAACATATTAAAGAGTGCTGATAAAGAAGGCACTGCTTGTTCACGATATAACTTTGAATATCCTGCACTTAATGGTTTAGGTCATTTTATCCACACATACGTTTGCGACGGTAATCCGTTACCAACCTTTTTAGGCGAGCCAGAAAGAGTTTCAATTCCGAACGATATTAACGAATTTACAAATACAATTTGGAATGCTTTAAATGAAGAAAACAAAATTTCCCTTTACGTTAGATATGTTGACCTAGAGAGCGGAAAAGTTACTAATAAGTTAATAAATAAGAATAAATAGGCAGGTGTAAAATGAAAGAATACGAATTAAAATATGGGTGTAATCCAAACCAAAAGCCTTCTAAGATATATATTGATGATGGAAGAGAGCTTCCCGTTGAAATATTAAACGGCCGTCCCGGTTACATAAATTTTCTAGACGCATTAAATGGTTGGCAATTAGTTAAAGAATTAAAAACTGCATTAGGTCTTCCTGCTGCTACCTCTTTTAAGCACGTTTCTCCAACAAGTGCTGCGGTTGGTGTAAAACTTTCTGACAAGCTAAAGAAAGCTTGTTTTGTTGATGATATTGAAGGTTTAGATGATTCGCTACTTGCTTGTGCTTATGCTAGAGCAAGGGGTGCTGATAGAATGTGTTCGTTTGGCGATTGGGTGTCACTTTCTGACGTTTGTGACGTAACAACTGCTAAACTTATTGCAAGAGAGGTTTCTGACGGTGTTATTGCTCCTGGATACGAGCCTGAGGCGCTTGAAATACTAAAAGCAAAGAGAAAGGGTGCTTACAACATAGTTAAAATTGACCCAAATTATATTCCTGCTGAAACTGAAAGGAAACATGTTTTCGGTGTTACCTTTGAACAGGGCAGAAACAATTATAAAATTGACGAAAGCATTTTAACAAATATTGTTACAAACACAAAAAATCTACCTGAAAGTGCAAAACGTG
Source organism: Christensenellaceae bacterium (assembly GCA_045653205.1). Lineage (GTDB taxonomy): Bacteria > Bacillota > Clostridia > Christensenellales > Borkfalkiaceae > UBA1259. Next base: position 88,558 of record JAZOLT010000006.1, on the reverse strand, counting down.
ATTTGGTGGTAGCTTTAATTACCTTAAAGTATACTCAATCAAATTCAGTTTGCTATGCTGTTGATGGACAAGCGATTGGCGTTGGAGCAGGTCAGCAATCTAGAATTCACTGCACAAGACTTGCTGGTGGAAAGGCTGATACTTGGTGGCTTCGTCAACACGATAAGGTGTTAAATTTACCATTTAGGGCTGATATTAAGCGTCCTGACAGAGATAACGTTGTTGATGGTTATATAAACAAGAACGAAGAAGACGTATGTGCTGACGGTGTATGGCAAAAATATTTTACAAAGCAACCTGAACCATTTACGGAAAAGGAAATGCGTGAATATTTAGACACAGTTGACCAAGTTGCTTTAGGTAGCGATGCTTTCTTCCCATTCTACGACAACGTTCAAAGAGCAAGAAAGAGTGGTGCTAGATACATTGCACAACCCGGTGGTTCTATTCGTGACGATGCTGTAATTGAATGCTGTAACGAGCTTGGAATTACAATGGCATTTACAGGAATGAGATTATTCCATCACTAAGATTTAGGAGAGATTTATGCGAATTATGGTGATAGGCGGTGGTGGAAGAGAACACGCCGTTATCAAATGCTTGAAGAAAAACCCTACGATAGAAGCTATTTATGCTTTGCCTGGTAATGGAGGCATTGCTTTAGATGCAACTTGTGTAGATATTGGTGCAAAGGATAAAGAAAATATAGTTAAGTTTGCACTTGAAAATAAAATTGATTATGCAGTAGTTACGCCTGATGACCCTTTGGTGTTAGGTGTCGTTGACGCATTAAACGAAGTTGGTGTTTCTTGTTTTGGACCAAACAAGAAAGCAGCAATAATTGAGGGTAGCAAAGCTTTTTCTAAGAATTTAATGAAAAAGTATAATATTCCTACTGCCGAGTATGAAATTTTTGACAATGAAAGCGATGCAATTGAATATCTGAAGACTGTTGATATGCCAATTGTTATTAAAGCAGACGGTTTAGCACTTGGAAAGGGTGTTATAATTGCAGAAGATTATGACCAAGCTGTTTCAGCCGTTCATTCAATGATGAGTGACAAGGTTTTTGGTGCTAGTGGAGATAACGTTGTTATAGAGGAGTTCCTTACAGGCCCAGAGGTTTCAGTGCTTGCTTTTACAGATGGAAAGTGTGTTAAACCCATGGTTTCATCTATGGACCACAAGCGTGCTTTAGATGGGGACAAGGGATTAAACACAGGTGGTATGGGAACAATTGCACCTAATCCGTTTTATACCGAGAACGTTGCAAAGGAATGTATGGAAAAAATATTCATTCCTACTATAAATGCAATGAATAGAGAGGGTAGAACTTTTAAGGGTTGCTTGTATTTTGGACTAATGCTTACACCTAAAGGCCCTAAAGTAATCGAATATAATTGTAGATTTGGCGACCCAGAAACACAAGTTGTTTTGCCACTTCTAAAAAGTGATTTATTAACGATTATGCAAGCTACTACTAATGGAACTTTAGAACAAACCGAAGTTGAATTTGAAAAGGGTGGCGCTTGCTGTGTTGTTATGGCATCGAAAGGGTATCCACAAAAATATGATAAAGGATTTAAGATTGATATTCCAGAATCTGAAAAAGATTTTGTTTACGTTGCAGGTGCTAGTTTATCAAACGGTGAACTTGTTACTTCTGGTGGAAGAGTATTGAATGTAACGGCAGTTTCATTTGATTTAACTGACGCAGTAAAGAAAGCATATGAAAGGGTTGAAAAGGTTTCTTTTGATAATGCTTTCTATCGAAAAGATATAGGCAAAAAGGCATTGAGCGTTCTTATGGAGGATAGATAATGGTATATAGAATTTTTGTTGAGAAAAAGGATGAATTAGCATACGAGGCAAAATCTCTTTATAATGAACTTACTACGTTATTAAATATAAAAAACCTTAAAAAAGTTAGGATAATCAATCGTTATGACGTTGAAAATATTGCTTCTGACTTATTAGAAAACTGCATTAAAACAGTTTTTTCAGAGCCTCAGTTAGATATTGTATCGTTTGAGCTTGAAGCTGGTGATAACACTGTTTTTGCTGTGGAATATTTGCCTGGTCAGTTTGACCAGCGTGCAGATTCTGCTGCTCAGTGCATTCAAATTATATCTTGTAAAGACCGTCCTTTAATTAGAACGGCTAAAGTCTACGTTTTAGAAGGCGATTTAACAGTTGAAGATATATATGCTATTAAAAAATTCGTTATCAATCCTGTTGAAGCAAGAGAAGCTTCTTTAGAGCTTCCCAAAACCCTTGCAACAAACTACGATATTCCTACCTCTGTTGAAACATTAGAGGGCTTTTGCGATTTAGATGAAAAGGGTTTAAGTGAATTTATTAAAAAATACGGTTTAGCAATGGATTTAGACGACATACGTTTTTGCCGTGACTATTTTGTAAGCGAAAAACGCAATCCTACCATTACTGAAATTCGTATGATTGATACTTATTGGTCAGACCACTGCCGTCATACAACTTTTTTAACTACTATTGACAGCGTTAAGTTTGAAGATAAGCTTTTAGAAGAAACGTATAATGAATATTTACAAACTAGGAAAGCATTAGGAAGAACAAAGCCCATAAATTTAATGGACGTAGCAACGCTTGCTGTTCGCCACTTAAAGAAAGAGGGTAAACTTGCTAAGCTTGATGAGTCGGAAGAAATAAATGCTTGCACAGTAAAGATTGAGATTGAAGTTGATGGCAAAAAAGAGCCTTGGTTATTGTTATTTAAAAACGAAACACATAACCATCCTACTGAAATCGAGCCTTTTGGTGGTGCAGCAACCTGTATTGGTGGTGCTATTCGTGACCCATTATCTGGAAGGTCTTACGTTTACGCAGCCATGCGTGTTACAGGTGCTGGTGACCCATTAACTCCTGTATCAGAAACAATAGAGGGTAAGCTACCACAACGTAAAATTGTTCAAACTGCTGCGGCTGGTTACTCTTCATATGGTAACCAAATTGGTCTTGCAACGGGTATGGTAGATGAAATTTACCACAAGGGATACACAGCTAAGAGAATGGAAATAGGTGCTGTTATCGCAGCTGCACCTGCTGAAAACGTTCGTAGAGAACGCCCTGCAGACGGTGACGTTGTAATCTTGTTAGGTGGCAGAACTGGTAGAGACGGTTGTGGTGGTGCAACAGGTTCTTCTAAAAAGCACACTCTATCTTCATTAGAATCTTGTGGAGCAGAGGTTCAAAAGGGAAATGCCCCAGAGGAAAGAAAATTACAAAGATTATTTAGAAATGCCGATGCTTGCAAAATGATTAAGCGTTGTAACGACTTTGGTGCAGGCGGTGTTTCTGTTGCAGTAGGCGAGCTTGCTGACGGACTTGATATAAATTTAGATAAAGTTCCTAAAAAATACGATGGATTAGATGGAACGGAGCTTGCTATTAGTGAATCGCAGGAGCGTATGGCTGTTGTGGTTGAGGCAAAGGATGCGGATGCGTTTATGGACCTTGCATCCTTAGCCATCTTAGAAGCAGCGATTATTGCTAAGGTTACCGAAGAGCCAAGACTAAAAATGACTTGGAACGGCAATGTAATTGTTGATATTTCAAGAGAATTCTTAAATTCTAATGGCGCAGAAAAGCACGTTAATATTACGCCAGCTAAACCATCTTGCTATAAAAAGGAAGAAGTAACAGACTTTGTTAAGGGATATACTGACCTTGCAAGTGATTTAAACGTTTGCTCGAAGAGGGGATTGGTAGAACGTTTTGACTCTACTATTGGTGCAGGCACGGTATTGATGCCATTTGGTGGAAAATATCAAGCGACCCCCATTCAAGCAATGGTGCATAAGATTTCGGTTGAGAAAAAGCATACCGACGCTTGTTCGTTTATGTCTTGGGGCTACAATCCATTTATAACCGAAAAGAGTCCATATCACGGTGCATATTTAGCGGTTATTGAAAGCGTAGCAAAGCTAATTGCAAGTGGTGCTTCGATAGAAGATACTTATTTAACTTTCCAAGAATATTTTGAGAAGCCTAATAACGATGGCAAGCGTTGGGGTAAGCCTCTAGCTGCATTGCTTGGTGCATTTAAGGCACAAATGAACTTAGGTATAGGCTCTATAGGTGGTAAAGTCTCTATGAGTGGTTCGTTTGAGGATTTAGACGTTCCACCAACACTTGTTTCTTTTGCTGTTACAACCGGTAAAACTGATGAGGTATTATCTAATCACTTCAAAAAAGCTGGTAATAAGGTTATAGTAATTCGTCCTGAATACGATGAAAACAGATTGCCAGAAACAACTTCTTTATTTGATTGCTTTAATAAAGTAACATCTCTTATTCGTCAAGGAAAGGCACATTCTTGCTGGACAGCTACTTATGGTGGATTTGCTGAAGGCGTTCTAAAGATGTGCTTAGGCGATAGATTAGGATTTAAATTTAGCGATAACGTTCAAGTTAACGATTTATTTAAGTATAACTATGGCGCATTTATTCTTGAGGTTGACAGTGACGTTGAGGGAGAATTGCTAGGCTACGTTACAGAAGAGCAAACAATTTGCTTAAATTCTCAAGCAATAGAGCTTTCTAAACTAATAGATTTATACGAAGGAAAATTAGAGAGCGTATACCCCGTGGCAGAAAAGCCCTCTAAGGTAATTACAAACCTCTCTTCTGAATTTAGTTCAAGGGTATCGCCTGCAATTAAGGTTGCGAAGCCAAAGGTTTTAATTCCCGTATTCCCTGGAACAAACTGTGAGTTTGATTCTGCAAAGGTTATGCGTGATGCAGGCGCAGAAGCTGAAATATTTGTTATAAACAACCTTACTGCAAGTAGTATTGCAAAGAGTGTTGAGGACTTTGCAAACAAACTAAAGACAGCACAAATGGTTTTTGTTCCAGGTGGTTTCTCTGGTGGTGACGAGCCAGACGGTTCTGGTAAATTTATTTTAGCTTTCTTTAAAAACCAAATGATAAAAGAAGAGGTTCACAATCTTTTAGATAAGCGTGACGGTTTAATGTGTGGTATTTGTAATGGATTTCAAGCATTAGTTAAACTAGGCTTAGTTCCATACGGCAAGATTATAGATGCTGATGAAAACACGCCTACCTTAACCTTTAACACTATTGCACGTCACCAATCTAAGCTAGTTAGAATAAGAATTGCTTCGAACAAGTCGCCTTGGCTTGCAAATACAAACGTTGGGGACGTATATACAGTTCCAATCTCACACGGAGAGGGAAGATTTTTATCTGATGAAAAAACTATTTTAGAACTTGCTAAAAATGGTCAAATAGCAACCCAATATGTTGACCTAGACGGTAGAGCAACCGATGATATTAGGTTTAATCCTAACGGCTCTATTTATGCTATTGAGGGTATAACTTCGCCAGACGGTAGAGTGTTTGGTAAAATGGGACATAGCGAAAGAATCGGTAATGGTTTATATAAAAACGTTATTGGTGAATTCGATATGAAGATGTTTGAATCAGCTGTAAATTATTTTAAGAAATAATTATTTAGGAGAACATAATGGGATATTTAAGTGATATTGAAATTGCTCAACAAACAAAACTAAAGCACGTTTCTGAGATTGCAAAGATATTAGGTGTTAGTGAAGACTACATTGAGTATTATGGTAGATACAAGGCTAAAGTAGACTATAAAATTCTTAATGATACCGATAAGAATGATGGCAAACTTATATTAGTTACAGCAATGACACCAACACCAGCAGGTGAAGGAAAAACCACTACAACTATTGGTCTATCTGATGGCCTAAAAAGAATTGGTAAGAACGTTGTGGTAGCTCTTCGTGAGCCATCTTTAGGACCAGTTTTTGGCGTAAAAGGTGGTGCTGCAGGCGGTGGCTATGCTCAAGTTGTTCCTATGGAAGATATAAATCTTCATTTTACTGGTGATTTTCACGCAATTGGTGCTGCAAACAATTTACTTGCAGCTATGCTTGATAACCATATTCATCAAGGCAATGCACTAAATATTGATACTAGAAGGATTACTTGGAGAAGGTGTGTTGATATGAACGACCGTCAACTTAGATTTGTTACAGACGGTCTTGGTGGCAAGGCAAACGGATTCCCAAGAGAAGATGGTTTTGATATTACTGTTGCATCTGAAATTATGGCAGTTTTCTGTTTAGCTTCTTCTATTGATGACCTAAAGGAAAGATTATCACGAATTGTTGTTGCTTATACTACCGAGGGTAAGCCAGTAACACCTAAAGATTTAAAGGCTGTAGGAGCAATGGCAGCACTTTTAAAAGATGCTCTAAAACCTAATCTTGTTCAAACGTTAGAGGGAACACCTGCATTCGTTCATGGGGGCCCATTTGCAAATATTGCACACGGTTGCAACTCGGTTATTGCTACAAAAATTGCAATGAAATTAGGTGATTATGCTGTTACCGAAGCAGGTTTTGGCGCAGATTTAGGTGCTGAAAAATTCTTAGATATCAAGTGCCGTCACGCTGGGCTAAAACCCGATGCTGTAGTAATGGTTGCAACTATTCGTGCCTTAAAGATGCATGGTGGAGTGGCTAAAACAGAACTTAATTCAGAAAATCTTGTAGCGCTTGAAAAGGGTTTGCCAAATCTTTTAAGACACGTTTCTAATATTATTAACGTTTATAAATTACCTTGCGTTGTTGCTGTTAATCGTTTTCCATCTGATACAGACGCTGAAATAGAGCTTGTAATAAATAAATGTAAAGAGCTTGGCGTAAACGTAGTTCTTTCTACCGTTTGGGCTGAAGGTGGCAAGGGCGGAGAGGAGCTTGCTAAAGAAGTTGTAAAACTCTGCGAGCAAAAGAACGATTTTACGTTTAGCTACAATGAACAGGATTCTATTGAAAAGAAAATTGAAGATATAGTTTGCAAAGTTTACGGTGGCAGTGGTGTTAACTTTACTCCTACTGCTAAGAATGAAATTGAAAGATTAACTTCAATCGGTTTTGGTAATCTTCCTATTTGTATGGCTAAAACCCAATATAGTTTCTCAGATAATCCTTTACTTTTAGGTGCACCAGAAAACTTTACGGTAACTGTTAGACAAGTTAAGGTTTCAGCAGGGGCAGGTTTTATAGTTGCTTTAACTGGTGAAATTATGACAATGCCAGGCCTTCCAAAAATTCCAGTTGCCGAAAATATCGACGTTGATTCTAACGGAATGATTACAGGTTTGTTCTAAAAAGATTTGTTTGATTAAGTTTGCATAATCGCTAGATTTAATATATATAATCTTTAAATTTTGTTGTTAAAAGCATAATAGACATTAAATATCAATATAAATAACTAGGCACTAATTATAGTGCCTTTTATTTTTTGATGGTGAACAATGTTTATTATAAAAAGAAGAAACATAATAATCGTATCTGTTTTGCTTATAACTGCAATCACGTTTGCAGTATGTTTTGGTGCATTGTCAAGCTTAAAAATTGGCGAGGCAACATCCTCAGGTCTTAAAGTTGTTCTAGACGCAGGACACGGAGGTGTTGACCCAGGAGTTGTAGGAAGAACCTCGGGCGTTAAGGAAAGTGATATAAACTTAAGGATTGTAAAAAAGACGGAATCGTTGTTATTGAGTGCAGGCATCTCAGTTGTTTTAACTCGTTCATCAGAGGCAGGGTTATATGGTTTAGCAACTAAAAATCTGAAACGCAAAGATATGGAAAAGCGCAAAAAAATAATTGAAAACGCAAACCCTGATATAGTAGTTAGCGTGCATTTGAATTCATATTCATCATCATCAAGAAGAGGAGCTCAGGTTTTTTATAAAGATAAATGTGAAAGCTCGATAAAGCTTGCTAATTCTATGCAAAACTCTTTTAACAATATGGAAAATGCAACTAGGGAATGTTTGTATTTGAAAGGAGATTACTATATTTTATCTTGCACGGAAATTCCATCAATAATATGTGAATGTGGATTTTTATCTAATAGAGAGGACGAAGCGTTATTGCTTACCGATGAATATCAGTCAGAAGTAGCATATGCCATCTTTAAGGGAATAATAAATTATTTTGCAGATTCAACACTTGACTTTTAAAAAAGTAAACCCGAATTTAAATATTCGGGTTTTTTAATTGAAATTTATTTAATTATATTGTATAATAGTATAAAAAGAAAATGGGGGTAGTGTGTGTTTAAGCTTGGTCAAAAAATGGATAGACAAAAAGCACGAAACCTAAATCCTGTAGTTTTGGCGTTTGTCGGCGATGCTGTTTATTCGCTTTTTGTAAGAGAAAAGCTAACATATTACTCTGATTCTAAAGCTGGTGAGCTAAACAAATTAGCTGTAGAGCAGGTTAAAGCAAGTGCTCAGTCAGAATTTTTATCTGAAATACTTTATCTTTTTACCGAAGAGGAATTGAATGTGTTTAAGAGAGCAAGGAATGCAAAGAAAACCACTAGAGCTAAGAGTGCGAGTGTTGCAGAATACAATGCGTCAACAGGCTTTGAAGCCGTATTAGGATATTTGTATCTTATAGGCGAAAACGATAGATTAAATTTTTTATTAAATAAAGGACAAGAATAGAATGAAAGTTGAGGGAAGAAATTCGGTTTACGAATTATTAAAAACTGATAAAGAAATTGATAAAGTTTTAGTGCAAAAGGACTTAAAAGATGAGGCAAGCAAGCGTTTAATCAATACGATTAAATCTCACAAAGTTAAGGTTCAATTAGTAGATAAATACGTTATTGAAAAGGAAAGTGATTCAAAGCGTTCGCAAGGGTTTATTGCATTTGTTTCTGATTACAAATACTTTGATATAGAGGATATTGTTAACGAATGTTCAGAAAAAGACGGTTTTATAGTTTTGCTTAATGAGGTTTTAGACCCACATAATTTAGGTAGTATTATAAGAGTGTGTGAATGTGCAGGAGTTGATGGATTAGTTATTACTAAGGACAGAAGTGCATCAGTTAACGATACGGTTATGAGAGTTTCAGAGGGTGCATTAAATCACGTTAAAGTAGCAAGGGTTACAAATCTTAACAATACTATAGATTACCTTAAAGATAATGGTTATTGGATATACGGTGCTGAAGCTGGTGGCTCTGAAATTTACAAAACTGACCTACGCGGTAAAATATGTCTAGTAATTGGTGGGGAAGATAGTGGTGTGAAGAAATTAACTAAACAAAAGTGTGACGGTATAGTTTCTATACCGATGTTTGGAAAAATAAATTCGCTCAACGCATCTGTTGCTTGTGGTGTTGCTGTATACGAAGCAGTAAGACAAAGGATAAAAAAATAAATGTGTTATGAAACTCTAACCGATGAGAAATTGTTCGAACTTGTAAATAAGAACGATTTTGATGCAATAGAGATTTTGCTTAATCGGTATAAAAATATAGTTGATACTATAATTAGACCTTATTATCTAATTGGTGGCGACGTAGAAGATTTAAAGCAAGAGGGTATGATAGGTCTTTTTAAGGCAATAGTAACCTATAATGGTAGCGTGCTATTTAAGACGTATGCTTATAAATGTGTAAAAAATCGAATATTTACACTTATAAAGCAATCTAATTTAGATAAAAACAAACCCTTAAATAACTACGTTTCGTTATCGGGATACGTTGATAGTGACCTAGATAAAAGCGATATAGTTCTAGATGATTATTACGACCCTGAGGCAGAATACATAAACAAAGAAAACGAAATAGAGCTTAGAAACAATATTAAAAAAACCCTTAGCGAATACGAACACAATATACTAAATTTATTTTTGCTTGGTTATTCGTATGAGGATATTGGAAATAAATTAACTAAAAACACAAAATCAATTGATAACGCACTTCAAAGAATACGTAAAAAGTTAGCAACGCTGATTAAGTAAAGGAGAAAGTATGGCTCATCTTGCACTATACAGAAAATATCGTCCAAACGGATTTGATAAGGTTTTAGGACAAGAGCATATTGTAAAAACGCTTGTAAATCAAATAGAAACTGACAGGCTTGGTCACGCATATCTTTTTACAGGAACAAGAGGAACGGGTAAAACCTCGCTCGCAAAGATTTTTGCTAAAGCAATTAACTGTCAAAACCCAATTAATGGTTCGCCTTGTGGCACGTGTGCAACCTGTGTTGCTTTATCTGACCCATCTAATATTGACGTTGTTGAAATAGACGCAGCATCAAACAACGGCGTAAACGAGATTAGAGATTTAAGGGAAAAAGTGCAATTTCCACCAGTTTCTTGTAAACTAAAGGTTTATATTATCGATGAGGTGCATATGCTTTCGGGTGCAGCATTTAATGCGTTGCTTAAAACGTTAGAAGAGCCACCAAAGCACGTTGTATTTATACTTGCAACAACAGAAGCATATAAAATTCCAGCAACAATTTTATCTCGTTGTATGAGATTTGATTTTAGGCTTGTTTCAACCGAAACCATTGCAAATTTAATTGCTTCTATCTATGATGAGCAAGGAAAAGAATATGAAAAAGAGGCTATTTATGCTATTGCAAAGGCTGGAGAGGGAAGTGTTAGAGATGCACTTTCGATTGCAGATACGGCTCTTTCATATTCAAATAAAAAGTTAACATATGACGACGTGAATGAAATTCTTGGTGCGTCTAACGAACAAACCATTTTAGAGCTTATAAATTCATTGTTGAACTCTAAAGCTGGAAAGGCATTACAAATTGTTGAGGATTTGTGCTCGCTAGGAAAAAGTATTGGTGTGCTAACAAAGGACGTTACAAACGTTATTAGAAACATGTTGATAATAAATACTTGTGAAAATGCAAATTCAATTCTCGCTTTGCCAGAGCAAAAGTTCAATATTTTATGTAGTATTTCAAAGAGTGTTAGCGAGCAAAGGTTACTTAGAATTTTACAAATTTACTCTGATATTGAAAATCAACTCAAATATAGTGTTCGCCCTAGAATATTGTTTGAATGTGCTACTGTTAAAGCTTGTGAGGTAGAAGCTGATTGTTCTTTCGACGGAATTCTTGCAAGACTTTCAACGCTTGAAAAAAGCATAAAAGATGGTGTTGTTGTTAAAAATGAAATAGAAGAAAAAAGTGAAACTATAAAAAGGGAAGAACCTATTGTTAAAGTTGAGCCTAGTGAAGAAGCTCAAAATGAAAATAAGAAGGAACAAACAAATAAAGTCTCGCTTGATTCTCTTTCTGTTGATGAAATAAGAAGCAAATTGCTTTTAAGACTTAAGGAAAACAACTCTCAAATAGTTTGGAGCATTATGCAAAACGTTTTTGTTTCAATGAGTGGCAATATACTTGTTTTGCAAGCTCAAAATAATGATGATTTTATGTTGTTACAGCAAGAGCCAATTAAAGAGCGAATACTAGAAGCATTAAATGAATATTCGTTTGAGATTGATGTTAAGCTTAAGAGCGAATCAATTAAATTAAACGAGATTGAAGATGCAACTGAAAAGGTAAAAAAGATATTCGGAGAGGATATTGTAATAATAAAATAAATAGGAGATATAAAATGGCAGGATACAGAGGTGGCTTCGGCGGATTTGGCGGAGGCAATCAAATGCAAAATTTAATGAGACAAGCACAAAAGATGCAAGAAGAGATGCAAAAAGCACAATCTGAACTTGAAGAAACTGAGGTAGAAGGAACTAGTGGCGGTGGACTTGTAAAAGTAACAATGACAGCGAAAAAGGTTGTAACGGCTATAAATATTTCACCAGACGCTGTTGATACCGATGATATTGAAATGCTTGAGGACCTAATTGTTGCAGCCTTAAATGATGGTTACACTAAGGCGGATGAGGTTTATACTGAAAAAATGGGTGCTTTTGGGGGCTTAGGTTTATAAGATGAAGGTTTATATAGAACCTATTGGAAAGCTTATAACTGAATTTTCTAAACTTCCGGGAGTAGGTGCAAAAACAGCACAAAGGTTTGCGTATAAAGTTATAAAAATGACCGAAGAGGAAGCTAAAAGCTTTGCGGAGGCAATACTCAACGTAAAAAAAGACGTGAAATACTGTTCAGTATGCGGAAATTTTTCAGAAGATGATATTTGTGACGTTTGCAAGGTTCGTTCCTCTGACACCATATGTGTTGTAAAAGAGCCTAAAGACGTTATAGCTATTGAAAAACTAAACGAATATAACGGTGTCTATCACGTTTTACATGGAACTATTTCTCCGTTAGACGGTATTGGTCCAAATGATATAGACGTTAAAGGGTTGCTTTCACGCATATCAAAAGGTGGAGTGAAAGAGGTTATCATGGCTACCAATCCTGACGTTGAGGGGGAAGCTACAGCAATGTATATATCTAGTCTTATCAAGCCACTTGGAATAAAGGTCACAAGGCTTGCACACGGTATTCCAATCGGAACAGATTTAGAATACGCTGATGAGGTTAGCCTAGCAAGAGCATTTGTAGATAGAAAAAGCTTATAAAGGAGAGTTTTATGAACGTTTCAGTTTTAGGCTGTGGTAGATGGGGCTCGTTCATAGGTTGGTATTTATCCTCTTTCGGGCATAATGTTATTCAATGGGGAGAAGAGGGACGTAAATCGTTTGAAGTTCTAAAAGATTATGGAAAAAACGAATACGTTAAATTAAATTCCAACATTGAGTTAACATCAGACTTGTCGCTAGCAGTATCAAAATCAGAAATCATAGTTATCTCGATAAGTGCACAATGCTTGCGTGATTTTTTAAAATCTAAATTGTGTAAATATAAGCTTGACGAAAAAGTTGTATGCTTGTGTATGAAAGGTCTTGAAGCCGAAACGGGAAAAAGACTGACAGAAGTTGCAATTGAGTGTGGCATAAAAAGCGACAATTTAGCTGTTTGGGTTGGACCTGGTCATATCCAATCATTTTTAGCAGGTCAACCAAATTGTATGGTAATAGATTCATCAAATCCTAATGTAGTAAAACTCCTTGCCGATGGCTTTAGAAGTGAATTAATTCGCTTTTATTATGGAGATGACATTATTGGAAGCGAGGTTGGCGCAGCCGCCAAGAACGTTATTGGTATTGCAGCAGGTATGCTTGACGGGGGGGATTATGAAACGCTAAAAGGTCCGCTAATGGCTAGAGGCGCAAGAGAAATTTCTAGGCTTATTAAAGCTATGGGTGGAAAAGAACTCACTGCTTATGGTCTTTGCCATTTAGGTGACTATGAGACTACACTCTTTTCTAAGTATTCTAATAATAGAAAGTTTGGCGAAGATTTTGTTAAAGGCAATGGCTTTGAAAAGCTTGCAGAGGGGGTTTCAACAACTAAGGCATTAAAGCTTTTAGGTGAAAAATATCAAGTTGATTTACCTATTGTTAATGCAGTTTATTCGATAATATATGAAAATCAAGAACCTATGCAAGTTTTTATGAAAGTTTTTTCAAGAACTACAAGAAAGGAATTTTAAAAACGCAGATATAATCTGCGTTTTTTATTTATATTCTTCTAAAATTAGCTCAGAAGCAATCTTTATTTTATTTTTAATGTCAATGGGGGAAACAACTTTAATTCCATTGCCGAAACTAATTATTTTTGATATTAATCCAGCATCGTTTGGTAGCACGGCTTCTGCTATAAATTTACCATCTTTTTGCTTAACGTTTTCAATGCCTAGCCATTCCTCAACGTCGGAAATACAGCTATTCTTAACTTCCATAACAACGTTAACCGTTTCAACGCTATTTTCCCAAAAGTTTAATGGTAATTCACTTTTCTTGATTTCACGCCTAATAAACTTATTATCAAGATAGCGTGCGTGTTCAATTCTACCAATCTTAAAAAATCGAAATTCCTTTCTTAGTTTACAATATGCGTATACATACCACAAACCTTGTTTAAATACTATAATATGTGGCTCAATAACTCTATTTGAAACTATACCGTTTCTATCGTGATATTGAATATCAAGTTCTAAACATTCCTCAATACATTTTTGTATTACAGCAAGCTTGCTCTTATATCCAACTGCATCGCCCCAAGGTGCTGCATCAATTATAAGATTTCCTGAGGATAGATTTAAATTGACGTATTCGTTTTTAATTAAAGATTTTAATTTATTTATAACGTTATTCAACGTCTTGTTTGGAACACCTTCCACAATTCCTGTAAGTGCGTTAATGGTTTGTTCAAACTCAGTAACAGTCATAAATGTGGAAGAAAATTTAAATGTGTCCATAATGGAAATACCACCTCCATTACCACGATTTGTGTATAGTGGAATGCCAGCCATTTCTAAACAGTTAATATAACGATATATGCTACGAACACTTACTTCATACTTTTCAGATAAGTATTTAGCTGTAACGCTTTTTTTTGACAAAAGTTCAAACAAAATAGAAAGCATTATTTCATATTTCATGATTATTTATCTCCTTATAATCATATTTTAAAGTAGTTATTTAACTTTGTCAAGTAATTATTAGAACTTGCTTAAATATGACAAGCATATGGCAAAGAATATGTCTATAATGTGACTAGAGTAGGAGGATAAAATATGATAAGCCAAATATTAAAAACTTTTTTTAGTGAAAAAAAATCGTGCATAACTTTAATGCGTTGCACGAATGAATGTTATTATGAAAATTTAACTTGTAAAGAAGAAGACAGGCGAAAAAGATACGCTCAAAAAAGTGTAGAAACCTGTTTAACCTCTTATTTTATAAATAATAAAGGACTTAACTGTTTAGAGAGGAATTATTTTTAGTTGCATATGAGTTTAGCTCTAGAGCAATTGTTCTGCTAGCATCTTTTATGGAGTTAGCGTTAATATTTTCTACTAGGGTATCTTTTGAATTATAAGTTGATTTAATAGATGTGATTAACGAAGCAACGGTTAAATTTTCTTGTTGTAGAACAAAAACCATTCCTTTTTTTAAAAAAAATTCAGCATTTAGCACTTGGTCACCACGAGATAAACCCTTTGGTAGAGGAATTAGAAGTGTAGGGATTTTCTTTGCTAAAAGTTCAAATGCAGAATTCGAGCCTGCACGTGATATGCACACGTCACATATATTGAATGCCTTTTCAATATGGTCTAGATATTCAATTTGAGTATATCCTCTAATATTTATCGAAGTATCGATATTTCCTTTGCCAACAATGTGCAGTATTTGAAAATCTTTTAATAGTTCGTTTAATCCATTTCTTAAGGTTTGATTTATCACGCTTGAACCTTGACTACCTCCAAGAACAAGCAATATCGGTAGGTTATTGTTAAAATTAAATTCGTTTAGCGTTTTGTTTTTATCTGTTTTTAAAAATATAGAGCTTCTTAATGGCGAACCGACGTGTTCGCCATTTTTTAATTTCTTAGCAGTATCAGAAAAGGATGTGAAAACTTTTGTGCAATATTTAGAACAAATTTTATTTGCCAAACCTATTGTAATATCGCTTTCGTGAGAAAGTATAGGCACATTATTTTTGTGTGCAGACAAGACTAAAGGAATGGAAACGTAGCCACCTTTAGAAAAAACAACGTCCGGCTTAAGGTTTGCGATTAGGTTGTCGCATTGTTTTATTCCACGAATGACCTTAAATGGAATTTTAAGATTATCTAAGGTTATTTTACGTTTTAACTTAGCACAATCAATTCCGTAATAGGCTATTCCTTCTTTATTACAAATATCCTTTTCGATTCCATTGTGGCTTCCCACATAGTAAATGTTATCAAATGCATTCTTTAAAAAGGGAATTAAAGCAAGGTTTGGTGTGCAATGACCTGCAGTTCCACCACCAGTTAATATAATTGTTGACATACAATATATATATGCGTAAAAATTAAAATTGATATACAAAAAAGACCTTAAGTCATCTTAAGGTCTTTTTAGATATTAAATATTATTCTTTCTCGCTAGAGTCATTATTTTCTGACTTTTCAGAATTTTCTTCAGTTTGACCGAAATCTTCAACATCACCATAAACGTATTCATCTAAGGTTTGTTCTTCAGAGCTTTCGTTTTCTTCTGGTTGTTCTAGCTCAGGCTCAATCAACTCGTCTTCTTTAACTTCGTCTTTTGCCTTATCTTCAACTTTCTTATAAGAAGTTCTTGTCTTAACTGTGTAATGAGATTTTGCATCTTTATTATCGTAAGAATGTCTTACTCTGTAGTTTTTAATAAATAGGGCAATGATTGCAAGAACTAATACAACACCGAGTGCGATTGACGAGAAACCAAGCCAGAATGCTGATGGGTCATCAGAAATAGTTGTTGTGCAACCGCTACCAGTTTCCTCTTCTTCAGTAATATTTGAGTAGGGGTCAACAGGAACAGGGTCAATACTATTGAATATTGCATAAACCATATAGTCTGTTTGAGCCCAAACATATTTAGGAGCGTAGGTTACTTTTTGGTCGGGATATTCTTGATTGAAGTCCTTTTCAGTAGTATTTAACTCTTGTGTGTATGAGATGAGTTTACCATTACCAGTCGTAAAGCAATCAGCTGATTTGTTATATGCATCAAATAGGGGATTGCCGGTTAAACTGAATGCGTCTTCATATCTTTCGGGTTCGTAGAAAGCTGTTGCAGTTGTAACTGAAAGCTCTTCAACTAACACCATGCCCTCAGAATTTGTGCTACCATCTCTTGTTCCATTCCAAATTTCTACTCTAAAATCTTTGCTTTCCTTTCCTGCAGCGATATAGAAGTTAACTGTAGCCCAACCATCTTCATTGCACATATCCTTAGTAACCTTGATTGCAAATTTTAATGAGTTGCCGTCAATTTGCGTTCCGTTAGGAGATGCACTTACTAGGTTATTGTTAACGGTGAAATCTTCAAACGTTAATACGTTCTTTTCATTTTGAACTGTATCTACCAAGTAAATATATGCAAAAGTATTATCGCCAACAACTTTAATTTTAGCAGAAACATTTGCTAATGATGATTGTAAAACGCTAACGGTTTCGCCAATATATCCATAGCTTTCTGCTTGTGCATTATAAATCATCAATGCCTGAACGTCTTTGTCTTCATCGTTATCGGTTGCAGAGATGATTTGGTCTCTTAGCGGATAATTAGAATTAATTTTTGCATATTTTGAATTTATGATACCTGCATAGCTTCCGTTTTCACCCTCTAGCGAGCTTCTGGTGTTTAATTTATCATTTCCTAAACCACTGTTCATATATGTGTGTTCGGGGGTTACACCAAAGTATCCCTTAACGTCAACAGGGTGGAAATATACACTACCAACGTTGCCAGGAGCTGTGGTGAATGAATAAGCAGAAGCACTTTCTTCTTCTTCGGTAAAGTCTTGGTCAAATCCTGCGTATAAAGCTACCTCAGTATTAGCTTGGGTTGTATAGAATTCATATAAGGTATAAGCATCATCTTTTTCTTCAGGAACTGCTACGTTATCTTTTAATTGTAAATTATCAATGATAACTGTTCCTGTTGCAAGGTCTTGCTTAATGTTTGTTACGCTAGTTAAAGAAGCAGGTCCAACAACTACGTTTATAAAAAACTCTTTTTCACCTTCATCAAAATTATTCTTAAATAGAATACCTGCTTTAACAGCTTCGTCATCAGCAGTGCTAAATGTTGTAACGGCAGGGCGTTTAATATCCTTTCCGTTATAAACCTCGAACACGTCAACTGAAATTGCAGTTGAGCCATATACGCTTAATTGGTTTGTTATATCAAAGGTTAAATAGCTGTAATTGCCGGCTTTAACTTTAAAGTTAGCTCCATTGTTATCTATTTTAAAGGTGTAACTAGAATTTTCAAGGCTTAAAGTGATTTTATTTCCGTCAACGCTGTATTGTGCGTTTGTGGATAAAGTATTTTGAGGATTTTTTGCATTTGCTTCGCTAACAACGGTTTCGCTTGTGTATGAGCCACTGTTAACGTTAGACTTTGTTAAAGCATAGTAGCTACTATCATTAGAAAAATTAAGCTCAGTAAAATATGAAGCAGGAACATCAAATTCCATATTATAAAGGAATGTGTTGCCACTCTTTAATTCAAGTTCTTTCTCAGAACCGAAAACCATAGTCTTAGTTCCGTCAAGCGTAACGCCATCAAGGTTATCTACAACTTCGTATGTGATATTGTCAAAATAAGCTGTGCCTTCAGTAAAGTTAAGAACGTTGTTTGTATAGCCTCTACCATAGCCTAAACCAAGGTTTAAGATTATTTCACAGTCGTAATTTTTATCAGCCTTAACGTATAAAACGTATTCAGTCCAATCTTCTGCAATAATATTGCTAATTCTATATTCTGCTTGAGAGGTTGAATTGAATTTAGAGGTTATAACGATGTTTGCGCCGTAGTCACCCTTTGCGTTTTGACTAGTGATATTTTGAGTTTTAACCCAAACGCTAATTTTTGCGTAAGAATCTTTTTCTAGTGCAATGGTTGAAGAAGAGGTAAGTCTTTGTGCTGTGCCTGAACCAAGTAAATCTTTTTCAACGTAGTTGTTAAGCATATATACGTTGTTATCTTCTGAATTAGGAGACTTACCGGGGTTTGTAAAGTATTTGCTAATTTCATTCTTAGAAATATATTCAGCAATGTCAGCTTCGGTAGGGCTGTAATTATCGTTTTCCTTTTCAGCCTTAATAGCATCAGAAACAGCTTCTAAATCTAAGCCTTTACTTTCAAGATATGCCTTAAAATCACCGTCTTTGCTCAAGGTTGTCATTAAATCAGCCCAAGCAGTGTCGGTGGTTTTAATTACACCAGAGTTTACAAGTGACGAGGGTGCTGAAAGATGAGTAGACCTTGTCCAACCAGTAGTAGAGGTTTTTGGATAACCTGTAGTTAAAGTTCCAACAGTTCCATAATCAAAGTTAGCGTTTTTAATCGTTCCATCGTCAGTTTGGTTGTAGGTATAGCTTGGGTCATTTGACGATGAAGAATCATCATCACCACAGGCTACGAAACCAAACATAGAAAAACTAAAAACACAAACGAGCATTAGAACTAATACAAGTTTATTTTTTAGTGTTTTGAAAAATCCTTTTTTTGCCATAAATTCACCTTTAAGTATTTTGATTTTTGCATTTTTGTTTTTAGGCATAGAGCCTATTTACACAGATAAATCTATTATATATTATTTTTAAATAAAAATCAAGACTTATATACACATTTTTACCCATATTTTTCAAGAAAATTACCTAAAAAAAATCTTATAACACATATTAAAAGTATGAACAAAATTAAACATCAAAAATACAAATCGAGAAACAAAAGCAACAAGAATGCGGGTGCTATAATTATGGGTATTGTTGCAGGACTAGTAAATGGAGTGTTTGGTGGCGGGGGAGGAATGATTGTAGTGCCCTTGTTAATACACGTTTTATCCATGCCAGAACAAAACGCTCACGCAACGGCACTTCTTATTATTTTGCCATTATCAATAGTGAGTGGGCTATTTTACGCCGTGTTTGGAGCGTTTAATTTGAACGTAGGCATTCCCGTTTTATTAGGGGTAACGATAGGTGGAATTGTTGGTGCAATACTACTAAAAAAAATATCTTCAAAATGGCTTGTTGTAATCTTTTCACTTGTTATGATGTTCGCAGGCGCAAAAATGCTTTTTTTTATTTAAAAGGAGGATAAGTTTATGGAAATCGCGTGGTATGGAATAGCAGGTATTTTAGGAGGAATTTTAGGTGGTATGGGAATGGGTGGTGGAACGATATTAATTCCATTACTTAGCTTATTTTTTACTGTTGGGCAACATACAGCTCAAGCAGTAAATTTAATTGCCTTTATTCCTATGTCAATAGTTGCATTAGTAATACATTTTAAAAACAAGCTTGTAAGGTTTGAAAAAACTTTGCTAATAATTTTGCCGGGGATAGCGACTTGTATTATAGGTTGTTATATTTCACGATTAATAACAGGTGACTTGTTAAAAAGGTGTTTTGGTGGTTTTTTAATTGTTTTATCAATATATCAATTTATTACACAAATAAAAAAGAAAGAAGACTAATGTGTTTCAAAAAAAAGAAGATAAAACCAGATGTTTTATCTAAAAACAAAACAAAAACTGTATTATTCTTTACTTAATATACTAACAAAGTCGAAAAACTTTTTTTTATAAAAAATATTGAAAAAAAATCAAAAAACATCTATACAAACTGAAAAATGCGTGTTATAATAAGAAAAAAACTGAGATGGTGATTAGATTGGAAAGAATTGCAATTATTGATTTAGGCTCAAACACGGCAAGACTATTACTAGTAGATGTTACTGAGGACGGACATTTTCAGATTGTCGACCAATTAAAGGAATCTTCTAGACTCGGTGAGGGAATGGATAGGGACGGGTTTTTAAAGCCCGACAGAATACAAGAAACTATTAGAACTCTAAAAATGTTTAGAAAGCTATGCGATGTTAATGGTATAGAGCGTATTATTGCTGTTGCGACAGCTGCTGTTCGTCGTGCCAAAAACCAACGTAGTTTTCTTGATGAAGTTTCGGCAACCTGTGGCATTAAACTACGTGTTTTAAGTGCTGAAGAAGAAGCTTTATACGTTTATAGAGGCGTAATAAATACCATGGATATTCCCAAAGGACTTATACTTGAAATCGGTGGTGGCTCTACTAAGATAGTTTATTATAATAGACGTAATTTGCTCAATTACGTTACCTTACCGTTTGGTGCGATAACGCTTACGGAATTGTTTGCTGAGGAGGGGGTCGCTCCTGAACAACAAGCGGCTAAAGTGGAAGAATTTTTCTTAGAGCAATTAAAAAATATAGAGTGGCTTAACGAGGTTGACCCTGAGGTTCAGCTTATAGGTGTGGGTGGTTCTTTTAGAAATCTTTGCAGAATTACAAAGATTATGAAAAAATATCCACTTAAGACTATTCACAATTACGTGGTTACCGATAATGATTTTAAGCACGTTTACGATTTACTAAAAGGTTTAGACCTTGATAGAAAGAAGAGGTTAAAGGGATTGTCAAGTGGTAGAGCTGATATTTTGCCTAGTGCTATGGCTTTGGTTTCGGCTTTCAAAAAGCATATGAATTTAGGTAACATTATAATAAGTGGCAGTGGTTTAAGAACAGGTGTGTTGTTTAATTACACCTTGCCAACTACTGTTGATAAGCCTATTTCTGACGTTCTTACTTATAGTCTAAATTCTCTTGTAGATTTTAATGGCGGTAACAAAAAGCACATTGAACAAGTTGTTTCTCTCTCTGTTCAATTGTTTAAGCAGTTGAGGGTGTTGCACAAATTCCCTAGACAATATCTAAAGATTTTAAAGGTTGCAGCATATTTATACGATTCTGGTAAATCTGCTGGATACTACAACTATGAAAAGCATAGCGCATATTTTATATTAAATGCAAACATATATGGTCTAAGTCATAGAGATTTAGTGTTGGCATCCTTTGTTGCTGGAAATACTGAGATGGAAGATATTAACCCGTTTGATTGGCAAAAATATCGTGACCTTGTTGGAGAAGACGATGTTGACACAGTAAGAAAAATGGGTGTAATGCTTAGAATTGCGCATAGTCTTGATAGAAGCCTTTCGTCAGTTGTAAAGGGTATAAATTGCGACATCTTGGGTGATTCAGTTATAATGAAAACTGAAGTTGAGGGTGATGCTACTCTTGAAATTAATTCAGCAATGGAAATAGGGCAAGATTTTAGAAAGATATTTAGAAAAAATTTAGAAATACTATAACGTGAAAAACGCTGTGCTTTTACACGGCGTTTTTTCAAGAATAGGAAGGTTTATTATGGCTACAGAAAAGATTGCCATTGATTTTGGTAGTTCATTAACAAATATTTATAAGGTTGGGAACGGACTTGTTTTAAGCGAGCCCACTGTTGCTGCTGTAACGGATAGCGAAAATTCTGAGGTTAAAGCAGTAGGTGAAGAGGCAAAAAAATTATTGGGAAAAACCTCTAAGAATACAAAAACAGTTTTTCCTGTATTTGAAGGCGAGGTTGTTAACGAAAAAGTTGCTACGGTAGTTTTAAATTCTTTTTTGAAAAAAATTGATTTTCAAAAATCATTGTTTGGTGCAAGTGCGTTGTTTTCAGTTCCCTGTGGCTTTACTCAGGATATGCTTGATTCGTTATATAGAGTTGCTAAGAATTGCGGAATTAGTAAATTTTATTACGTAGAAAGTCCAATTTTATCTGCTTTAGGTCAAAGAATACCATTAAACGATTCAAATCCTCATTTTATTATTGATATTGAGGGCGGGGTAACAAACATTGCAGCAGTCACGTTAGACGGTGTTATTGCTGGCGTTTCGGTAAGCCTTGGGGGGAACAGGTTAACAGCTGATATAATTGACCATATCTTAGAAAAAAATGGATTACAAATAGGCTTGCTTACGGCAGAAAAAATTAAAAAAGAAATTGCAAGTTTAGAAAGTGGAGATGCACTTTCAACATTAGTAAATGGAAGAGATTCTTCTACTGGTGCTCCAAAGTCGATATCGCTTAGAGCTCTAGATATAGCAACTCCAATAAAGCAATACTATGACAAAATAGCTGAAATTGCAATGTCCGTATTAAAAAAATTACCCCCAGAAGTTTCTGCTGAAATAAGACACGGGGGAATATACGTTTCTGGAGATTCTTCAAACGTATACGGTCTTAAGCACTATTTTGAACAGAAGTTTGAGATGCCCGTTTACGTTTCGCCGGACGCAACTTATGCGGTTGCACTTGGTGGTGGAGTTGTTTTGGGTGATGGAGAACTGTTAAAGAAGATTGCAAACATATATAAATAGTATTGATGCGACAAAATAAGGCGTGATTTGTGTTTTAAAAGCAAATTACGCCTGTTTTTTTATGTAAAATGGAGTTAAAGGAGAATTGTTGTGGCTAGAAAAATTGTGATAACGTCTGGTAAAGGTGGCGTTGGAAAGACAACTGTAACTGCAAATTTAGGTTACTCTTTAGCAAATTTAGGTGCAAAGGTTGCATTAATTGATATTGATTTCGGATTAAATAATCTAGACGTTGTAATGGGTGTTGAAAACAAGGTTGTATATGATATTCTAGATGTTTTCGAGGGTCGTTGCAGGGTTAAGCAAGCACTTATTCAAGATTCAAGAAGAAAAAATTTATATATATTGCCATCTGGTAGTCTAATGCCAACGCACAATATGAGCGGTCAAAGCGTTAAACTAATAATAGAGAGCATATCGAACTCTTTTGATTTTGTTTTGATTGACTGTCCAGCAGGTATAGATATAGGCTTTCATAGAGCAATATCTTGTGCCGATGAAGCGTTTATAGTGGTAACTCCAAATCTAACAAGCATAAGAGATGCTGATAAGGTTATATCATTAGTTCGCTCATATAAACCTAATTACGTTGGGTTGATTGTAAATAAGGCTAGAGGTGATTTAATGCTAGGGGATAAAATGATGAAACCAGATGATATAGAATCACTGTTAAAAACAGAATTAATAGGTGTTTTACCAGAAGAGGATGAGGTGTTTTTGTCAAGTGGATATACTTTATCACGCTCGTGCGAGTCACATAAAGCGTATAAAGTGCTTGCAAATAACGTATTAAAACATTCTAATAAAATTTATGACGTTACAGAAAAGTATTCTGGATTTTTTGGAAGTATTAAAAGGGCGATAAAGAGGAGTGTATGAGGAAAAAGAACAACCAAATAGAAAGAATAGAAAACGTAATATCTCAAGATAGGTTTATTGTAAACGAAAATTTTTATAACCTTTTTATTGATGATTTGAATAAACTATTACAAGACTATTTTGAATTTTCTGATAAGCCTATAGTTAATTTTTATAAAAAAGGGAATAAATACAATTTAGAAGTTTTGCTTGAGGCAAGAAGAATGCTTTTGTTTGGTGCTATGCCAAAAGATTAGGCAAATACTGTCAAAAACGACAAGATTATGTCTGACATAATAGCAATAAAAGTATAAAAATATTCAAAATAGATGATAATTTTAACAAGGAGAATATTTTATGCTTTTATTTATTGCAGGTCTTGTTATAGGCGCGAATTTCGGCTTGTTGATTTTTTCAGTTATTCGTTCAGGAAGTAAAAGATGATAAAAGGGACGGTTTTTTATAGCCGTCTTTTTTATTTGTTTTGTGTTTTATAATTGACTTTAACCACTATATGTTGTATAATATTTTACGAATGTAATTAACATAGGTAGGATTATAATGGATAAAAATATTTTTGACGTTCTTAAGGAAAGAGGCTTTATTAAACAAACGGTTTTTGAAGATGATTTATACGAGCTTTTAGGCAAGGAAAGCGTATCTTTTTATGTTGGTTTTGACCCTACGGCTGATAGCTTGCACATAGGTCATTATATTCCTATAATGGCTATGGCTTGGATGCAAAGATATGGTCATAAGCCAGTAGCTCTTATAGGTGGTGGAACGGCAATGATTGGGGACCCATCGGGCAGGACCGATATGCGTTCTATGATGACAAAGGAAACTATTGCACATAACTGCGAATGCTTTAGAGAGCAAATGAGTAGGTTTATAAGGTTTGAAGGCGAAAATTCTGCAATTATGGTAAACAACGGCGATTGGCTACTAAACCTTAACTACGTTGATTTTTTACGTGACATTGGCGTTCATTTCTCAGTTAATAAAATGTTAACTGCAGAGTGCTTTAAATCTAGGATGGAAAAAGGGCTTTCTTTTCTAGAATTTAACTATATGCTCATGCAAGGCTACGACTTTTTAAAGCTGTATCAAGATTATGGCGTTTGCTTACAGTTGGGTGGTGATGACCAATGGTCGAATATGCTTGCAGGCGCAAATTTAATTAGAAAGAAAGAAGCTAAACCAGCTTATGCAATGACATTTACCTTGCTTTTAACTAGTGAGGGAAAGAAAATGGGTAAAACTGCAAAGGGTGCGTTATGGCTAGATGAAAAGAGGACAACACCATACGAATTCTACCAATATTTTAGAAACGTTGAAGACGTAAAGGTAGAAGAATGTATGAGATTATTAACCTTTATGGAGCTTGACGAGATAAAGGAATTAACTAAATATAACGATGAGAGAATGAATCAGGCTAAAGAACGCCTAGCGTTTGAAGTGACAAAGCTAGTTCACGGCGAACAAAAGGCATTAGAAGCACAAAAGCAAGCAAAAGCTGCTTTTGGTGGTGGTAGTGAAGATGATATGCTAAGCGTTGAGGTTTCTAGGCAAGTTTCTTTCGTATCAGACCTGTTAGTTTTGGCAGGACAAGCAAAGTCTAAGGGCGAAGCTAAACGTTTGATTGAGGGTGGTGGAGTAAGCATTAACGATACCAAGATTACCGACCCATTCGGCAGTATTTCAGAAGATGTTAAATCGGCCAAATCCTTTATACTTCACAAAGGTAAAAAGGTTCATATTAAGATTGTTCTAATATGACAAAAAGCTATACAACAGTAAACGGCTCGTTTGAAAATACAACGGTTATAGAGCGTTCAAAATTCATTTGTTATATCAAGGGAATAAAAGACGAAGAAGAGGCAAAGGAGTTCGTTTCTGAAATAAAAAAACTTCATTCTCTAGCTACTCATAATTGTTATGCGTATATTGCAGATGAAAAGGGACTTGTTCAGAAGTTTTCTGATGATGGCGAGCCTCAAGGAACTGCTGGTATGCCAATGTTAGACGTGCTAAAAAACCGAAAAATTTATAAAACTGTAGCAGTGGTCACAAGGTATTTTGGTGGTGTTAAGCTTGGAACGGGCGGGCTTGTTAGAGCTTATGGTGGAGCGGTTAACGAATGCTTAAATTCGTGCGAAATTGTTTGCTATCATAATGCAGAATTTTTTGATTTATTATTTGATTACGAACAATATTCTAAATTCTTAAACATATCTTTTAACGACCTTAAGGTTGTAAATACAGAGTTTGAGCAGATAGTTAGGGTGGAGGTTGCAATTAAGGTGGGCAACTACGAGTCTTTTTTGCAAAAAATCTCCGATTCTTTTAGTGGAAAGATAATTCCACAAAAAACAGGTAGTGGATATTTTGGTTTCTAATTATGCCTATTATTACTTCTATTACAGCGCAAGTAAAAAATAGAGAACGTTGCAACGTTTTTATAGATGGTGAGTTTGATTTTTCAGCTTCGCTTGAAACAGTTATGCTTCACTCGTTAAAGGTTGGTAAAGAAATATCTGTTGAAGAGCTTAACCAGATAAAAAAAGAGAGTGACAACGCAAAAGCTTTAGAAATTGCAATTGCTTATATTTCTAGAACGTTAAAGACTAAAAAACAGGTTAAGGATTATTTAATTAGAAAGGGATATTCTGAAGATGTAGCTTATTATTGTATTGATAAACTTAAAGAATACAAGCTTATCGATGATACACACTTTGCAAAAAGATACGTTGAGTGCAACTCTAAAACGCAGGGTAAAAGGCTTTATGAATATAAGCTTATGATGAAAGGCGTTAAAAAAGATGATATAAATAAGGGCGTTGCAGAGCTAGAAATAGACGGAAGAGCTAATGCAAAAGAAGTTGCTATTAAATATTTAAGAAACAAAGATAAAACAAGGGAAAACATATTAAAAGCATACCGATATTTAATAGGAAGAGGCTTTAGCTACGAGGAAGCAGAGTTTGCCATATCAACCTTTAAGGAAGAGGAGTAATGGAGCGAATTTTAACTACTGCCGAAATGCGTAAGGCAGATGAATATACAATAAATGAATTAGATATCTCGGAAGAAATTTTGGTTGAGCGTGCCGGTGGAGTTGTTGCTGATGAAATAAAAAGCCGTTTTCTAGGTGGAAGAGTTTTAGTATGTATTGGTGCAGGTAACAACGGAAAAGACGGTGAGGTTGTTGCTAAAATCCTTTCAAAAATTCACGGTTTTTCAGTTCAAACTGTAAATGTAAAGAACGGCATATTCAAAATTTTTGATAAAAAATTCGATATTATTGTAGATTGTATTTTTGGAACAGGCCTAAATAGAACTGTTGAAGGTAAATACAAAACAGCAATAGAAAAAATAAATAAAAGTGGTGCGTTCGTTGTTTCGTGTGATATTCCAAGTGGATTATCGGGTGATACTGGGCTAGCGTATGGAATAGCTGTTAAGGCTAATCTTACGGTTGCCATTCAAGAGTATAAGCTAGGGCATTTTTTAAATGACGGTCCAGATTACTCGGGCAAGGTTGTTGCAAGGGACATTGGAATAAGTATTTGGGGCGATGATTACACTAAAAAAATTAGTGGTTATCAATTTAAAAATTTATTCCCAGAGCGAAAAAGAAACGTTAACAAGGGCAATTTTAAAAAGGCTTGCGTGTTTGGTGGTAGCAAAAACTACCCAGGCAGTATATTATTATCTTACAACGCATTGTCAGCATTAAAGGTTGGAGTTGGATATTCTAACCTAGCAATTCCCGAATGTTTATTTAATGGATTATTTTCAATAAATCCCGAATGCACGGTAACTAGTTTTAGTTGTGACGGCGAGCATTTAATTTTTAAGAAAGAAGAGTGTGAAAGGCTATTACAATATAACACTATTGCGTTCGGAATGGGCGTTGATATAACCGAAGAAAATTACAAAATTATTTGTTATTTATTACAAAATTATGATAAAAAGCTTATCATTGATGCTGATGGACTAAACGTTTTAGCAAAGTTTGGTATAGAAGCTTTAAAAGATAAAAAGTGCGAAGTTGTTTTAACTCCTCACGTTGCTGAATTTGCACGACTTATCGATAAGGATAAGGATGAAATTATAAATAATTCAATAAACCTTGCAAAAGACTTTGCAAAAGAATATGGCTTAGTTTTAGTTCTAAAAAGCGCTACAACAATTATTACTGATGGTGATGAATGTTATCTTAACACTACAGGTGCTAGTGGGCTTGCTAAGGCTGGTAGCGGAGATGTGTTGAGTGGTATTCTATCTGGCTTGGTAGCTAGGGCAGATTCTGTATTAGAAGCCGTTGTAATTGGCTGTTATCTATTTGGCAGGGCTGGAGAGCTTGCACAAAAAGAGCAGAACGAGTGGAGTATAACGGCATCAGACGTAATTAAACAAATTCCTATGGTTATAAACGAGGTAAGAAAGAGTTAGTAACGAAAGTAGTTTGGTCCGTTATTGAATATCATAATAACAGTAAAAACGTTAACTGCAATCAGAACGGGAACAAGCACCATCATTAAAAGGCTTTTTAGTCTATATCTAAAAATAAACATAAAAATATAAATACCCAATGCACCACCTAGTAGTGCTGTAAGAAGAAGCTTAGAATCGCCGATTGAGATGTTTTCTTCATCACCTTCTTCACGGGCTTGTTTTTGAAATTTAAGCATCATTATTCCGTATACGTTTACGGCAATTAAATAAACGATGCTGATAATTAAAATAAATATTGACATAAATCACCTTTATTTATATTGTGTGTTTTTATAAAAATTATAATTTTTGAGAGGAACTACTTATGAAATGTATGTATTGTGGCGGGCTTGATACTAAAGTAATAGATTCTAGAGCTTCTGAAGACGGGACAAATATACGTAGAAGAAGAGAATGTATTCAATGTGGAAAAAGGTTTACTACCTATGAAACAGTTGAAAACACACCCATTTTCGTAATAAAAACAAGTGGTGCAAGACAAGCTTTTGATGTAAACAAAATTAAGAACGGCATTATTAAGGCTTGTGAAAAACGCCCTGTGCCTGCAAGCACTATAGATAAGCTTGTCGATGATATTCAAAAGAAAGTATACAATTCTCTTGCACAAGAAGTTACAAGTAAAGAGCTTGGTGAAATGGTGTGCGAGGGCTTGAAAAATATTGACGAGGTTGCTTACGTTCGATTTGCATCTGTTTATCGTTCGTTTACAGATACTACTTCGTTTATAAAAGAATTAGAGAAAATGGTTAAAAAAGATAATTAGGAGATTTACTATGGATAAATGGGATAAAAGATTTATGGACCTAGCTGAAACCGTTGCCAGCTGGTCAAGTTGCTTTCAAGAGAATAGGCACGTAGGAGCTGTTGTAGTTAAGGATAAAAGAATTTTAACTACAGGTTATAACGGTGCTTCAAGTGGAATTGATAGCTGTGCTGAAAGGGGAGAGTGTCTTAGAAGAAAGAAAAATATAGCTAGCGGAACAATGCAAGAGGTTTGCTATGCAGTTCACGCTGAACAAAATGCTATCATTCAAGCAGCAAAGCTTGGGGTAAGTCTTGAGGGCGCAACAATGTATGTTACTCATCAACCTTGCGTTATCTGCACAAGAATGATTTTAAACTCAGGAATTAAGACTGTTATTTACAAAAACGGCTATCCAGATGAGTTTGCATTAGAGCTTTTTTCTCAGTCGGACGTAAAACTTGTAAAGTTTTCTGAATTAGAATAAAAAAAGTAGTAAAAAACGTTTGCAAAAAACAAAAAAATATTGTAGAATATCTAATGTTGAAAAACATCAATGCAAATTTTACAATATTTTATATGGAGAGTTGGCTGAGCGGTCGAAAGCGGCGGTCTTGAAAACCGTTGAAGTGATGAGCTTCCTGGGGTTCGAATCCCTAACTCTCCGCCAACAAAAGCACTACACCGGCTAAAGCCCTGCTAGTGCTTTTTTGTTTGCTACGAGTTAGTGATAACGAACAAGGTTACCTACGCAAACAAATTGCTCCGGTAAGACTAACGTCAGCGAATCCCTAACTCTCCGCCACGAAAAGAGGACACCTTTTGGTGTCCTTTTTTTAGTATATATTTTATGATTTTTGAATAGAATTCTATAAATAAATCTTTTGGAGTTTTATGAAAAAATCTTTATTACTTTGGCAGGTTGGTGCGTTAACTTTTGTTTCTGTTTTAGGCACTCTATTGCATTTTGTATATGACTGGACAAATTTAGCAATATTTAAACCGATTTCAGCTGTGAACGAAAGCACATTTGAACATATGAAAATTTTATTTTTTCCAATGCTTATATTTGCTTTTATTCAATATTTTTATTTTAAGGATTATAAAAGTTATTGGCAAATTAAAACGTTAGGAATTATAATAGGAATTATGCTTATTCCAATTTTATTTTATACGCTTAACGGTGCTTTTGGGAAAACGCCAGACTGGGTTAATATTGCAATATTTTTTATAAGTGGTGGGATTTCATATTTAGTTGAGGGAATTTTAATTAAGAACAACGTTCAAATAGGAATAAATAAGTATATTTTTGTGGCAATATTAGTGTTAATAACCGTAGGTTTTGTTGCGTTTACTTATAATCCACCTTGCTTACCAATTTTTATTGACCCAACCTGAAAAAAATATTATTATTTCTTAAATATTACTTGCATTTAAAATCAAATTGATTTATACTTTTATAGGAAATCTAATTTTGGAGGTTTTTATGAGAAAAGTTACGGCAGTTTTAGTTGGTGCAGGCAATCGTGCTCAAGTTTATATTAAGAATTCAGTGCATCGTGAAAACGCAATTCAAATTATTGGTATTGTAGAGCCAAACGAACAAAGAAGGAATCAAGCACTTGCTGATTTATCTCTTAAAAGCGATATGGGTTTTGAAAACCTTGAACAATTTTTTGCTAAAAACATTGTGTGTGATTTAGTTATCAACGCAACAATGGATAATATTCACATTGAAACTGCAACGCAAATTATGGAAAAGGGCTATAATCAATTACTTGAAAAGCCAATTACGGCTAACAAGGCTGAGCTTTTAGATTTTTATGAAAAATATAAAAAGAGTGGCACTAAAATTTATATTTGTCACGTTTTAAGATACACACCATTTTATAAAAGTATTAAAAAGCATTTGCTTAACAACGAGATTGGTAAGATAGTTACTATAAATATGACCGAGCACGTTGGTGTTCAACATTTCTGGGGTTCTTATTTAATTGGTAACTGGTATAATACAGAAAAGTGTGGTTCATCATTTTTACTTGCAAAATCTTGTCACGATACGGACATTATGTGCTGGCTAAACAACTCAACAAAGCCCGTTGCAGTTGCAAGCTTTAAGGATAGAAAGAACTTTATTCCCGAAAACGCACCAGCTGATGCAGGGGAAAATTGCTACGACTGTAAGCACGGCGATACTTGTAAATATTCTGTTAAAAACGTTTGGGAACAAACCCGTGAAGATTTAGATAAAAAGTGTTTATATAAATACGAAGATATTTGTGACCGTCAACACGCTATATTCCAGTTTGAGAACGGCTCTTCTTGTTCATTTACGTTAGTTGGTGGCGTTGCCAAAGCAGACAGATTGATACATATTATTGGAGAGGACGGTGAAATTTTCGGCTCGTTTGAAGACGGAAAATATACCGTTAGAAAATACGACTTCAAAACTCATGCGAGAAGTGAAACTGAATACTGTGTGGAAGATGAAATTAAGAATTTTGTTGGCTTCCATAAGGGTGGTGATGACGTATTGTGTATGGAATTAGCCGATTTTATTAGAGGGGATAAGCATTCAATTTCCATAACCAGCATTGAAGATTCTATTAATGGCCATCTTTGTGTATACGCAGCTGAAGAATCTGCAGAAACAGGAAAAATCGTTAAAATATAACTAAAAAACAAGGCAATTTAAGCCTTGTTTTTTTATATTTATAAATTTATAAAAAACAAGTAAAAAAGTTAGAAAACTTTTTCTTTTTCTCTTGATTTTTACCCCCAAATAAGTTAAAATGTTATTAACGATGTTATAAAGGAAAATATTGCTATGAAAATGACGTTTCGTTGGTATGGCGAAAAAGATTGCATACCATTAAATCACATTAAGCAAATTCAAGGAATGGAGGGCGTAGTAACAGCTGTTTATGACGTTCCTGTTGGTGAGGTTTGGGAGCTTGATAAACTTTTAAGATTAAAAGAGCTTTCTAACAATGCAGGCTTGACAATGGAGGTTATTGAATCTGTTCCCGTTCACGAAGATATAAAGCTTGGAAAGCCCACTAGGGATAAATACATTGAAGCATATAAGCAAAACATTATCAATTGCGGTAAGGCAGGGGTAAAATGTATTTGTTATAACTTTATGCCTGTTTTCGACTGGCTTAGAACAGACCTTTATTTTAAGCATGCTGACGGAGCAACCTCGCTTGCATACTGTCACGATACTTTAATGAAGCTAGACCCTAAAAACCTGCATCTTCCTGGATGGGATGAAAGCTATTCAACCGATGAGTTAAACAAGCTTCTTGGCGAGTATGAGGGAATGACGCACGAAAAGCTGTTTGAAAACTTAGTATATTTCTTAAATGCTATTATGCCTGCTTGTGATGAGGCTGACGTGGATATGGCAATTCACCCAGACGACCCACCATGGGATATGTTTGGTCTTCCTAGAATTATTTGTAAAGAGGAAGATTACGACAGATTGTTTAGTGCTGTTCCAAACAAGCACAATGGTATTACATTCTGCACGGGCAGTCTTGGTGCTGGAAGATTTAACGAGCTTGTTAAAATGGCTGGTAAATACGCTGATAGAATTTACTTTGCGCATTTAAGACAATTAAAGTATACAAACGATATGGATTTCTATGAAAATGGTCATATTACCGATAATGGAAATATAGACATGTATGGTATTGTAAAGGCTTTAGTTGAAAATGGATTTGATGGATATCTTCGTCCTGACCATGGTAGAAACATTTGGGGAGAAGATGCTAAGCCCGGTTATGGCTTGTTCGATAGAGCTTTAGGTGCTACTTATTTATATGGATTATTTGAGGCCGTTGAAAAAGACTTAAAGAAATAGAGGTTAACTATTATGATGTATGCTGTTTGTTATGAAGACGAAATAAGATTGTGGTGGGACCCTAGACGTGATTTTAAGGATGGATATAAATTTAAAGTTACCGTAAATGGCACTGCCGTAGTTTTTACTCCTAACATCTATTATGATTTTAAAAACCTAGATGCTGGCAAGGACTTTGAGTTCAACGTAGTTCTTCTTGATGAAAAGGGTGAGGCTGTAGGACATTCTGACACTCAAGTATTTTCAACCTTAAAGTATAAAGAAAAGATTGACGTGACGAAAGCACCTTATTTTGCAAAAGGTGACGGCGTAACTGACAATACGGCTGTTATACAAAAGGCTTTAGATGAGTGTGATGACGACCATTATTTGTATTTCCCGCTAGGAATTTACATTTGTGGTGCGGTAAAGTATGGTAGTGGAAAAATCAGATTTGATTCAGGTGCTATTCTTTGTAATAAAAAAGAGGTGGCTTCATTATGTTAAATACAGTAATTTTTGATACGAGCATACGTGTTTGGTGGGATTATGTTCCCGATATGAATGAAGGGGACAAGTTTGTAGCCTTTGTTGATGGAAAAAAGTATGCTGAAACCAATAAAACTCATTTTAAAATCAACACAACACCTCAAACAGAGTATTCATATGAAGTTGTTTTGGTGAATGCACAAGGCGAAATCTTAAAAGAAATTGGAAAGGGCAGTGCAACCTCTAATAAGGTTAAAAATAAAATTGACGTTACAAAAGCGCCTTACAATGCATTAGGAGATGGTATAACGCTTAATACTAAGGCAATTCAAAAAGCGCTTGATGATTGCACTAAAGACGAGTGTGTTTATCTTCCTAAGGGCAAATATATGACAGGTGCATTATTTGTGGGCAGTGATACAGAGCTTTTACTTGATGATGAGGCTATTTTACAAGGAACAGCTGATATAAACGATTATCTTCCTATGATAGACAGCCGTTTTGAAGGTGTTGAAAGAAAATGCTATGCTTCTTTAATCAACGTTGGTAAGATGGACCATACAAAAGGATATACAACTAAAAACGTTGTTATCCGTGGTGGAACAATTTACGGTGGTGGTGGAGAACTTAGAAAGAACATAATTGACGTTGAGACTGAAAAGATTTTGGCGACTGTTAAGCTAAAAGAGGGCGAAAGACCAACTGATTTGATGGTTTGCACGGGTCCAGGTAGATATCGTGGTAGACTAATTGAGGTTTATAATACCGATAATTTTATTTTAGCTGATTCGGACGTTGGTTATAGCCCTGCGTGGAACTTGCAATTTGTTTACTCTAACAACATCGTTACTTGCGGTTGTAAAGTAACATCACGTGGAGTTTCAAATGGTGACGGTTGGGACCCAGATTCATCTACTAACTGCGTTCTTTTTGATTCATATTTTGATACGGGAGATGATTGCGTAGCAGTTAAATCTGGTATAAATCCTCAAGGAAACGAAATAAATAGACCAACCGAACACGTTAAAGTATTTGATATTGCTTCTAAAGGTGGACACGGAATTTGTTTAGGCAGTGAAATGTCTGGCGGTATTAACGACGTTACTATTTGGGATTGTGATATTGAACATAGCTTTGCAGGTTTCCACTTTAAAACCACTAAAGAACGTGGTGGTTACCTAAAAAATATTAGAGTTTACAATGCTAAGGCTTGTAAAATACACATTGATAACCGTATGGCAAAGAATAACGACAGCATAGCTAACAAAGAGCCACCGATTATTGAGAACATACATTTTGAAAATATAATTCTTTCGGGTATTGAGTTATATGGTTCAGGTAGAATTAATAAGGCAGACGCTATAGTTGTTAACGGATATGAGGGAGAATACAAAGCAAAAGGTCTTGTATTCAAAAATATTACATTAAACTACAGAGTATTTGACCCATATCATCAATTCTTCTTTAATAACGTGGAAGACGTTGTTTTAGAAAATATAATTTGTAAATAATTAAAGGGAAGGAATATAAATGAAAACTCCATTATCAGTAGATTTAACTAACAAAGTAGTAGTAGTAACCGGTGCAGGTGGAATTATTTGTGGTGAGTTTGCAAAAGCTCTAGCTGTAAACGGTGCTAAGGTTGCATTGCTTGATATTAACTATGATGCTGCAAAGGCAATTGCTGATGAAATTGGCGAAAATGCTTTAGCTGTAAAATGTAACTGTTTAGATAAAAATAGTATTGTCGAAGCAAAGGCTGAGATAAATGCAAAGTTTGGCAAGGTTAATTTCCTTATCAATGGTGCTGGTGGAAACAATCCAAGAGCATCTACCGATAATGAAACGATGACTCCTGACTTAGAAGGTGTTAAGGACTTCTTTGCGTTGGAGGAAAGTGGCTTAAAGTTTGTTTTTGATTTAAATATCACTTCTGCATTTTTAGTAACACAAGTTTTTGCTGAGGATATGATTAAGACCGGTGGTAACATTATCAACGTTTCTTCAATGAACGCTTATAGACCACTTACTAAAATTCCAGCATATTCAGCAGCAAAGGCTGGTATTTCTAACTTCACACAATGGCTTGCAGTTCATTTTGCTCCTTGCGGTATTCGTTGTAATGCCATTGCTCCGGGATTTTTTGTTACAAATCAAAATAGAGCATTGCTTTATAATTCAGATGGAACGCCAACTGCCAGAACAGGCAAAATTCTTGCTGCTACACCTATGAAAAAATTTGGTGAGATTGCAGATTTATTAGGTGCTCTTTTATGGTTGTCTGACGATAAAGCAAGTGGTTTTGTAACTGGAACTATTATACCGGTTGACGGTGGCTTTTCTGCTTATAGTGGCGTATAGAATAAAGTTCTTTGACAGATATTTGAGTTAAATTAGAAAAATTATCGAAAAAAATACTTATTCTAAATAAAGGAGCTGAATTATTATGTCAAAAATATCATTAAATCCCGACAAAAAGATTGTTGAAATGATTAAAGAGGGGCTTAAGGCAAAAGGTGGCTACTGTCCTTGTAAGCTTGCTAAAACAGAGGAAAACAAGTGCATGTGCGAAGAATTTAAGGCACAAGTGGCTGACCCTGACTTTGAGGGATTTTGTCATTGTAAATTATATTATAAAAGTAAATAATTTTAAGAGGTGAAAAAATGAGTAATAAATACGCAGGAACAAAAACTGAGCAAAATTTACACGCTGCATTTTCTGGCGAATCTCAAGCCAGAAACAAGTATACCTACTTTGCTTCTAAAGCAAAAAAGGAAGGCTTTGAGCAAATTGCAGCATTATTCCTAAAAACAGCCGATAATGAAAAAGAACATGCTAAATTGTGGTTTAAAGAGCTAGAAGGTATCGGTGATACAGCTCAAAACCTTTTACACGCTGCAGAGGGCGAAAATTACGAATGGACTGACATGTATGACACTTTTGCAAAAGTGGCCGATGAAGAGGGCTTTACAGATTTAGCAAGAAAATTTAGGCTTGTTGCTGCTATTGAGAAAACACACGAAGAACGCTACCGTGCATTATTAAAGAACGTAGAAAATGCGGAAGTGTTCAAAAAGCCTGAGGTTAAAACTTGGGAATGCAGAAACTGTGGACATATTTTAGTTGGCAATTCTGCTCCACAGCTTTGTCCTACGTGCATGCATCCACAAAGCTACTTTGAAATTAACGAGAAAAATTATTAAAAAAAGGATGCTTTTCATTATAGAAAAGCATCCTTTTTCATTTTGGCAGGGGAGACGCGATTCGAACACGCAACCAGCGGTTTTGGAGACCGCTGCTCTACCATTGAGCCACTCCCCTAAGGCATTAAAATTATATACTAAATATTTGTTTTAGTCAATTAAAAAGAGGTTAAAATGGAAAAGAAATTTAAATTAGGTGTTATTGGTGCAGGTTTTATGGCATCTGCTATAATTAAAGGTGTTATAAAGTCACAATTGATAATGCCATCTGATATTATTGTAAGCGATTTATCTGCTATTTCACTTGAAAATATTGCATCACTTGGTGTTTCTACAACAGTTAATAATTATGATTTAGCTAATAATTCGGAATTCGTTCTATTTGCCGTTAAGCCTCAAAATTCGCCAAAAGTTTTTAACGACATAAAAAATTCATCTTGCGAAAAGTTTATTTCTATTATGGCTGGTGTTAAAATTGATAAAATTTCTAATGCTTTAGGAAAAGAAAAAATTGCAAGGTGTATGCCAAACACGCCTTGTTCTCTCGGTTTTGGTGCTGTTGGTTTAGACGTTTCTAGGTTTAACGACACAAAAGACGCTGAGTTTATAAAATCGCTATTATCTTCGGTAGGAATGGTTGTAGAACTTTCTGAAGATAAGCTTAACGCTGTAACTGGAATTAGTGGAAGTTCTCCTGCATATTTTTATTTGTTCCTAAAATACATAATCGAAGCAGGCGTAAAATTTGGCTTAAATAATGATGATGCAAAAAATTTAGCAACAGCTACAATGTTAGGTAGTTCTAAAATGGTGTTGGAGAATGGCGACAAAACTTTGGATGAACTTATTGACGCAGTGTGTAGTAAAGGTGGAACAACAATTCAAGCTATAAATTTATACAAAGAAAAAGGTTTAGACAAGATTGTTGAGCAAGCAATAGAGGCTTGTATTAAAAGAGCAGAGGAGTTGGAAAATCTATAATGAAAGAGGTTCAAATATATACCGACGGCGCTTGCAGTGGTAATCCGGGCAACGGAGGTTATTGTGCAATTTTAATATACAAGGGAGTGGAGAGGGTGATTTCTGGTAGCGAGCTTGAAACAACTAATAATAGAATGGAGTTAAAAGCCGCAATTGCTGGGCTTTCCGCACTAAGAGAACCTTGTTCTGTAAAGCTTTATAGCGACTCTCAATATTTAACTGATGCTTTTAATAAGGGTTGGATTGTCGATTGGCAGAATAAAGGCTGGAAAACAGCTGATAAAAAGCCCGTTAAAAATCTTGATTTATGGCAAGAGCTTTTAAGACTTTTAGAAATAAATTTAGTTGAGTTTATTAAAGTAAAAGGACATTCTGATAACGAATATAATAATAGGTGTGATAAAATAGCTGTTTCTGAGTATAAAAAGTTACAATAAAGGATAATTTTTATTGTATATAATATAATAATAGTATGGATATGGCGAAAAACAAGCACTTAGCAAGTAAATTTAAATATATACTAAATATAATATTGATAGCAATTATAGGTGTTCTTTCAGTAGTATTTTCCGTATTATATGTTGATGCTTTTGAGTTAGGATTCTTTTTTGAAAATTCTAAAATAATAAATTCACTAGTATTAGCTGTTGTATCAACACTTTGCATATTAACAATAATATTTTTTGCAAAAAATAAAGAGTTTGTTTATAAACTCTTTTTATTAACGATTTTTTTGATAATGTTAGCTTCTTTATCGCTATATATCTTAAAAATTTCAGGGTTTTTTGATAAAATTAAATCAATAGAGCAATTTAGAAAATATATCTCATCTTTTGGTGGATATGCTATCGTCTTATTTATAATAATCCAGTTTTTGCAGGTTGCAGTTCTTCCTATTCCCGGATTTATAACCATTGGTGCGGGCGTTTTGTTGTTTGGTCCACTATTTGGTGCAATATATAGCTGTATAGGAATTATTTTAGGCTCAATAGTCAGTTTTTTTGTGGGTAGAGTTTTTGGTTATAAGGTAGCAAAGTGGCTAGTGGGTAAGGAAAACCTAGACAAATGGTTGAAATTTATAAAAGGAAAAGATAAAATAATATTAACGTTTGCTTTTTTATTTCCATTTTTTCCAGACGACGTTTTGTGCTTCGTTGCAGGGATAACAACTATTCAAACACCGTTTTTTATTGTTACAGTTTTTATTAC
Source organism: Christensenellaceae bacterium (assembly GCA_045653205.1). Classification (GTDB taxonomy): domain Bacteria; phylum Bacillota; class Clostridia; order Christensenellales; family Borkfalkiaceae; genus UBA1259. Next base: position 50,018 of record JAZOLT010000006.1, on the reverse strand, counting down.
TAGGATAATATCTATTTTTGCAACTTGTTTTTCATTTAATAATAATATTATTCCTTATAACACTTGGTGGGGAATACTACTATGGGTTTTATTCTTTTGTGTTTCGATTTTAACTGCTATTTATATTTATAAAAACGGTGATAAAATTCAAAAGTTCTTCACCAAAAGAAAGGCAGTAAAAACCAAACGAAAAAGAGTGTAATTATGTTACACATAATGTATATTATTTAAAATTTAATACAAAAATTATATTTAATATTTGTCTAATTATTTATTTCTATGATATTGATTTTTATAAAAAAAAGTGTTAAAATATTATAGATGAATATGCAAAAGATTGTTGTGATTGGCGGTGGTGCATCGGGAATGATAGCCGCTATTTTTGCTGCAAAATTGAATAATCAAGTTATCTTACTCGAAAAAAACGAGAAGCTAGGTAAAAAGATATACATCACAGGAAAAGGCAGGTGTAATTTATCCAATAACGTTGAGCCTATCGATTTTTTAAATAACGTTACCACTAACTCAAAGTTTATTTTTAGCAGTATTTTTCGTTTTACGCCTTCAGATGTTATTGATTTTTTTACTGAAAACGGCTTAAAGCTTAAAACTGAAAGGGGAAACAGGGTTTTTCCGGAATCAGATAAAGCTAGTGACGTTACCAAAACTTTAGAAAAACTTCTTAAAACCTATAATGTTGACGTAAGATTAAATCATGAAGTTATTGATGTATTAGTAAGTGATGGAAAAGTAAGTTCTGTTGTGGTTAACGACTATAAAATTGACTGTGATAAAGTAATTGTTTGCACGGGAGGAGTTTCTTATCCGTTTACGGGTAGTACGGGTGATGGTTATACTTTTGCAAAGAAGCTAGGGCACAAAATCATTCCCCCAAAGCCATCCTTGGTTGGAATTGAGCTTAAGGGAAGTGATTATAAGCCTTTGCAGGGGCTATCATTAAAAAACGTTGAAATTTCTTGTTTTAGTGGGGAAAAGCGAATTTTTTGCGATTTTGGTGAAATGCTATTTACTCATTTTGGCGTTTCGGGCCCGATTGTTTTGTCTGCATCTTGTCATTTAAACAAGTTAGACGTTGGTAAATGCACAATAAAAATTGACTTAAAGCCTGCACTTGATTGTAACGTGTTAAACGATAGACTTATTAGAGAGATAAAGGAAGCTAATACTAAGAGTATAGCTACTGTAATTAGGTCACTTATGCCAGCTTCATTAGTTGAGGTTGTGTTAAAAAAGGCTGGCGTATCAGATAGAGTTAAAGCATGCGAGCTTACAGCTAAACAGCGAGATAAACTTGTATTTACAATAAAAAATCTATCTTTTGAATGTTTGAAGCTTAGAGATATAAAGGAAGCCATTATAACATCAGGTGGTGTTGACGTTTCGCAGATAAATCCAAAAACTTTGGAAAGTAAGATTGTTTCGGGCCTTTATTTTGCGGGTGAGGTAATTGACGTTGATGCTTATACAGGTGGGTTTAACATGCAAATAGCGTTCTCAACCGGTTACGTTGCTGGAAATTCATAAAATTAAAATATAGGGGAATACATTATGGAAAAAATCGTTAAAATCGCACTAGACGGACCTTCAGGTAGTGGTAAAAGCACTATTGCAAAAAGATTATCAAAGGAATTAAATATTTTGTATCTTGATACTGGTGCTATGTATAGGGCTACGGCATTAAAGGCATTAGGCCTTGGGATTGACACTTTTGATATTCAAGGCGTTTCAACATTTATTGATAACATAGATTTAGAAATCAAATATATTGACGGAGCACAACATACATATTTAGATGGCGTAGACGTTTCTGAAAAGATACGTGAGCCTCACGTTTCAATGGCAGCCTCAAATATCTCTAGCCTTAAGTGTGTTAGATTAAAAATGGTTGACATGCAAAGAAAAATTGCTTCGCAAATGTCTTGTATTTTAGATGGAAGAGATATTGGTTCGTATGTTTTGCCAAATGCAGATTATAAATTTTACGTTACCGCAAGTGTAGACGTTAGGGCTGACAGACGTTTTAAGGAATTAACTCTAAAAGGTCATAAAATAGATTTTGACCTATTAAAAAAAGAAATTGAACAAAGAGATTTTAACGACAAAAACAGGGATTTTGCACCACTAAAAAAAGCTGATGATGCAATAGAAATCGACACGTCGTATATGACGATTGAGCAAGTTGTTAACAAGGTTTTGTCATACGTTAAATAATAATGAATTTATTTCAAAGAGCATTTGTAAGATTTGTTAATTTAATATATCCACTTAAGGTTTACGGCAAAGAAAACGTTTGTGAGGGAAAAACTGTTTTTGTTTCAAATCATTTGAGCGTTATTGATAGCATTTATATGTTGCATTTATCTAAAAACGACCTATATTTGCTTGCAAAAAAAGAGCTTTTTAAAAATCGTTTATTCGGTAAAATTTTAAAATCCTTTGGTGCGATATCTATTGATAGGGATAATCCAGACGTAAAATCGATTATAACAGCTACCAGGGTATTAAAAGAGGACAAAAAGCTTTTAATTTTCCCAGAGGGAACACGTAATAAAACGGATGCTGAACTATTGCCGATTAAAGGGGGGTCGATTATATTTGCAATTAGAACAAAATCACCAATCATCCCAGTTTTCATAGATAGAAAAGCTAAAATTTTTAGAAAAACTAATATGCTTATTGGAAAACCGTTTGATTTAGCTGAGTTTTATGATAAGAAGCTTACTCAAGAGGATATAGATTTGCTTTCCAATAGGATTAGAGATAAGATTCTTGAAACAAAAAGTGAATTACAATATTTGCTTAATAAAAAGGTGAAAAATGCTGGTCGTAAAGGGTAAGCACGGTGGTTTTTGTTTTGGAGTTAAAAGGGCGATAGATACTGCACTTAAAATTGACTCTAAACGCAAATTTGTTTTGGGCGAAATTATACATAATGAGAGGGTTGTTGCTGAGCTAGAAAAAGCAGGTGTAATTACAATAAATTCTCTATCTGACGTTGAGTTTCAAAAAGGCGATAAATTAATAATTAGAACTCACGGAGAGGGCAAGCAAACTTTTGATAGAGCAAAGGAGCTTGGACTAGAGGTTATTGACTGCACGTGCCCTTTTGTTAAAGATATTCAAACAAAGGTAAGTAAATATTATAGTGAAGGCTATGCAATTGCAATAATTGGTGATGAAAATCATCCTGAAGTAAAAGGCATAAACGGTTGGTGTGAAAATTCAGCATTTATCATTAATGAAGCTAGCGATTTTGAAAGAATTAAAGCCGAAAAACTGTGTGTGGTAGTCCAAACCACGTATAGTGAAAAAAAATTTGAAAAAACTATAAAAAATTTTGCAAACAGTGAGGTTAAAATAGTTGATATTTTCAAAACAATTTGCTATACTACAATAGAACGTCAAAAAGAAGCCGAAAAGCTCTCTCAAGAGTGTGACGCAGTTATAGTTTTAGGTGGTGCAAAGAGCAACAATACAGAAAAGCTTTTTGCTATTTGCAAAAATAATTGCGAAAATACTTTTCGAGTTTACGACGCTGAAGACTTTTGTTTTGACAAAATAAAAAATTTTTATAAGGTAGGAATTGTTTTAGGTGCATCTACACCGATAGAACAATTTCATAGGTGTATCTCGGGCATGGAGAAAATTACAACAGAAGAAATTATCACTACCGAAGCTACGGTAAGCGAAGTTTCTAAAACGGAAGAAGTGAAAGAAGTAAAGGTTGAAGCTACTAAAGAAGTTGCATCTAAGTCGGAAATGGAAGTTGCGTTTGCGAACATTAAACCAAGTCGTGATTATAAGATTGGTCAAATAATTACTGCAAGAATATCTTCTGCTAACGATGAGGGTTTGACTCTTTCAATGAAGAACGCAAAGAAAGATTTTGATTTGCCGAAAGACGAAATGCTTTCAGCATATGATAAAGAATTATATAAAAACAAGATTGGCGAAGAAATTCGTGTAATGGTTGTTGGTAAGAACCCCTTAAAATTCTCTGAAAAAGCGATGGAAAAGGTTCTTAAGGAAGAAGCTGAGATTGAAGAAATCAGAAATGGAAAGGTATTCGAGGCTGTTATCACTGCAACAAACAAGGGTGGTTTAACTGGTAAGTTCGGTAGCTACGAAGTATTTGTTCCTGTATCACAAATTAGAATTGGTTTTGTTAAAGATTTAGACAAATATATTGGAAAAACTTTAAGATTAAAGGCTGAAAAGGTAGAATCTAGAGGAGCGCGTCGTCAAATTGTTGGTTCTCAAAGAGTTATTCTTGAGGCAGAAAAGCAAGAACGTGATGCTATTAAGGCTCAAAAGGAAGCTGAATTCTTTGGCTCAATTCAAGAAGGTGACGTTGTTTTAGGAACTCCTGTTAGATTTGCTGAGTTTGGTGCGTTTATTGACGTTAATGGATTTGATTGTCTTGCACACATCTCTGAACTTTCTTGGACAGGTTGTAAAGACTGTGCTGAGGTTTTAGAGTTAGGAAAACAATACGAATTCAAGATTCTTAAAATCAACGAAGAATCTAAGAGAGTTTCCGTTGGTTATAAGCAACTACAACCTAAGCCTTGGGATACGGTTGCTGAAAAATACAGCGTTGGTCAAGTTGTTAAGGGTAATGTAGTTAGATTAGTATCATTTGGTGCTTTTGTAGAGATAGAAAAAGGTATTGACGGTTTAGTTCACGTATCTCAAATTTCTAACGAATGGCTTGAAAACCCTGTTTCAGCTCTTCAAGTTGGTCAAGAAATTGAGGCTAAAATTGTAGAAATAAATCCAGATAAAGAAAGAATGACTCTTTCAATTAAAGCATTGCTTCCTGAAATTCCTAAGCCCGAAAAGGAAGAGGAGGAAAAGCCTGCATCAAAGGGTAAAAAACGTGTAGCTAAAGAAGAGAAAGAAGAACCAGAGCTTCGTGAATGGAAAGAAGATTCTAACACGGGCGTTTCTATCGCTGAAATGTTAGGAAACATTGAATAATATTTATTAAAAACACAAACCTTGCCGAACGGCAAGGTTTTTTTGTTCTATTTTTTAGGTTTGTCCCGTATATTATTGTATATGGAATTAAATTTTCTACCAAATAGAATAAAAAAAGAAATCATAAAATTAAAAAATGAACTATTATATGAAATTAGGCTAAGAAAAAATTTCCCCGTTACTGTAAATTATGAGGGAAAAAGAATTACTATTTTTAACTTAATATGTAAAAGCGAGGATATTGATGAAATCTTGTTAAACGTAACAAAACGTTCTCTATATGCTTATAATGAGCAAATTAAACAAGGATTTATCAATTATTCTAACGGCATAAGGATTGGAATTGCTGGCGAATGTGTTTTTGAGGGTGATAAAATTGTTACAATAAAAAGCATTTCCTCATTAAACATTAGAATACCTCATTTAGTTAAAGACTGTTCAAAAATAATAAGAGATAAGATTTTTAATGGACAAGATATTATTAGTTCACTAATTGTTTCTCCGCCGTCAAGAGGAAAGACGACCTTTCTTAAAGACCTTGCTTTATATCTTAATGAATCAAGTAATCATTCAATTTTGATTGTGGATGAAAGAGGAGAATTTAATGAGGTTGTTGGTAAAAACATAGATAAAATATCATTCTCAAATAAACAATTTGCGTTTGAATATGCCATTAGGTCTATGTCACCAGATGTGATTATAACGGATGAGCTTGTAACTAAAAGTGATTGGGATTGTGTGTTTAGGGCAAAGCTTAGTGGCGTTGGAGTTATTGCATCTTCTCACGGTGGGGCAATAGATGATGTTTTAATGAAAGACTATTATATCCCAAAAGTTTTTAGTAATATATTTCTATTGAATAAAAAGGGTGAATTTGGGGTTGTGGAGGAGAGAACGTTGTGAAAATTTTTCTTGGAATATTTATTGTTTGTTTTTCAACGTTTGTTGGATATATGTTAAGCAAAAAATATACAAACAAAAAGGAATACTATTTTAGTTTTCTTAACTTTAACAAACTGTATTTAAGCGAGGTAAAATTTACAAAACTACCAATTGAAAGCTTGGTAAAAAGATGTGGAGATAACGTTTTTACATTCAGATTAAAAACCAGTTTTGAAGGGAAGATGTGTGAGTATGATTTTTTAAATCAAAACGATAACGATTTTTATTGTAATTACTTTAACAATCTTGGTATGTCGGACTCAATTACGCAAGAGAATTTTGCAAACAACTCAATGGAATTTATAAAAAACTGTTTAGATGACGCAATAGAAAATGAAAAAAAATATAAAAGCCTGTATATTAAGCTTGGGTTTTTATTTGGTTTAATTATATTTGTAATTATTTTGTAAATATGGATATAGATATTATTTTTAAGATAGCTGCAATAGGTATATTGATAACAGTTATAACACAAGTTCTCAAAAAAAGCGATAGGGATGATATAGCAACATTAGTTTCACTCGCAGGACTAATTATAGTTTTAACGTTAGTAATCAATATGATAAGTGAATTATTTGAAACTATAAAAACGCTGTTTCAGCTCTAGTCATGGTTAAAATTGTTGCTGTGTGTATACTTTTTGCCATAATTATTGTGTTTTTAAGAAACATAAATAGCGACCTAACGATTTTGGTTGCAATTATGTCTGGCATAATCATGCTTTACATGTCAATTGATTACTTGCAATATACGTTTGAGTTCTTTAGCTCGGTTATTAATTTAATAAGCGTTGATGCTGAACTTATAAAGGTAGTGTTTAAGGTTACAACTATAGGATATTTGGTTGAATTTGGTGCTGGGATTATTGAAGATTTTGGGTTAAAAAGCTTGTCGGACAAACTAGTTTTTGTTGGTAAGCTTGCTATGTTATGTGTTTCCTTGCCTGTTATATATGCTTTCTTTAATTTAATAATGGAATTGCTATGAAAAAATATAAAGTCCTAATATATTTATTTATTATATTTTCATTGTTTTTTTCTTTTAATATTGGTGTTTCTTCAGCCCAATCGCTTGAGGAAAGTGTTGGAGAACAATTAAATAATATTGATTTTAACGAGATTGAAGATTTTTGTAATACTTATTCTCTATTTAATGGAACAAGTTTTTTAGAGGTGATAAAAGGACTGCTTTCAGGTAATTATAATATTGATTATTCAAACGTTTTTTCTATTATTTTTTCCACCTTTTTTTCATCAGTTTATGACCTTTTGCCAGCATTTTTAAGCATTATATCGATAGCTTTGTTTTGCTCAATTATTAATAATGTTAAAAGCTCTTTTTTAAGTGATAGGGTAACCGACGTAATATATTTTGTAGCTATTATATCAATATTTTTAATTTTATCAGTTGGTTTTTTCTCATTTGTTAATGATTCTATAGCTTTTGCCGGAAATTCAGGTGTTTTAATTAAAACAACTTCGCCTATAATATTAACTTTGATGTTTTCAACAGGCTCTACTGTTTCAGCTTCAATATATCAACCAGTGGTTTTGTTTTTTTCAAACGTAATAGTTATATTAGTGTCAAACGTTATATTGCCATTAATAATAGCTATGTGTGTTTTTTCTTTGCTAACTAATTTATGTAAGGGAATAAGACTCAATAAATTTATCGAATTTTTTGGTTCAATACTAAAATGGGTTTTTGGTATTGTTATAACTGTTTTTACTATATTTTTAACAATTCAAGGTGTTTCTGTTGCAATTCACGATGGGATTAAAATTAAGACTGCAAAATACGTTATAAGTAATTCGATTCCAATTGTGGGTGGGCTTATTAAAGATGGATTAGGTGTTATTACAATGTCGAGCATTTTGATAAAAAATGCTGTTGGTGTTGGGGCAGTTTTTGCATTGTTTTCTTTAATTATTTCACCTGTGCTTAGTATGGCTGTCTATTCTTTATTGCTTAAGTTAACAGGTGCGATTGTAGATTGCTTTGCTGATAGGAGAATAGGGGAATTTTGTGTTTCAGTGAGTAAATGTGTTTCGTATTTGATTGCTTCTGTTTTAATGCTTGGCGTTATGATATTTGTAACCTTTTTGCTTATGATTTTATCTGCAAATTCTTTAATTTAATATGAAAAGTTGGATATTAAGTATTAGTGCTGTTATTGTTTTAACAAGTGTTTTATCTTTTGTTATTCCAGACGGAAAAATGAAAAAACCAATAGAAAGCGTTTTTTCGTTATTAACTATTATAGCAATTATTTCTCCATTATTTAGGATAGATTTTTCCAATTTTAGTTTTTTTGGAGAGGAAGGTGGAGAACAAATATATTATCAAGAATCTTTTTTAGATTATGTTTCAGCTAAAATAAAACAAGAAAACATAAACGAATGTAATTTTATTTTAGAAGAACTTGGTATAAAAAATTGCAAAATCGATATAGCGTATTCCTCAACAGATAATTATAAAATTACAACTATTAGAATAAATTTAGTTAACTCAGTTATTATTTCTCAAAACGAGCATATAGATATAATAGCCAAAGCAAAGGATGATATTAGTAAGTATTTTCAAATAGAAAAGGAAATGGTTTTTTTTATAAATAATAATGGCAATTGATAGAGTAGACAAAATATTTGAAAAGATTAAAGCGAATAAAAAAATACAAATAATTTTAGTTGCTATAGCTTTTCTGTTAGTAATATCAATATTATTTATCCCTAGTTTTGAAGATTCTTCAGTAAAAGACAGTGATAGCGTTTCAGAATATGTTTCAATTCTAGAGGATAAGCTTTCTAAAACTTTGTCTAAAGTTGATGGAGTGGGAAGGGTGGATGTTATAATTACTATTGAATCAGGAATGCAAACTGTGTTAGCCTATAAAACAACAGTTACTGAAAATAATGGCGTTATAGAAAGGGTAGAAACTCCAATAATTGTAAATGGAAAAACTGTTGTTTTAAAAGAAAATTATCCTGAAATTTCAGGGGTTTTGATAGTATGTGAAGGAGCTGATAATATAGCTGTTAAAAATAGAATTTTGCAAGCTACAGTATCACTGCTAAATATTAAACTAAATCAAATAGAGTTACTCAAGATGGCATAATTTGAAATAAAATAAAGGAGTAAATATATGACAAAAAAGAAAAAAATTATTGTATTATCTTGTATGATTGCTTTACTAGCCGTTACTGCAGTGTTTAATTTTGTATTAACAACAAACACAGCCCTAAACGACAATACAACTGTTGTAAGTTCTGCCAACTATTTTAGTCAATACAGAACGGAAAGAATGAGCACTAGAAGTGAAGAATTGCTACAACTAGATGCAATAATTGCATCTGCTGAAGCTGAAAGCACCCAAAAGGCTGAAGCTCTATCGATGAAGATAGAACTAACTGAAATGACTGAAAAAGAAATGCTTGTAGAAAGTTTAATAAAAGCATATGGTTTTGAAGACGTTGTAGTTGTAATTGGACTAGAGTCGAACAACGTTAACGTTATAGCAAAATCAAGTGAATTAACAACTGATGATGCAATACTTATATACACTGTAGTTTCAGAAGAATTGTCCGTGTCGCCAGAAAACGTAAAAATTATACCTATTTCATAAAAAATACTATGCAAAATAAATAATTTGTGATACAATATTAAAAAAAGTATTACAGGTGACTTTATGGCATATTTTAAGAAGCTAATTGAAAAGGAAAACGCTGGAAAATTAACCTACGGCAACTATATAGTTCAAGAAATTGTAGAGATTGCAGTATCTGAAGTTCCCTTCGTAAAATTTTATAATCCTGGCTGTGCAATAGACGTTTACTCGGATAAAGATGGAATTCATATTGGCGTTGTAGTTAAAATCCATTATTCTCAAAGCGTGTCAGATATGGCTTTTAAAATTCAAGAAACCGTTAGACACAACGTTGAGTCTATGACAGAGTATCACGTTGCAAACGTTAACGTAACGGTAAAAGACGTTTTCTTTGATGAAGAAGTATCGTCAAATATTGTAGAACAGTCAACTAATGAAGCAGAAGAACCTGAAGAACAAAAAGACTAATTAAAGGTGACCAAATGAGAAGTGTAGCAAGAGACGTAGTTTTTAAATGCTTGTTTTCACAGCTCTTCAATCCTAGTGATGAAGGGCTTTTTGATGTTTTAGCTAAGGAGCTAAATAGTGACGATAAAGATTTTGCAAAAACGTTATTGACCCACGCAAACGAAAATCAGACGGCTTATTCGGAGTTGATTGATGATATTGCAGAGGGATATAACTATAAAAGAATTTATAATGCAGACAAGTGTGCATTACTTATTGGAATATCAGAGTTGAACGCATATCCTGATACGCCTATTCCCGTAGTGATAGATGAAGCGGTAAAACTTGCAAGAATTTATTCAACCGAAAAAAGCACGGATTTTGTTAACGGTATACTTGCTCGTTATGTGAGGGAGAAATAGTATGAAGATTATTGATGGAAAGGCTTTATCACAGTCTGTAAAAGACCAAGTAAAATTAAACGTAAAAGACTTTGAAGCTAAGTATGGCAGAAAAATTAAGTTAGCAGTTATTTTAGTTGGTGAAAATCCTGCATCACAAGTTTACGTTAAAAACAAAATTAAGGCTTGTGAATACGTTGGCATAGAATCGCTATCTTTTGTTTTACCAACACAATCAACTCAAAAAGACGTAGAAGAATTGGTTGTGTCTTTAGGACAAGACAAAGGAGTAGATGGAATATTAGTTCAACTTCCATTGCCAAAGCATTTAGATGAGGAAAAGGTGTTAAATCTTATTCCTGCGAGTAAAGACGTTGATGGTTTTTTAGCAGAAAACATTGGTAATTTAGCAATGAACAAGCCTTCTACTGTTGCTTGCACACCAGCTGGAATTATGAAGATGCTAAAAAGCACGAATATTGATTTAAATGGTAAAAATGCTGTTGTGATAGGTAGGTCAAATATTGTTGGTAAACCTATTGCTATGCTTTTATTAAATGAAAATTGCACAGTTACAGTTTGTCATAGTAAGACTAAAAGCCTTAAAGATGTTTGCCTTTCTGCAGATATTTTAGTTGCAGCTATTGGTAGGGCAGAGTTTGTGACGGCTGATATGGTAAAGGAAGGTGCAATAGTTATAGACGTTGGAATAAATCGCACAGAAAATGGACTTAAGGGTGACGTTCAGTTTGAATCGGTGAGCCAAAAAGCTTCATTTATTACTCCTGTTCCCGGTGGTGTTGGTCCTATGACTATTGCAATGCTTATGGAAAACACTTATAAATGCGCCTTAAAAAGCTATGAATAATTTTAACAAAGAATATGAACGCTATTTATGTTTAGTGAATGATAAGATAGCAGAATTGTTTGAGAAAATCAAAATAGATATACCTGAGAATCTTTATCAAGCAATGCGTTATTCGGTAGTAGACGGTGGCAAACGTGTTAGGCCGGTGCTTATGCTTGCAGTTGCAGATTATTTAGGGTTAGATTATGATAAGGTTATCGATTATGCTGTTGCGTTAGAGCTTATACATTCTTATTCGCTAGTTCACGATGATTTACCAGCAATGGATAATGACGATTATAGAAGAGGTAAGCTATCAACTCATAAAAAATTTGGGCATGCCACTGGTATTTTGGTGGGTGACGCTTTGCTTAATCTTGCTTTTGAGGTTTGCTTAAACAAAACTAATCATTCTACGTTTGATATAAAAGCTATCAAGGAATTATTTTCATTTAGTGGCGCTTGTGGAATGATAAAAGGGCAGTATTTAGACCTTTTAGGTGAAAATCTAGAATCAGAACAACTATTAAATACTATTCATTTTAATAAAACTGCTAAACTTTTAATTGCTTCATTTGTTATTCCATCAATTGTTTCAGGTCATAAAAAATACGATGAATTATTTGAGCTTGGCGAATACGTTGGATTAATGTTTCAGATTAAGGATGATATTTTAGACGTTGAGGGGAGTATTTCTTTGATAGGAAAAACGCCCAATAAGGATAAAGCGAGTGGCAAATTAACGTTTGTTTCGCAATATGGTCTAGAAGATGCAAAAAACAAGTTAGCTCTATATTATAAAAAAGCACAAGATGTTATTTACAATACAGAAAATAATGAGTTTTTGCTAGCTTTTTTAGATTTTATGTTAGAAAGGAAAAAATAAAACACAAGCAATTGTGTTTTTTTATTACAATGAGATTAGATAATTTTTTAGTTGAAAATAAATATTTCGATTCACGAACTAAAGCCCATCAATCTATCAAGCGAGGCGAGGTTTACGTTAACGATATTGTAATCGTTAAACCATCGTATGAAGTTAGTGATTGTTCTAAAGCAAATATAAAAATTATAGCGCAAAATTCATACGTTTCGTTAGGTGGATATAAGCTTAAAAAGGCATTAGATGAGTTTAATATATCATTAAATGGAAAAATCGCCTGCGATGTTGGTGCAAGCACGGGAGGTTTTACCGATTGTTTGTTGCAAAACGGTATAAAAATGGTATACGCAGTTGATTTGAATGATGAATTATTACACATATCTTTGAAAAATGATTGTAGGGTTAAAAGCATTATAAAAAATGCAAAACATCTAGAAAAGAAAGACTTTAGTTATGAAATTGATATTTTAACTGCAGATTTAAGTTTTATATCTGCAAGACAAGTTGTTAAAGTGTTTTATGAGATTTTAAGTGATAATGGACAAGCAATCATTTTAATAAAACCACAATTTGAAACCGGGGAAAGAAAGAAGTTCAAAAATGGAATAATTAAAGACGCAAAATATAGAGAAAAGGCGTGTAGAGAGGTTTATGACTGTGCAGTATCTGTTGGTTTTGGTGTAAAAAATTTAACCACAGCTCCTGAGATAAAAGGTAAAAATATAGAGTATTTAATTCATTTATCCAAGAACGATAAGCAATCGTTTCCGTTCGACAAATTGTTTTACTAATATTATTCATTTTTTATGAATAATTGTTGATTTTATTCGTGATATATGCTATTCTAATTATAGGTGAATTATGAAAGTGTTGATATATGTTAACAAAGAAAAAGATAAAGAAGGTTTGTGGCTTAGCAATCTAGAGCAAATGCTAACTATCCACGAAATTGAATATTCGCAAATAGATTCAGATAATCTTTCTGCTAAACAAAGTGCAGATGCTCTTTTTGTGTTAGGTGGCGATGGAACTATTTTAGGCTTAGTTGAATTTGCAAGTAGAAATTCAATACCTATAATAGGAATAAATGCTGGAAAGCTTGGGTTTTTAACTGAGTTTGAGCGTGATGAAACGCTAGAGGCGATTTTACTTCTTAAAAATGGTAAGTATATTAAAGACAAACGTTCTTTGTTAGAGGTTTCCTATAACAATAGGTCATATTTTGGTTTAAACGACGTTGTTGTTCAAAGAATGTTTAATACAAATTCGCAAGGCGTTATAATTAGTGTTGGAGCGTGTATTGATTCTAACCCGGTTGATGAAATTGTGGGCGACGGAGTAATTGTGTGCACGCCAACAGGTTCAACGGCATATTCTCTTTCGGCAGGTGGCGCAATTTTAGCACCAGGAATTAACGCTTTTTCGATTACGCCCATATCGGCTCATTCTTTAGGGCATAGACCTATCTTGTTTTCGGCTGACAATATCTGTGATTTATCGCTTATTGGTGGAAAAAACGCAGGATTATCGGTTGATGGTAAATTTATTGACATTATATCAAAAGGCTCGAAGATAAGCATTAAAAAAGCAGAAGCCCCATTAACATTCTTAAGAAGACCAAGCTTTAATTATTTTAAAGTTTTAAATTCAAAACTAAAAGACGAAATTAAAGGAGCGTTCTAATGACTAAAAAGGAAAGATTAAGTGCTATCTTAAAAATAATTAGTGAACAAGAAATATCAACTCAAGAGGAGTTGACCGAGGCTCTTATTGCAAGTGGTTATTTAGTTTCTCAAGCAACTGTTTCTAGAGATATAAATGAATTAAATTTAATTAAGTCTGAGGGATTGGTTAAGAAAACTCGCTATGTTAAACCTAGTATGGACAAGAGCCGTGTTTCAGAAAAAATGATAAATTTGTTTAAGCAAGTTACAATATCTATTGTGTCTGCAAATAATTTAGTTATAATAAAAACGCTTGAAGGAAGCGGTGCTTCAGTAGGAATGACTATTGACGGAATGAAATTGCCAGAGGTGTTAGGAACTGTTGCAGGAGATGATACTCTATTAATTATAACTAAAACAAATAAAGACGCTGATATGATAGTGGAGAGTTTGAGGTCTTTATAATGCTACAAAGACTAAAGATAAAAAATATAGCACTTATAGATAGTGTAGAAATAAATTTTTCTAGTGGATTAAACGTTCTATCTGGTGAAACGGGAGCTGGTAAAAGCGTAATTATAGAATCGCTTAATTTCGTTCTCGGTGCAAAAGCAGATAAATCGTTAATTCGTTCAGGCGAACAAGAATGCTTTGTTTCAGCCGAGTTTTACGTTGGGAAGAATCCAATTATTATTGACATTTTTAACGAGCTAGATATAGAGGCTGATGAAAGTTTAATTATTACTAGAAAATTTAATCTAGATGGTAAAAGTTCGATTAAGATTAATGGTGAAAGTGCAACTGTTTCTATGATAAGAAAGTTTACGTTTGCACTTGTTGACGTTCACGGACAAAGTGAGCATTTTGAGCTATTATCCTCTGCTAATCAACTTAAGCTTTTAGACAAGATTGGCGGTGATAAAATTGCACTATCTAAAGAAAAAGTATGTTCTTTATATTATAAGCTTAAAAATGTAAACGCTCAAATTGAACAACTTGGTGGAGATGAAAGTCAAAGAGCGATAAGGCTTGATGTTTTAAGTTATCAAATTAACGAGATTAGTGTTTTTGATTTGAAAGAGGGTGAAGAAGAAGAGTTATTAGAGATAAGGAAAAAATTAATAAATCAAGAGAAGATAAATAATTCTCTAAATACATTAAAGAGTGGAATTTCTGATGAGGGTGGCATTAGCGATATATTGTCAAACGCTATTCGTTCATTTAGTGCTATTGCTTCTATATCTAATGAATATTCAATTATGTTTGAAAGAATAAGCTCTGCATATTCTGAACTTGATGACATATCTTCGTTAGCTCAAGACTATATTGATAATCTTGACATTGGTGAAATTGATGCTGAATACGTTGAATCAAGACTTGAGGGTGTAAAGAAACTTAAGAAGAAATATGGCGTAGATTATAGCCAGATTATGCAATTTTTAGCTCAAGCTAAAGCTGAAAAAGAGAGATTAGAAAATATAGATGAAACGTTCTCAAAATTAATAAAAGAGCAAGAAATTCTTAAAAATTCTCTTTATAATGAATACATTGTGCTTAGCGAGTGTAGAAGAGAGGTCGCAAAAGATTTTGAGAATAAGATTGTTGCAGAACTTATTGGACTAGGAATGAAAAGTGCGAGTTTTGATATTCGATTTGAAACTCTACCAACACTTAATGAATGCAAATTTGATTCACCAAATGGCTGTGATAAAATTGAATATATGTTCTCGGCAAACGTTGGTCAACCACTTAAGCCTATGTCTGAAGTTATAAGTGGTGGAGAAATGAGCAGATTTATGCTTGCTATTAAAGCTCAATCTGCAAAATATAATGAAATTTCAACCTTTATATTTGATGAAATAGATGCTGGTATAAGTGGAAACGTTGCAAGAGTTGTTTCCGAGAAGTTTATTGATTTATCAAAAGAGGTGCAAGTAATTGCAATAACTCATTTACCACAAATATCTGCTATGGCAGATTGCAATCTCTTGATTATTAAGCAGGAGGCTGAAAACAAGGCATCAACAACGGTTAAAAAGCTAAATGAGGAAGAAAAGGTTTTAGAAATCGTTAGGCTGTCTGGTGGAGAGGTCGATAATCAAAAAAGCATCGAACACGCAAAAGAAATTATTAAGCTATCTAATCAATATAAAAGCAAGGGTTAAATTAGCCCTTGTTTTTTTGTATAATAATTTTTTCTTTGCCCATTATATCAAAGACAGGGGATTTTATGAAAAAAAGAATTATAACATTTTTATTTGGGCTAATCTTACTATTTAGCACCTTTTCATCTTCAATAGTATTGGCTCAGTCAAATACAGTATATCTAGGTGGTTTTCCAGCAGGATTTTCTATAGAAACTCGTGGTGCATACGTTATTGGTTTAACCGATGTTGTTTGTAATGATGGCATTAAATCACCGGCAAAAGTAGCTAATATTGAAATTGGTGACGTTATTTTATCAATCGATAAGGTGGAAGTTAATAATGCAATTGACATTGCCGAAGTATTAAAGGACTGCAATGAAAAAACATTGACTATTAAAAGGTGTAATGAAATAGAAGAAATCAATATTACACCTGTAAAAGATACGTCTGGATTTATTAAGCTAGGTTTATTTATTAGAGAAAACGTCAATGGAATAGGCACAATAACCTTTATTAAAGATAATAGGTTTGCTTCGTTAGGTCACCCTGTTTTAGATGATAATGGGAAGATTTTAGAAATTAATAAGGGAAATATTTTTAATTGCAGTATAACGGGTTGTGTGAAAGGCGAAAGGGGAAAGCCTGGCGAGCTTAGAGGCGTTTTTTTGAGGAAAACCTGTCTTGCTAGTATAGATAAGAATATAAACGAAGGTGTTTACGGTGATATAACTAAATCAGACTTATTAAACAATTTAACAAAAATTGAGCTGGGAAAAGCTCAAATGGGTGATGCAGAGGTTTATACAACAGTTTTAGGCGATACACCAAAAAAATATAGCATATCAATAATTAAGGCCGAAAATGGTTTAAAAGACACGAAAAACTTTGTAGTAAAAATTACAGATAAAGAACTTCTTGATATAACGGGAGGTATAGTTCAAGGTATGAGTGGCTCTCCAATAATACAAAACAACAAACTTGTGGGTGCTATAACTCATGTGTTTGTTAATGACCCGACAAGAGGTTTTGGAATATCAATATACAACATGATAAATAACTAGAACAATACAAGCGAAGTCTATGCAAAATATGTCAGACATAATTGTATAAAAAATTATAAAATACAGATGCTATTTATAACGGAGGAGTTATGAGAAAGCAAAAATCTGTATTTTTTATTTTATTAGCGTTCGTTCTAGGAATTGGTTGCTTTTTTGGAGCTAGGCATAAACACGCATATGCTGAACAAACAATTAAAAGCAAAAGTGCCTATCTAATTGATTATAGAACGCAGACTGAATTATATAAGTGTAACGAAGAAGAAAAACTTCCAATAGCAAGTATGTGTAAAATTATGACGCTTAATTTGTGTTTTGACGCAATTGAGAGAGGAGATATTTCACTTGATGATAAGGTTGTAGTTAGTAACAATGCCTCTGGAATGGGAGGTTCTCAAATTTTTCTAGAATGTAATGCAGAATATTCAGTTGAACAACTTATTAAGGGTATTGTAGTAGCATCTGCGAACGATGCTTGTGTGGCGATGGCTGAAAGGTTATATGGTAGTGAGGAAGCTTTTGTTGAAAAGATGAATGAAAAAGCCATAGAATTAGGAATGACTAATACAGTTTTTGTTAATTGCACAGGCCTTCCAAAAAGTGGACAGTTTTCAACCGCAAGTGACGTTGCAAAAATGTTTTGTGAATTGCTAAATCACAAGGATTATTATGCTTTTTCAAGGATTTGGATTGACGAGATAAACCACCCAAACGATAGAGTTACACAAATTTCGAATACTAATAAACTTATAAGGTTTTATAACGGTTGTGATGGTGGAAAAACTGGTTATACTAGCGAAGCAGGACATTGTGTGTGTGCTTCTGCAGAAAGAAATGGTTTAAGACTTGTTTCGGTCATTATTAAAGCACCTGATAGCAAGACTAGATTTAAGGAAGCTTCAGAACTTTTTAACTATGGTTTTTCTAATTACCAAACAAAAACGGTGATTGATAATTCGTTACCATTAGACTTAACTATAAATATTGAAAACGGAAAACAGCAAAGTTTGCCAATTATTGCAGAAAAATCCTTTTATATTTTAACAAAAAAGGGCGAAAAAACTGCTTTAGAGGTAGATTTTGAACCAATTGATATTGTTAAAGCACCAATAAATAAAGGCGAAATAGTAGGTAAATTAGTAGTTTATAAAGATGCTATTGAAATTGGCTCTATTAATGTTTTAGCAAATTGTTCAGTGGCGAAAAAATCATATTTAAATAGAATTAAGGACGTCATTGATAATTGGGCACTAGCTTAGTGCCCTTTATTTTTTATAAATTATTAGTAATTTATATTAACTTACTTTTATTGACTTTTTATAAAATAATTGCTATCATAAGTATAAAGTAAAAAAAGGATGATTTTATGAACCAAAGAGAAACGTTAAAAATTAACGACAAGGGTCAGTTAGAAATAGGTGGCGTTGTTGCTACAGATTTAGCAAAAAAGTTTGGAACGCCATTATATGTTATAGACGTTGAACATATTGAAAAAATGTGCGAAACCTTTAAGCAAACTCTTATAAAGGAATATCCAAATTCAACAGTTTCATATGCCTCAAAAGCCTTTTGTTGTAGAGATATTTATCGCATCATATCTAAATTTGACTTGGGTGCAGACGTTGTTTCGGCTGGAGAACTGTTTACTGCTTTAAGTGTTGGTTTTGAGCCAAATAAACTATGTTTTCACGGAAATAATAAAACAAGTGATGAATTAGAGTATGCTGTTAAAAGTTCGGTTGGGCATATAGTTATAGATTCTTTTGACGAGATTAATGAGTTAGAAAAAATATGTGTAAGCAAAAATATAATTCAATCCGTTTTAATAAGAGTTAATCCTGGAGTTGAAGCACATACTCACGAATTTATTCAAACAGCAAAAACCGATTCTAAGTTTGGCTTTTCTATTGATAATGGCGATGCAGAGCTGGCAATAAAAAGAGTTTTAGAGGCAAAAAACATAAAATTAGATGGATTACATTGTCATATTGGCTCTCAAATTTTTGAAAAGGAATCCTTTTCTCTTGCCGTTGACAAAATGACTGATTTTTACGCTTACCTAAAAGATTTAGAAATTGAGTTTGACGTTTTAGATATTGGTGGTGGTTTTGGAATTTACTATTCTGACCCAGACCCACTTTTAACTTATGCTGATTATGCTAGCTACGTTAAAGCTATTACGGATACCTTAAAAATTTGTATTGAAAAAAAGAACATTAAGCCACCTCATTTAATAATTGAGCCAGGCAGGTCTATTGTTGGCGAAGCAGGAATTACTTTATATACGATTGGTGCTGTAAAGGATATTAAAGACGTTAAAAAGTATCTTGCAATTGATGGGGGAATGTTTGAAAACCCAAGATATGCTTTATATCAAGCAAGCTATTGTGTAGTTGCACCTGATAAAATGAATTCGCCTTTATTAGAGAAATATTCAATTGCAGGCAAGTGCTGTGAAAGTGGGGACTTGATTGCAAAAGATTGCATGTTGCCAGAGCTTAAAAAAGGCGATTATTTGGCTGTTTTATCAACTGGAGCATACAACTATTCTATGGCAAGTAATTACAATAGAAATCTCGTTCCTCCTGTGGTAAAAGTAAAAAATGGTGTTTCCGAATATATGGTTAAAGGACAAAGCATAGAAGACTTAATAAAAAATGATATGTAGATATAACGCTTAAAGTAATTTAAGCGTATTTCTTGCAATTTTTCAATGTTTGTTATATAATAACAAAAGGAGTTATCAAAACTTACGGTGATATATGGTTGAAAAAATTTTAGAATATATTTCAATATTTTTAGCTTTAATTATCGTTCTTCCTTTGCACGAGTTTGCACACGCATTTGCTGCAGTTAAATCGGGCGATGCTACACCTAAGCTCTACGGTAGATATACGCTAAATCCAATGGCTCATTTTGATACAGTGGGGCTTGTTTGTTTTGTGCTTCTTGGCTTTGGTTGGGCAAAACCCGTTCCAATTAACCCTAATAATTTTAAAAAATATAGAGCAGGATGCTTTTGGACTTCGATTGCAGGAGTGCTAGCCAACTATATACTTGCCTTTTTGGTTTTTCCCTTAATAATATTTTCATTCTACATTCCTCAGTTTGGATACTTTACTTTGGTTATACAAGCTACACTAATGTATGTTTTTGAGTTAAGTCTTGTCTTCTTCGTTTTTAATCTAATACCTGTTTACCCACTAGATGGTTTTAGGGTATTAACTGTTTTTAACAAAAAGCGTGGCAGTATTTATCAGTTTTTACAAAACCAAGGGGTTTTAGTTTTATATTTTCTATTCTTTTTAAGTATTTTTGCTGATTTTACTGGATTATGGCAATTAGATATACTTTCTATGTTTATAAATTTTATTAAAGGCTATCTTGAGATACCGATAACTTTGTTTTGGGGGCTAATTTTTTAATGGCTGAATTTGAATCTGTTGTTGATTATTCAACTAAACTCGATAATTTTGAAGGGCCTTTGGACCTATTATTGCACCTCATAAAAGAGGCAAAAATAGAGATTAAAGACGTGTTTGTTTCGCAAGTTACCGAACAGTTTTTAAGATATATGAACGACGTTGAGTTTTTGGACGTTGATAAGGCAAGTGAATATTTGAATATGGCTGCAACACTTCTTGAAATTAAGTCTAAGTCCATTTTGCCAAAAATTGAAATGTTTGATAATGATGAAGAAGACCCCGAACAGCTACTTATAAGAAAGCTTGAAGAGTATAAAATATTTAAAGAAGTCAGTGAAAAACTAAAAAACCAAGAAAATGTTTCTAGGTTCTATAAAGAGCCTGACAAGTCGGTTGGTGACGTTAGAATAGTTTATAACGACTTTAATCTAGATGGGCTTATAAATGCGTTTTCTAAGCTTTTAATGCGTGTTGACGATAAGAAGCGCCAAGAAAACGTTCTAAAAGAGATACCCAAAGAAGTATTTACGGTAAAAGACAAAATTGAACATATTAGAACTGTTTTATTAGATAAGCAGACAGTAAGCTTTTTTGAAATTTTTTCGTCATATTATACTAAATCTGAGCTTATTACAACTTTTCAGGCCATGCTTGAATTGTTAAAATTACAATATATAACAGTAGAGCAGAACGGTGTTTTTGACGATATAACTATAAATTTAAGGGAAGATAGAAATGAAGAACTTGGAGAAATTGACGAGTATAATTGAATCTATTTTATTTGTTTCAGGAACGCAAGTTGCTGTTGCAGATATATCTGAAAAGCTTGAGGTTAGTGATAAGCAAGTGCTTGATGCAGCAAAAGAGCTTCAAAAGAAATATGACAACCAATCGGGAATACAACTTTTAATTTTTAATAAAAAGTTACAATTTTGTTCTAATCCACAAAATGCCGAGGAAGTTTCAATCGTTCTTAACCCCATAAAAGAGAGGGAATTGTCGAGAAGTATGCTAGAGGTTGCGGCAATAATAGCATATAAACAGCCTGTTACTAGAATTGACCTAGAGGAAATAAGAGGAAACAGCGAATACGCCGTTCAAAAGCTTTTAGAGCTTGGAGTAATAGAGCCTGTTGGAAGAAAAGATGCTGTAGGTAGACCGGTAATGTTTGGCACTACGGATAAGTTCTTAAAACGTTTTCAAATCTCTTCGCTTGATGAGTTGCCAAATTATGAGGAATTGATAAACAAAATCAACCTTATTAACGGTAAAGACGATGACGATGATTATTTATACAAAAAAGACGTTTACGTTGAAGAAGTGGTAACTACCGAGGAAGAAAACAAAAATTCTACCATAGTAGAAGATGGCGAAGAATTTGACTTACCAGATTTAGAAGATGAAGAGATACCAGATTTTTTACAGGGAGAAGATGTAGAAAAATTTTAATAAACAAATTAAAAATCACCCCAAAAAGTTAAAAACTTTTATTGGGGTGTTTTTTTGTATAAAAATATTTTTAATACAGATATTAGTTAGTGTTATATTTAATCATTTTTGTTTGTGTTTTATTGATTTTTCCTTTGTTTATAAACGCTAAGGGTACATTTGATTTTGATGAAAAAAAGGGCAGTTATAAGTTTTTATTTTTTCTAATTCCAATTTTTAAGGGTAAGTTTTATCTTGAAAAAGAAGGATTAATAATTAATGGTCTTAAAAAAAAACTATTGCCTTACGCAAGCCTATTAAAATTAAAAAACAATATAAAACCACTAAAAGATTATAACCTTTTATCAATAAAAATCACGACAGAATTTGGGGCTAAGGATTTATTTAGAGCTATAACAATTTCAAGTATGGTAAATATTCTTTTTAACCAGGTAAGAGAGATTTTAAGGCAAACAAAACCAAGTCTAAAGCTTAAAAATCAATTTAAAATTTATGAAAACAACTTTCATCACGTTGCTTATTTGAACGTGTGTGCAGTAATAAATTTATTAACCATAATCATTGGCATTATAAAATCTTTAATGGAGAAAATAATATATGGCATCAAAAATAGACAACAAAATAAAGGAAGTAATCGAAGGCGCAGTAAAGAGCCTGAACGAGCTTATTGACGTAAATACTGTAATGGGAAAGCCATACGAAAATGAGGACGGAGATTTTATTGTTCCGGTTGCAAAAGTAACGTTTGGAATAATATCCGGTGGTGGAGAATACGGAAAGGTTACAGTTTTTAATAAATCTTCTGACTTACCATTTTCAGCTGGTAATGGAGCAATTGTTTCAATAAAACCTTGTGGATTTTTAATAAAAGATAAAAACAACGATTATAAATCAATATCAATATCTGACAATGCAATGCAAAACGTTTTAGAAAAGACTGCTGATTATTTAATGAATGGACAACAAAATTAATATGAAAAAATTATTTTTAATTGTTTTATCTATTTTAACAATATTTTCAGCATTCTCAGTCACAGGTTTTGCTTCTGCTAGTAATAGCTCGTCTGAAATAGTAATAGAGCTTAATTCAAACAGAGTTTTGTTTGAGAATAACGCACGTGAAAAAAAATATATGGCAAGCACAACTAAAATTTTAACTGCGCTTTGTGTTATTGAAAATTCTAATCTTGACGATAAGGTCACAATTACTAAAAAAACGATTGGCATTGAAGGCTCTAGTATTTATTTAGAAGAAGGTGAAATTTTAACCGTGCGAGAGTTATTATATGGTTTAATGCTTCGCTCTGGTAATGACTGTGCTGAAACGCTAGCGTGCTATTGTAGTGGCACTATCGAAGAATTTGCCTTATTAATGAATCAAACTGCAAATAAAATAGGGGCATTAGATAGTAATTTTGTTAATCCTCACGGACTTCATAATGATAATCATTATACAACCGCATACGATTTAGCATTAATTTCTAGTTATGCAATGAAAAATCAAGATTTTAGAGAGATTGTTCAAACTAAAGTGATTGATATATCATTTTCTACTAGAGATTATAATAGAAGACTTGTCAATAAAAACAAAATGTTAAAGGAGTTTGAGGGTTCAACAGGTATAAAAACAGGATATACCAAAAAAGCCGGCAGATGTTTAGTATCTAGCTGTTATAGAGATGGGATGGAATTAATTTGTGTTGTGCTAAATTGCCCTCCAATGTTTGAAAGGTCTAAGAATCTATTAACGCAATGTTTTAACTATTATTCAAATTATAAAATAATTGAATCTGACCATATTTTTGATTTTATAGACATAGAAAATTCAGATAAAAAAGTTGGTGTAATCTGCTTAAATGACGTTACTTTACCACTTACAAAAGAAGAAAAAAACAACCTAAAAATTGTTTGTGATTATCCAAAGAAACTATCATTACCAATAAAAAAAGGCGAAAATATCGGCTTAATAAAAATTTATATTGAAAATAACTTGCTTTTTGAGGAAAAAATATATACCATAGTAGATGTAAAATAATTAGAAGGTATATTATGAGAATTAATAAATATTTAGCAGAGAGTGGGGTTTGTTCACGTAGAGCTGCAGACAAGCTTATAGAAGACGGAGTTGTAAAAATAAATGGTAGAGTTTGTGGGCTTGGTGCTGAAGTTGAGAATGGAGATAGTGTTTCAGTTAATGGAAAATCAATAAACACTGTAAAAAAATACGATTATTATATGATGAACAAGCCTAAGGGCTACGTTTGCACGGTAAAAGACGACAAGGGCAGAAAAACCGTAATGGATTTATTGCCTTCTAATATTAAAAGGCTTTTCCCAGTTGGTAGACTTGATTATGATACGGAAGGGCTCTTAATTTTAACAAACGATGGCGATTTAACATTTAAATTAACACATCCAAAAAACGAAGTTCCAAAAACTTATCTTGTTAAAACCGAAAAAAGTGTTTCTGAAGAAGATTTAAACAAGCTTCGTTCAGGCGTTGTAATTGATGGCGTTAAAACAAAGAAATGTAACGTTAAAATTGTGGAAACTGGTAAGGACTGGGCAAAGCTTCATGTAACTATTACCGAGGGTAGAAACAGACAAGTTAGAAAAATGTTTGAAGCTGTAAATAATAGTGTTGATTTTTTAAAGCGTATTAAAATTGGTGACCTTAAGCTTTCAGGGTTAAATCGCGGTGAAGTTAGAAGCTTAAGTCAATATGAAATTGAATATTTACTTAATTTATAATAAAAAACATCAGCAACTAGCTGATGTTTTTTATTGTTAGTCTTGTTTTTTAATTTTCATTGCATTACTTTTCGATAATAAAAATCTTATTAGGAAAGCTATCACAACGTTAAAATACAATAATAGAGGCAAGTAAAGACTATAAATTGTTTGTTTTAGGTTGTTAAAATCAACGTCTAATAACAAATTAATTGCAA
Source organism: Christensenellaceae bacterium (assembly GCA_045653205.1). Classification (GTDB taxonomy): domain Bacteria; phylum Bacillota; class Clostridia; order Christensenellales; family Borkfalkiaceae; genus UBA1259. The sequence continues at coordinate 25,202 of JAZOLT010000006.1, read as the reverse complement.
AAGTAATCAATAATAAATTAAACGTTACAATAAAAGAAATCAATAAAGGCTCGCTTGATACCTTTATAATAGTTTTCTTTGGCATTTTTATATAGTTTATTAAACTTATTATAGGATATAAACTAAATATACCAAGTGTAACAAATAAAATTGATTGTAAATTGTTAATTTCATCTTGCAATTTAAGGTTTATAAAATACATTTGTATAGCTATAATTGCAAAAATCAATAGCGAACAACACAATTTAAGCTTGTTTATTAAAAATCTACCACTCGTAATGCTATTTTTAGTCGAAACTCTAAGCTTGTAGCCTTCCTTAGCTGCTTTAATATGTAAATCGCTGTAATCTATTTTTCCTTGTTTTATAGAGTGTTTGTTTTCCGTTTTAGAAGATATTTCATCATTAAACTTGATTTTGTCTTGAACAGGGGGGTTATCTTCTAATTTATTTTCAATTGGGGAAAGCTCTACTGCATTCGAAGTGGTTTTAGCTAAATTTTTTAATAGTCCACCGAGAATATTTTTATAATCTACGTCATTTAGATTTTTATTTTGTGATATCGATTCAGTCTGTGGCGTAGTAGCTACTGTAGTAGCTATTTGTTCAATAGCAGGCTTTAATACATCAGTTTGTTCTAAGGTTTTTTCTTGTTGTTCAGTCCTTACTTTCTCTTGCTCGGCCTTAACCATTACGTATTCAGTTTTAATAATTGGCTTAGGCTCACAGTCCATCAACTTATCAATAATATTACGAGAATATGACCAATTAGATAAATTTTCTTCCACATACGATTTGCCTAAATCGGTAATTTTAAAATATTTTCTTCTACCATCTGGGCTATCAAACCAAAAAGACTTAACATAACCAAGCGTTTCTAAACGTTTTAACGAGCTGTATAGGGTGGCCTGATTAATTTTATAACTGCCATTACTTTTTTCCTCAATGGAGTCGCTAATTTTTTGTGCGTATTTATCATCGTCTAGAAGTGTGTGCAAAATAATTGTATCAATATGACCACGTATTAAATCGCTACTTATAGAACGTTCCATATCAAAATTCTCCAATTTTTTTATTTTATTATACATTATAAATTATTATTAGTCAACAACTAATGTAAAAATAAATTATGGCTGATAGGATTATATTTAAAAAACTTAGTAAATTTCAGTTGATTTTGCTTTTTTGCTAAAACAATAAAAATTACAAAGTTTAAGCGAATTATTACAACAATAAGAAACAATATAAATTATCAAAGAAGATATAAAAATAAAATTGAAAAGCAAAATTTGTTTAGCAAAAAGTTGTATAAAGCTTTATTAACAAAAGATTTAACATTTTTAACAGTTTACATTTCGCAAAAGCCGTGTTTTGCGCATAGTTATGCATGTGTGTTTTTGTAAAAAGTTAAGCAATCGTTAGGTTTTTTCTACTATTCCCTATTGTTAATAACTTGTATGTTTTTATAAATTTATTTAATTTTATCTATTGACTTTTTGCGAATAGATGATATAATTTAGTTATGAAGCAAAAATCTTTTTTTGAAGAAAGAGAAATTAAATGTATTGAAAATACCGAGCGTATTATTAAATCTCTGCCCTATTATGTGGAGGATTTTTTTATAGGTGTAGAATTAAGAACTTCAGCTCTAACTAGATTAAATTACGCATATGATTTGCGTGTTTTTTTTGATTTTTTAAATAAAAAGATATTTAGAAATAAAAAAATAACCGATATAGAACTATCTGACCTTGACAAAATCTCCTCAACTGATATTGAGTATTATTTAAGTTATTTAAGTAATTATCAAATAAACGGCAAAAGAGAAAGATGCACAGAGACAGGCAAAGCTAGAAAGCTTTCTACCCTACGTGCATTTTATAAGTATTTCTTTAATAAAAACATGTTAATTGCTAATACGCCTACAAAAGTTTCTATGCCAAAAATTCACGATAAAGAAATTGTTAGGCTTGATACTAGTGGAAAAGTAAACGAGATTAGTGAAATGCTTTACGTTGTAGAAACTGGCAGTGGTTTAACCAAAAAACAAATGGCATTTCATAATGCAACAAAGATTAGAGATTCTGCTATCGTTACACTATTTTTAGGCACGGGAATTCGTATAAGCGAGCTAGTTGGCTTAAATCTAGATGATGTAGATTTTAATTCTAATAGCTTTGTTGTGACAAGAAAAGGAGGAAATCGTGCTGTTTTATATTTTAACGATGAGGTTGCCTCTGCACTAGATGAATATTACAATTTAAGAAAATCAGACAAAAAAATTCCTAAGGAAGAAAAAGCATTTTTCATTTCTCTTCAAAATAAAAGAATATCCGTTAGGCAAGTTCAAGAGCTTGTGAAAAAATATGCTAGGATTGTTTCTCCCCTAAAAAAAATTACTCCTCATAAATTAAGGAGCACGTTCGGAACAAATCTTTACCGTCAAACTGGAGATATATACATTGTTGCAGATTGCTTAGGTCATAAAGACGTTAATACTACAAAAAAACACTATGCTGCAATTACTGATGATATTAGAAAAAAAGCCGCTAAATCATTAAATATTATTGATAATAAATAAAAAATCGCACTTTTCGTGCGATTTTTAGTTTATTTTTCTATTTTTGTTATTTTAATAATTTTATAATTTTTATCAACTTCTATACATTTTCCACAGCTGTCGCATTCTTTTTCTGGATTAAGGTCACACCACTTGTCGCATTCCCCACAATCTATACATTCTCTTTCATACAAAATACATTTATTTTCCATATCTTTATTATATTATAAAAACTCTCTAATGTAAAGCGTTTATTATGTTTTGAAAAATTTAAACAAATGTTTGACAATTTTTTATATAAATGTTAGAATAAATACATGAAAAAGTATGAAATTGAAGAAAAATTAAATCAAGTATATGAGTTTACAGTTGATTATATAGATGAAAATGGTTTTCCACCGTCAGTAAGAGAAATTTGTGCAACGTTAAATATTAAATCAACTGCAACTGCATATTCGTATCTAAACAAGTTAAAAGATAAAGGACTTTTAACTTCTTCACCATTAAAAAAGAGAGCTATTACCGTTTGCAATTCCGCAAAACAAAACTTTAAGTGTGTTCCCTTGGTTGGCGTTATACGTGCAGGCTCTCCAATATTTGCAATAGAAAATTTAGAGGGATATTACCCTCTTCCCGATGAATTTTTGTCAGGTGGTTCTGAATTTGCACTTAAAGTTCAAGGCGATAGCATGATAAATGCCGGAATTTATGAGGGTGACGTTATAATTGTAAATCAACAAAGCGTTGCAAACAATGGTGAAATTGTTGTTGCCCTAATTGATGATAGTGCTACAGTAAAAAGGTTCTATAAAAAGAGTGGCAAAATAATTCTCCACCCTGAAAATGATAATTTAGAAGACATTGAATATGACCAAGTAACAATACTTGGCGTTGTTAAAGGTTTATTTAGAAAAATATAAAAAACTCGCATTTGCGAGTTTTTTTTATAAATTTAAATTTTTTAAGGCTATTATACAATGTTCAAAGGTTAAGCCACCTTGTAGGTATGCGATATATGGAGGTTTAATAGGTGCATCTGCAGATAGTTCTATCGAAGAGCCTTGAACAAAGCACCCTGCGGCCATAATAACCTCGTCCTCATATCCTGGCATTTCCCAAGGCAAAACTTCAACGTGGCTATCTACTGGTGAATTTGCTTGTATGGACTGAATAAACTTAATTAGCTTTTTCCTATCGTTAAATTTAATTGAGCGGGTTATATCGTTTGGTGTTTTGTCTATTTCTGGCGAAGTTTCATATCCTAAATCGGTTAATACTTGACCAAACAGCATTGAGCCTTTAAGGGCTTGTGAAACGGTATGAGGAGCTAAAAATAGGCCCTGATACATTTGTTGATAACCATAAGCATACGAGCCAACTTCACCACCAATAGATGGTGCAGTTATTCTATTTTGAACTAATTCTACGTATTTTTTATCGCCAGCGATATATCCACCGGTTAACGCTATTCCACCACCAGGATTCTTTATCATAGACCCTGCCATGAGATTTACACCAACATCGGTAGGTTCAATTGTATCAACAAATTCTCCATAGCAGTTATCAACCATTACACAGCCATTAAAGTTGATTTTTTTTGTTTCATCAACTAGTTTTTTTATTTCTAGAACTGATAGCGATTCTCTCCATTCATATCCTCTAGAACGCTGAACGTAAACCATTTTGGGCTTTAATTTTTTAATATTTTCAATAGCCAATTCTATGTCAATTCTATCGTTTTTTAATGTTATATATTCAAAATTTATTCCAAAATCCTTTAATGAGCCATTATTTTCGCCGTAAATAACGTCAAGTAAAGTATCGTAAGGTTTTCCTGTAACCGACAAAATTGTGTCACCTGGTCTTAATACACCATATAAACAAAGCGAAAGTGCGTGCGTTCCTGAAACAATAGAAGGTAGGCAAACGGCTGATTCTGAATTATAAATATCAGCAACCAACGTGTTTAGAGTATCTCTGCCCTCATCACCGTAACCATAGCCGGTTGATGAATAAAAATGCCTTAATGCTATTCTATTTTGCTTAAACGCACTTAAAACTTTTTCTTGGTTATAAAGAGCAACTTCTTCTATGTGCTTAAATTGTTTTTGAAGTTTTGAAATTGAATTGTTAATAAAAGATTGTTCTATCATATTTTTTCTACTATCCTTTTAGCGAGAATTTTTGGGTCTTCTGGCTGTAAATATTCTATGTTTGGCATCTTCTTAAAGAACGTGATTTGTCTTTTAGCATAGTGCCTTGTATTGAGTTTTATTTTATCTATTGCTTCCTCAAGATTAATTTGACCTATTAAATAAGAATAAATTTCCTTGTAGCCAATTGCTTGTAGACATTGATTTTCGCTATTTATCCCAGCATTGATTAGGCTTTTAACCTCTTCAACCAATCCGTTTTCAATCATTTGGTCTACCCTTTCGTTTATTCTATCATAAAGTTTTTCTCTAGGAAAATCAAATGAATAACAATAGACCTGATATTTTGGCGTTAGATTATCTTTAATTTCAGACTTGATAAATCCACTGTCAAATATCTCCAATGCCCTTACAACCCTTTTTAGGTCGTTAAAATGAAGCTTTTTTGCACTTTCAGGGTCTTTATCTTTTAATATATCATAAACGTATTGATTGCCGTGTTCTTTAGCAAGATTAAAATACTTTTCTCTGCTTTCTAGATTTGCAATTGAATTTCCATACGATAAGTCAAACAATAAGGAATTTATATAAAAACCTGTTCCACCACAAATTACAGGGGTTTTTCCCCTATTAATAATATCGTTTAAAATTGGAGTAGCAATGTCTTTATAATCTCCAACACTAAAAGATTTGTTTGGCTCAACAACGTCAATAAGATGATGAACAATCCCTTGCTTCTCATCTTCTGTTACTTTTGCAGTTCCAATATCAAGGTTTCTATATACGGTTAAAGCGTCTGCACAAATAACTTCTGAATTAAGTAGCTTAGCAATCTCAATGGCAAGCGAAGATTTACCCGATGCAGTTGGTCCACAAACAACTATAACCTTATCTAGACAATTCTTTTGAACCATTTATCTATTTCCATTCTACTAATTTTAACGGCAACAGGTCTGCCGTGAGGACATTTAAGTCCTAAATTTCCCTTTAAAAGTCCTAACAAGAATTCAATGTTCTCGTTTGACAATTTATCCCCAGCTTTTACAGCCGATTTACAAGCTTTTTGGGCTATTTTTTCTTTTAGCAAGCCAGTTAAAGTTAGGCTTTTCAATGCGTTAAGGTCTGATAACAAATCACTTATAAAAATTCTAAAATCAACGTTTTGCAAAAATATGGGTATTGAAGAAATTTTATACGTGTTAACACCAAATTCGTTTATAGATAACCCGATTTCCTCGAATGTGTTAGATTTTGAGGATATAAATTCAGCCTCTTCAGGTGTTACAGAAAAAACATATGGCAAAAGCATTGGCTGAACTTCTACACTTCGCTTGTCAATTTGCCCCATAAATTTATCGAATAATATTCGCTCGTGTGCTGCATGTTGGTCTATTAAATATAAATCAGTTCCATCTTCTAAAATTAAAAAAGTATTAAGCGCTTGTCCAACAAGTTTTAAATCTTTTTCGATTTTAATTGATTGCTGTTGATATTTATTAGTAGGAGTTTGTTCAAGTGATTGTAGATAAGCTTTGTTTTGTACAAAAATATCGTCAACCACTTCTTCCTTTTTTATTCCACTGTCGTTAAATACTAAAGTGTCGAACTTAAACGTTTCCCTAAATGCACCGTCACCGTTATTATGTGTAACATATTCTGATAGAGTTTTAATAGATTTACTTTGTTGATTATTGCATTCTACAACAATGTTTAAGGCGTCTCTATTACCATCTAACACCTTGTTTAAAACAGAATATAATGCCCCATAAATAATTTGATTATTAATAAATCTAACGTCTATTTTATTAGGATGAACGTTGCAATCAATTGAATCAGAGGGCATGGTTATATTTAATACGTAAAAAGGATATTGTCTTTTCATTAAATATGGTGCGTAGGCGTTTGCGATTGATGAGCTTATAGTTTGATTTTGAACAAATCTTCCGTTCAAAAAAACTATTTGATAGCTTTTATTAGGTTTTGAATAATGAGGTTTTCCTACATATCCATTTATATTAATGCCATTTTTCTGTGCATTAATATAATAGCAATCCTTTATAACAGATGCCCCATAAACACAAGCAAAGGCTGATTCAAAACCATCTCCAAAAGACTGTAAAATATTTTTAGAATCAGCAAAATAATTAAACGCAATATTACTATTGCCTAGTATAAATCTAGCAATTGTTGCAGATATTTCGTTTTCTTCGGTTTTAGCTGACCTTAAAAATTTCTCACGTGCAGGTGTGTTGTAAAATAAATTTTTAACTATAATGCAAGTGCCTTTTGCAATAGAATCATCGCATATTTCTGCGTTATCCCCACCCTCAGTATAAATCGATGCGCCTATTTCTTGTTCTTTGGGTTTAGATGCGATTGATAGTTTTGAAACCGAAGCAATGCTAGATAATGCCTCCCCTCTAAAACCAAGTGTTTGAATATTGTACAAGTCATCAATTTTAGATATTTTACTCGTGGCGTGTGGCATTATTGCATTTCTTAAATCATCACGCTCTATTCCAGAGCCGTCATCTATGATTTTTATGCTTGAAATACCACCATTTTGTATTTCAATGGTGATGTTTTTTGAGCCAGCATCTATTGAATTTTCTATCAGCTCTTTTACAACCGATGCAGGACGTTCTACAACTTCACCCGCTGCAATTCTATTGTAAATTTTACTGCTTAAAAGGTTAATTTTTCCCATATTATTCCTTAGTTACTTTTTCATATAAATCAGATAGGATTATAAAGGCTTGCATTGGTGAAATATTGTTTAAATCTAGCTCTTTTATAATTCTTTCAGTCTCCGACTCGTTGAGTTTTGGCGTTAAATCAGAACAATCTACGTCCTTGTTTCTCGTAACGTCAGCACTTTCAAGTCTTTTTAATATTTCTTTTGCTCTCTTAGTAACTTCTTTGTCCACCCCTGCAAGTTCAGCAACCTCAATACCAAAGCTCTTGTTAGCTCCTCCACGTAAAATTTTTCTTAAGAAGATAATTTTATCGTTTAGTTCTTTAACAATTACCTTGTAATTTTTTACACCATCTAAAACTCCCTCAAGCTCTGTAAGTTCGTGATAATGTGTTGCAAAAAGAGTTTTTGCTTTTATATTTTTTACAATGTATTCAACTACAGACCAAGCTATGCTTAAGCCATCGAATGTGCTTGTTCCTCTACCAATTTCATCAAGAATTATCAAGCTGTTAATAGTAGCGTTTTTAAGAATATATGCAGTTTCTGACATTTCAACCATAAACGTGCTTTGGTCGGTTGTTAAACTGTCACTTGCACCTATTCTAGTAAAAATTTTATCAGTAATAGGTATTTTTGCACTATTACACGGAACGAAGGAACCGATGTGGGCCATTAACGTAATTATAGCCACTTGACGCATGAATGTGCTTTTTCCAGCCATATTTGGACCAGTTACAATAATCATTCTGTCTGAATTATTGTTAAGCAAGGTATCGTTAGGTATAAAATCATTTTTTGATGTTGCTTCAACAACCGGGTGCCTTCCATCGGTAATTTCAAGGCTTTCACCTGAATTAACAATTGATGGTTCAACGTATTTATTCATTCTTGCAACTGTTGCAAACGACAATAACACATCTAATTTTGCAATTGCTTCAGAAGTTTGTTTTAAGCTGTCTATTTGAGTTTTTAATATATCTTTTATTTCGCTAAACAATTTTTGTTCTAGCTTTAATGCCTTTTCTTCGCTTGATAAGATGTTTTCTTCAACAGCCTTTAATTCTTCTGTTACGTATCTTTCAGCATTTGCAAGAGTTTGTTTACGAATATAATGATAAGGCACTCTATCTTTATATGAGTTAGTTATTTCAATATAATATCCAAAAACTCTATTGTATCCAATCTTTAAGTTTTTAATGCCTGTTCTTTCTCTTTCTTCATTTTCAATTTTAGCAATCTTTGTTTTGCCATTTTTAGAAAAATCTCTTAATTCGTCAAGCTCTTTGTTGTAACCAAATTTAATAAATTCGCCATCTAATTCATTAGATTTATTGCTAATTGCATTGTCTAATAACAAGCATAGCTCTGAAAAATCTTTTAAAGCTAAATTTATATCATTAATCACTTCACAGTTAATACCAGATAATGTAAATTTAATTTGTGGAATAACAGAGAGAGATTTAGATAAGTTTAAGCAATCCACTGCAAGTAAATTATTGTTAGAAATTTTACCAGAAATTCTGCTAATATCTCTAAAGCCTTGTAAAAAGTCTATTAAGATTTTTCTTGTAACGGTATCGTTGTAAAAATGCTTAACTCCTTCTAAACGATAGCGTATTGCTTCGGCTGAATTAAGAGGCGATAAAATCCAAGAATTTAAAAGCCTAGCTCCCATACTTGTTTTTGTTTTATCCAAAAGCCATAATAGAGTGCCATACTTTTTATTATCTCTAATCGTTTTTATTAACTCAAGATTTCTAATAGTATTAGTATCAAGCATCATCGATTCACTAGAATTTTTTATAGCGATAGAGTTGATGTTTATGAGAGAGTGTTTTTGAGTTAGTTTTAAATAAGATATTAGTGCACCAGCTGAACAAATTATAGCATCGTCTTCCTGAATATTTAAGTGTGATAAAGATAAAACGTTTAACTGTTTTTTTATAGTGTCTGATGCGTTTATAACGTCAAATTCACTATCAATAAAAGCTTCAAATCTAGGTAAAATCCCCATTTCTACTAAAGGTGATTGAATAAAAATAGATTTTGCCTTATTATTGCTGATGATTTGTGCTGGAGATATTTTAACTAATTGGTCACTAAGCTCAGCTAAAACGTCTTGGTTATTCCCATTTATTTTGCTTGCAAAAAATTCTCCCGTAGTTATATCTACCCAAGAGAATGAAGCAACAGAGTCGCCTAAGTAAACACTACATAAAAAATTATTTGTTTTTGCATCAATATTTTGGTCGTCAGTAAGTGTTCCGGCAGTTATAATTCTAACAACGTCTCTTTTAACTAGTTCCTTTTTGTTTGGCTCAGAAAGCTGTTCACAAATGGCAACTTTTTCCCCTAAAGAAACAAGTTTTGCAATATATGTTTCGCTTGCGTGAAATGGAATTCCACACATAGGTGCTCTTTCTTCAAGCCCGCAATCTCTACCTGTAAGTGTTAAGTCTAATAACTGAGAGGCTTTTACTGCATCATCAAAAAACATCTCGTAAAAATCGCCTAGCCTGTAAAAAACTATGCAATCAGGATGTTTTTGTTTAACTTCAAAATAATGTTGCATCATTTTAGATAATGCCATAATTTACCCCTTTAGTTTGCTATCTCACCAAACAATGAAACGCCATTAACTTTATTTATCTTAACTTTTATAAATTTGCCAATCAGCTCTTTAGTGCCATTAAAATACGCCATTCTTCCATAGTTATCTCTGCCCATATACATATCTTTTTTACAGTCGTAATCTTCGCATAAAATTTCGATTGTTAAATTTAGGTATTTGTCAGATAACTTTTGTGAAATATCGTTTTGTGCTTTTATTAGCCTTGTAATTCTATCCCTTGACACTTGCTCCGGAACTTGTTCTTCCATTCTAGCCGAAGGTGTTCCCTCTCTCTTTGAATAAATAAATGTAAATGCACCAGAATATTTAATCTTTTCAACAAGGTCTAAGGTATCTAAGAAATCTTCCTCAGTTTCACCAGGGAAGCCTACCATAATATCTGTTGTTATACAAGCATCTGGGATATATTTCCTTAAGCAATCAACCTTGCTTAAATATTCCTCACGAGTATAGTGACGATTCATTAGTTTTAATATTCTATTTGAGCCAGCTTGAACGGGCAAATGGAAAACCTTGCTTGTTTTATCGCTATTTGCAATGGCTTTTATGAGGTCTTCATTAAAATCTTTGGGATGATTTGTCATAAAGCTAAGTCTAAATTCGCCCTCAATTTTACTAATTTTTTCTATAAGCTTTGCAAAACTTTCACCTTCTAGGTCATTTCCGTAAGCGTTTACGTTTTGGCCAAGCAAAGTAATCTCTTTATAGCCTTGCTTAATCAATTCCTTGCATTCGTTAACAATATCCTCAGATTTTCTGCTACGCTCTCTACCTCTAACGTAAGGAACTATACAATAAGTGCAAAAATTATTGCACCCATACATAACGTTGACCCACGCATTAGGAAAGCTTGTTCTATATTTATAAACACCTTCTTTTATAGCTTGTTCTTTCTCTAAAACTTCAACAACTCTTTTCTTTTGAGATAATTTTTTGTTCAAAAGTCCTTCAAAATCTTCAAGATTATGTGTGCCGAAAATAATATCAATAAAAGGGAACTTGGCTTTTAGTTTTTCAGCAAAGCCATTTTGTTGCGTCATACAACCACCAACTGCAATTATTACGTCTTTTTTGCTCTTTTTAAGCGATTTTAACGCACCAATATTGCCCTCTGCCCTATCTTCTGCATTTTCTCTAATGCAACACGTGTTAAAAACTATAACGTCAGCTTCACTTTCTTTGTCTGCAGGAAGATAACCTAGATTGCTTAGTATTCCTGCAAGCTTTTCTGATTCGTGAACATTCATTTGACAGCCGTATGTGTTTATATAATATTTCTTTAAATTATCCATAGTTTATATGATAAACTATTTAGTCTTTTTTGTCAATTTTAAACTAAATAATTTGTATAAATACATTTTGAATATTTATACTAATTTGGTATGAAGAAGTCCTTAAAAATAACCTTTATTATTATTTTGGCTGTTCAAACTTTAATCATTGCCGTTTTTTTAGGCTTTTGCATTGCTTCAAGAGGATACAAATTAGATAAAAATAAGCTTGTAAATCCAGATAATAAAATCTATATATATGACCAAAATAATTTAAAGGTGCAAACTTTAGCTTTAGGAAAGGAAATTGTTGAAAACAATGCTATTCCCAACCACGTAAAAAATGCATTTGTTGCTATTGAAGATAAAAGATTTTATTCACATAATGGAATTGACTTTAAGGGTTTAATAAGAGCTACTTTTAATAATATAAAAAGCTTTTCGTTTAAGGAGGGAGCTTCAACAATTACACAACAACTTATTAAAAATACTCATCTTTATTCAGACAAAACCTTACTTAGAAAATTTGCAGAAATGAAACTTGCTATTAGGTTAGAAAAAGTGCTAGAAAAAGATGATATTTTAACATGTTATTTAAATACAATCTACTTTGGTGAGGGTTGCTATGGCATTAGCAGTGCTTCAAAGTTTTATTTTAACAAGAAGGTAGAAGATTTAAGTATTTCAGAGGGCGCTTGTTTAGCTGGAATGATAAACGCCCCTTCTACCTATTCATTAACTAAGCATGAAGATAAGGCAAACAATAGAAAAAACATCGTTCTAAATAAGATGTTAGAACAAAATTATATAGACAATAACACATTTAAAAAAGAGAAAGAAGTGATTTTATCTAGCTACAATGGACATTATAACGGTAAATATGATTATTTTAATTTGATAAGAGAGGAACTAGATTTAATACAAGAAAAAATTCCATATTCTTTAAACAATTGTTCAGTTTATACCTACTATAATGAAAGTTATCAGCAACTACTTGCTGACTCACTATCTTCTGATAAATATGATTGCGAAAAAAGTGCGATAATGTTTTCTTCTGATAATAAAATTATCTCTTATTTTTCAACATGTCCAGACGGTAATCGCCAACTAGGTTCTATCCTAAAGCCTATCGCTGTTTATGCGCCTGCAATTGAGGAGAACGTTTACAATTCTTGTTCTATTATAGATGATGAAAAAACAGACTTTAACGGCTATTCCCCATCTAATTTTGGCAACGTTTATTATGGAAAGGTTTCATTTAAGCATTCCTTAGCAAAAAGCTTAAACGTATGCTCTGCAAAAATACTAAATAACGTGGGAGTTGAAAAAGCGTTATCCTACGTGAAAAAGACAGATATAAAAATTAGTGATGAGGATAACAATTTAAGCGTTGCTTTAGGCGCAACCTACAAAGGTGCCTCTTTAAGACAAATAGCTTCAGCCTACTCGGTATTTTTAAACGACGGATATTATAAAAAACCCTCTTGTATAAAGCAAATTATATCCCCTCATGGAAAAAAAATCTATCAAGAAAAATCCAATGAAAACAAAATTTATGGTGAAGATACTGTTTATATTATGAACGATATATTAAACGAAACTGTAAAATCTGGAACAGCAAAAAAATTAAACTATTTAAATAAATTTTTATGCGCAAAAACTGGAACTGTGGGAAACAGTAAAGCGAATACTGACGCATACTGCATTAGTTATAATCCAGAATTTCTAATAGGCATTAGATTTACTGCAAAAGACAATTCTTATCTAGATAATAATGTTACAGGTGGTTCTAATCCCACTTCTGTTTCATCGCTAATTTGGAACGAGTATTTTAAGAATAATAATGAATTAAAGTTTAAGATGCCAAAATCGGTTACAGAAGAAAATATAGACAAACTATCTTATGATAATGAGGGTGTTATATTATTAGCTGATAAAAACACTCCAGAAAGACTTATAAAAAAAGAATTATTTAAAAAATCTAATCTTCCAAAATCAAGGTCTACTCAATTTTCAAGCCCTAATATTGAAAAGATAGAAACCATTGTAAGCAACAAATCAATCGGTATACGATTATGTCTGACACAATATGTTGATGCGTTGATATTTAGACTCGAAAACAATAAAAAAATTATGCTATATGATACATTTAATTCAAGTAATTTATTTATTGACAATAACCTTGAAAGTGGGAGAAGTTATCAATATATAGTGCTTCCCTATTTTAAGATGGGAGATGAAATAATTTATGGTAAAGAAATTTATTTAAATAAAATAAAAATGCCGACTGAAATAGTCGGCAATGAATTTTGGTGGGAAAACGAGATTTTGTTTGAATAAATTATAATTCAATTTTTTCTACGTTTTCGAACGCCTTTTCAATTAGAGCTTCAACGTCTAATTTGCTTTCAGCCTTTAATACCTTCTCCATATTAGGCTTTATTACAGGGAATTTTGGCAAGAATACTGTGCAACAATCTTCGTATGGCAATATTGACGTTTCATAAGTATCAATTTTGCGTGAAATATCTATAATGTCAATTTTATCAAAACAAATTAAGGGTCTAATAACAGGCATAGAAACAACTGAGTTAGAAGACGTCATACTTTCTATTGTTTGACTTGCAACCTGCCCTAAGCTTTCGCCAGTTACTAATGCTTGTCCACCAAGCTTAATAGCTAAACGCTCTGATATTCTCATCATAAATCTACGCATAAGCGTAATCATAAATTCTTCGGGGCATTTTTCATGAATAGCCTCTTGAATATGTGTAAAGGAAATAACGTATAAATTTATTCCTCCATTATATTCGGCAATTTTGGATGCAAGCTTAATTACCTTTTGCTTTGCAGCTTCACCTGTGTAGGGGAAGCTATGAAAATGTATGCAATCTAGCTTCATTCCTCTTTTTGCAGTCATGTATCCTGCAACTGGGCTATCTATTCCACCAGAAATCAAAAGCATACCCCTACCAGCCGAACCAACAGGCATTCCACTAAGTCCGTGGCATACTTCGGTATAAATAAATGTTTTGCCGTCCTCACGAATGTCAACGTATAATACAAAATCAGGATTTTTCACCGAAACCGTTAGTTTTTTATTAGATTCTAAAACTTTTCCGCCTAATAGAGCTGAGGTTTCAACAGAATTTGGCGTAAAAGTTTTGTCTGCCCTGTTTGTTTCAATCTTAAAAGTTCCTTCTCTATTTTTACATAATAGTATTGAACAGTCAATAATCTCATTTATATCATTATTAATAACTTTTGCTCTGCTAAAGGTATGAATGCCGGGAATTTTTGTTAATTTCTCGCAAATCAAACCAAAATCATTTTCAGCAAAATTTTCTACTAAATATCTGCTATGCATCACCTTAAATTCGTGTTTTATATCTTTTAACGAATTCTCGATGTTTTCTATTAACATTTTTTCAAAGTAGCTTCTATTTTTACCTTTTAGGTGAATTTCACAATATCTGATTATAATAGCATCTTTCATCTCATTATTCCTTTTAATTTGTTTGCGTGATAGTTTAATCTTTCTATTAATTTATTAGTTTCATCAATAGTATTTTCGTTAGAGAAACTAATTCTTATAACCCCGTCTAAAATCTTCCCATTGTAACCACATTCTTTAATAACTCTACTATGGGGATTCTTTGATGAACAAGCAGAGCCGTTTCCAACGTAAATGCCGTCATTTTCTAATAAATGAGTTATTATTTCCCCCTTAAGCCCTATTGCCGATATACTTAATATATATGGACTAGCTTGCTCGGAAGATATTATTGTAAATAGATTTGAGTTAATGCCGTTTTTTACAATAGTGTTTAGCGTTGAAACGTGTGAATAATTTTGTTCTAAATTCTTATTATGTTTTTCAGTGACATACTCAAACACTTTAATACCAAAAACGTTTTCCGTGCCACTTCTATAGTTTCCCTCTTGACCACCACCTATTAAATAAGGTGAAAGGTTTGTATTTTTTCTTTTAATTAAAGCACCAACGCCTTTTAAACCGTTTATTTTATGAGCACTAACTGAATAAAAATCAATGCTGGAAGATAATCTAAATGGAATTTTTCCAAAAGCTTGAACGCCGTCAGAATGAAAAATTATACTAGGGTTTATCTTTTTAAGCTCTTTGGAAATCTTATTTACGTCGTTTATAGCACCAGTTTCGTTATTTACGTGCATTATTGATACAAAGTCTGTTTTATTTTTTTTAACAAAATCGTATAACGCATCTTCATTAACTGCACCGCATTTATCAACGTCTATAAATTCAACCTTACCGCCTCTTTGTTTTAGAGCTAAAAAAGAATTATATATAGCTGCGTGTTCAGATTTAGTTGTAACTGAATAACCGTGTCTAACACCAGAAAAAACAGCCGTGTTGTCGCTTTCTGTTCCACAAGAAGTGAAAATTATATCAAAACCAACATCGCATATATTTTTTAGAATATTCTTTTTTGCAGTTTCAATATCGTTTTTAGCATTTATACCTGGAATATAAAGTGCAGATGGATTAAAAAATTTATCTTCATTATAGACCTTAGCAAATTCTATTGCCTCGCCGTCTGGTTTAGTTGTTGCAGCATTATCAAAGTATATCATTTGTTAAAGTCCTCTTCTAAAAGTCGTTTGTTTGCGTAATTTAAAATAGTTTTAATAAATGTATCAGTGCATTCAAAAATTAATAATTTTTTCTCACCCTCGTGGTTGATAATTATATAAAAAAACGTCTTATTATCATCGGCTATGGCTTTTGCTGTTAATTCTTGAATTTTAATAGCAGTAATAGAAGCATATTTTTTATAAGTTTGACTGTTGGTTTTGCCTATCACCTCAATATCTGATGTTTCAAAGGATATAATTGGCACTCTTTTAGAATCCATAATAACCTTAGCTACCCTTATTGTGCCACTTATAAAGGTATAATCATAATCAATGCCTATATTAGAAGCAAGTTTAATTAAAAATATTCCAGAAACTACAGCTAAAATCGGTGGCAAGAAAATAAACAAGATAGTTTTAATAATGTTACTAGCCGAAAAATTTATTTCAAAAACGTTTGCCACAAACCAAATGAATGCAAAGAAAAACAAGGCAATTGATATTGCCATAGATAAATAGTATTTAAGCCTATCTAGTTTAGATTTAATTTTTACTGATGACTCTTCGTAAAAAACTTCTCTCATGTTATTTTAATTTTACAATTGTAACTCCATTTTCTCCTTCGCCATAGTTTCCTCTTCTATATTCAGAAACTCTTGCGTGGGTTTTTAGGTGCTGACGGATTGTTTTTAACAAAATTCCCTGTCCCACACCGTGAATAATTTTAATCTCTTCTAAACCGTTTATAACAGCTTGGTCAATAAAATTTTCTACCTCTATCATTGCTTCAACAGAATCTTTTCCAATAACGTTAATTTCGGTTTTTGGAAGGTCAAATTTTGAATCTCTATTTACTCTAATCTTTTCTTCATCTTTCACTTCTTTTTCAGAATTATATAGGTCACTAATTTTTACAACTGTTTTGATATCTCCAATTAAAACCTCAGCTTCCTTTTTGTTATTCTTTAAGGATATAAACTTTGCATACGAGCCGATGCTTTTAACGTAAACCTTGTAGTTTGGCTTCAAATCGTTTAGTGAGGCTTTTTTAAGCTCGAATGGATGTTCAACTTCTTGCTGTAAATATCTACTGTTTTGTAGCCTATTTCTGAGTTCACCAGCTTTAAAAATTTGTTTACTTTCAAGATTAGTCTTTTTTAATATTTGCTTTAATTCATCTATAATTTCTTCAGCTTCAGCAAGCTTATCAGCAACAATTCGTTTGGTTTCTTGCCTTGCGTTTTGATAAATTCGCTCCCTTTCTTGAATAATTTTTTTCTTTTCGCCTTCAATAACGTCAATTTCTTGCTGTTTTTTTGCTAGCATTTCTTTATATTCTTCAATTAAACGCTCCGCATCTCTTCTGCTATCCTCAGCTTTTTTTAACACCTTTTCAAACTCAATTTTATCAACAGACATATTATTAAGTGCGTCGTCAATAATTTCTTTTTTTAGTCCTAGGGTTTTGGCAATATCTAAAGCATTTGAGCTACCTGGTATTCCAATATTAAGCTTATATAAGGGCATTAACGTTAACGAATCAAATTCCATAGCGGCATTTTGAATCTTTGGATTATCCATTGCATACGCCTTTAACTTAGAATAATGGGTAGTAATAATTCCAAAGCAGTTTGTTTTCAATAGCTCGTTTATAATTGCTAAAGCTAATGCACTGCCTTCTTCTGGGTCAGTGCCTGCTCCTAATTCATCAAGTAAAACAAGAGATTTCCTGTCGTTTTCATTTATTATTTTTATTATATTTGTTATGTGAGAAGAAAAAGTTGATAGGCTTTGTTCAATGCTTTGTTCATCGCCTATATCACAGAAAATATTTGTAAAAACAGATATCTCGCAATCATCATCGGCTGGAATATACATTCCACACATTGCCATTAAACTAAACAGCCCAGATAACTTTAATGTAACCGTTTTTCCACCTGTATTCGGTCCAGAGATAAGCAAAAAGTTAAATTCTTTTCCAAAAGCAATATCAATCGGAACAACCCTATTTTTATCAATCAAGGGGTGTCTGCCTCGCTTAATGCTCATCACCCCTTTATCGTTTAAGCGTGGCTTAGAGCATTTGTTTTTGAAAGCATACTCTGCACGAGCATAAAAACCATCTAATTCTACTAAATTTTCAGCGTTATATCTAATAAAATCAGACATGGAAGAAATTTTTTGAGATAATTCAAATAAAATCTTTCTAATTTCTTCAGCCTCATCAAACATCGCCTTTTTAAGCTCGTTATTAAGTTCCATTATCTGCTCAGGCTCAATAAATACTGTTGAGCCTGTTGACGATTGGTCGTGAACAAATCCCTTTACAAAGCTACGATATTCGCTTTTTATTGGAACAACGTATCTATCTTGTCTAATTGTTACTACGTTATCTTGAGCATATTTTCCAAGACTACCTCGCATATAAGATGCTAGCTGTTGCCTAATTTTTGCGTTTATGTTTCTGATTGATTTTCTTATTGAGTAAAGTTTTGCACTAGCGTTATCGCTAATTTCATCCTCTGAAACTATTTTATCAGAAACCTCCTTTTCAAAATCTGCATCTATATATAATCTTAAAGCTAAATCTTTTAGATACGATATTTTTTCATCATTAACTGAAAGAATGGAAGTTCTTGCAATTCTACTGCTTTTTAAAACTGCACCAATTCTTAATATTTCAGCAATTGATAGCGTTCCACCTAAGTCAGCACGCTTCAGCTCATCTTCTACGTCAGAAAAGTAAAATAATCCCCCAACGCTGTGCCTAAAAAGTAAATTATAAGCTTCTTCGGTTGTGTTTAACAATTTTTCAGCATCGAGTAAAATACCACTCGGGTTAAGCTCTTGCAAAACTGTTTTAGTTTTGTCTAGAACAGCATAACCCGAAAGGTTAAATAAAACTTTATTAAATTCTAATGCTGATATTGTTTTTTTAGAAATCATATTATCTTAATTTTGCATTTACCTCTTTTTCTAACGCCAATAAAATGCTATTCATTGCTTGGTCAATCTCTTCAACGTTTAGCGTTCTTTCAGTTGAAACAAACAATAAATTAAACGCCATACTCTTTTTGCCTTGTTCTATTTGGTCACCCTGATAAATATCAAAAAGTGAAACGTCTTTTAAATATGGATAATTAGTTCTTTTAATAGCATTTATAATACTTTGGCACTCAACGTTTTTGTCAACAATAAGTGCTATATCACGTTCTACCGATGGGAATTTAGAAATAGCTTCAAACATTATTTTATCAGTGAATAAACCTTTTAAAGCATCATAATCAATCTCAGCTACATTTAAGGGCTTGTCTACTCCAATCTTTTGTAAAACGATGGGCGACATTTGGCCAAAATAACCAATCTTAACGCCGTCAACAATAATATCTGCAGAACGTGTTGGGTGCATAAACTTAAGGTTTGAGCGAACGTAAGTAGTTGTCTTTCCATAACAGAAATTATTTAATATCCCTTCAACAACTCCTTTAATTGTAAAGAAGTCTTCGTTCTCACCAAAGGTTGCAAAACATAACATGTTTTTATCTACTGAGTATTCCTTATTTGAAGTATCTACAGTATAAGTTTTTGCAAGCTCAAACAACCTGCCCTCTAAATTTTGTCTGTTAATATTGTAAGCGCAAGCCTTTACAACTGATGGAAGCAACGTTGTTCTCATAATTGCAACGTCTTCGCTCAATGGATTGATAATTTTAACAAAATTATGTTGAGGCAATGCTTTATCAATAGAGAATAAATCATAATCTTTTTCAGAAACGAATGAATAGCTAATCATTTCGTTAAATCCATATGAAACTAATAGGTTTTTACATTCGTTTAACTTTTTTTGCTCGTCGTTAAGTCCACCATTAGTTATTCTTGAAGTCTTAAGTAATGATGGCTCAATATGTGAATATCCATATTCTCTTATAATCTCTTCTGCAATATCGGGATAACTTTCCATATCCTCCCTATAAAGTGGAACGGTTACTGATAAATTATCGCCGTCAATTTCTACACCAAAAGTTAATCTTTCTAGTATGTCTTTAATGACACCTGCAGGAACGTCTATGCCTAAAACAGCGTTCACCTTTGAGATTGTAGTATTAATTACCTTGTTTTCAATTTTGTCTAGATAAATGTCATAATTATCGCAAGCGATTTTTCCACAGCCTAACTTATCAATTAAATTTAAGGCACGTTTCATACCAGTTTCAACCGAGAAGAAATCAACACCTTTTTCAAATCTAGCTGATGAATCGCTACGCTGACCTAATTGTTTAGAAGTTTTTCTAACGTTATCTCTCTTAAAAGTTGCTGATTCAAATAAAACGTCTTTTGTATCAGCCTTAATTTCACTATTTAATCCACCCATAACACCTGCAAGCGCAACTGGCTTTATACCATCACAAATTACAAGATTATCAGTGCTTAAAACAAATTCTTTTTCATCAAGCGTTACAATTTTTTCGCCATCATTTGCCCTACGAACAATTATTTTTTCTCCAATTATATCCTTAAGGTCAAAGGCGTGCATAGGTTGACCAATTTCTAATAAAACATAGTTTGTAATGTCAACAATGTTGCTAATTGACCTTATTCCCATAAGGAAAAGTCTTCTCTTTAACCATAGTGGAGATTGAGAAATTTTAATATCCTTTACTAAATGAGAAACATATCTAGGACAAAGGTCATTGGCATTTACAGAAACATTTACAGTATTTATAGTTGACACACTGTTGTCACAATTATAAGAAAGCGCTGGCATTTTTAATTTTTTACCTAAAACTGCCGCAACCTCTCTAGCAATTCCTAGTATTGACTGGCAATCGGGTCTATTTGCTGTAATATTTATATCAAAAATTGTGTCTGAAATCTCTAATAAGTCCTTAACCTCTTCTCCTAAAGGATAATCCTTGTCTAAGATTAAAATTCCATTTACCGATGCACCTTCATACCAATCGTCGTTTATACCTAATTCTTCCCCACTACAAAACATTCCAAACGACGGCAAACCCCTAAGCTCACCGTTATTTATAGTTTGTCCATTCGAAAGTGTTGCTCCATCCACAGCAACGGGAACTACTGCCCCAACAAAAATATTAGTTGCTGCAGTTATTATTTGAAGCTTGCCATATTTTCCAGCATCAACTTGAGTAACAGATAATTTATCTGCGTTTAGGTGCTTTTCAATTGAAAGTATTTTACAAGTAACAATTTTATTAATTTTTTCGCCAAAATACTCAACGCCTTCAACCTCAAAACCACATGAAAAGAGCTTTTGTTCTAATTCTGAAGCTGAGCAATCTATATCTACGTATTCTTTTAGCCAAGAAAGTGGTGCTTTCATAATTACCTCCTGTTAAATTGTTTTAAGAAACGAACGTCGTTTTCAAACAAGGTTCTAATATCTGATATTCCGTATTTAATCATTGTAATTCTTTCAATTCCTAAACCAAACGCTAATCCAGAATATTCATCAGAATTTATACCACTCATTTCTAAAACCTTTTTATTAACAACGCCTGCGCCAAGAATTTCAATCCAGCCAGTGCCTTTACACAAGCTACAACCCTTGCCGTGACATTTACAACACGTAACGTCAACCTCTACACTAGGCTCGGTAAATGGGAAATATGAGGGTCTGAAACGAGTTTTGGTATCGCTATCAAACATAATCTTCACAAATTCATCTAGCAAGCCTTTAAGGTCGCATAGTGAAACACCCTTATCAACAACCAATCCTTCAATTTGATGGAACATTGGTGAATGTGATGCGTCGTCATCAGCACGATACACTCTACCGGGGCTTAAAATTTTAATAGGAGGATTCTTTTTCTCCATAGTTCTAACCTGACCTGGAGAAGTGTGTGGTCTAAGCAAAACGTTATCAGTTATATAAAAGGTATCCTGCATATCACGTGCTGGATGGTCTTTTGGTATGTTTAATGCTTGAAAGCAGTAATAATCGGTATCGATTTCAGGTCCTTCAAAAACTTCAAATCCCATACCCATAAAAGCATCTAGTATCTTATTTTTTACAATATTTAAGGGGTGAATACTACCATATTGCATTGCTTTTCCAGGCAAGGTAACGTCAACAGCCTCTTTTTCAAATTTTTCTAAAAGCTCTGCATTTTTTAATACTTCTTCCCTTTTGTTAAAAATTTCGGCGACCTCAACTTTTAAGTCGTTTATAAGCTTGCCAAATTCAGCACGTTTTTCTGGTGCGATATCTTTCATACCCTTAAGTAGTGCTGTAATTTCACCATTCTTGCCTAAATATTGACTTTTTATTTCGTTTAACTCTCTAAGAGATTTAGAATTTAAACAATCAATATTTGCTTTTGATTTAATTTGATTAAACTTTTCTTGCATAATTCCTCCTGTTATAAAAAAAGTCGCCCTAAACATAGGGCGACTAAATTCGCTGTACCACCTAATTTCACCCTAATAATAAGGGCCTTTATATTCTGTAACGGGAATTAACCGGTAATGCCTACTAATTTTTTCAGCACACAGCTCCAAAGTGAATACGAAATAATCGAATAAAAGTTTTTCAGCCTAGAACTTTCTCTCTATAAAACGAAATACATCTCGCCTGTCTTTATCATTGCCTTTATTTATATAATTATATTATATAAAAAAAAGCATTTTGTCAACTTTTTTAAGGCATATTCTATCAATATTAAATTATCATTTAAATAAGTTACCATTTAGATATGTATCTGGCACTTTTCCAACTAAAACAGCTTCACATATCAATATTGGAGTAGAACACTTTTTTTCAATCCTATTAAGTGGAAAATCTATAAAAACGCTAGAAGTTATATCTAAATAAATTGAGTGTAGTGTTTGATTTATTCCTACAGATTTAAATTCGCTTCTAAAAAAGCCCTCAACGCTACTTATTGTTACACTTTTGTAATTTATAGTTTTGCCATAACCTGAAACAATAGGAATTCCTGTAAAAGTTAATATAGGAATAGGTATTCCTTTTGATATTATGTCTGACATAATTACATTAATTTTAGCTATTGTTTCTCTAGTGATATTGTTTATTAGTATAGAGTTTGTTGTAATCATAGTTATATCACCCAAATCATTCTTTTCCACAATAATTAAATCATTATATTTCACGCTGACTAAAGTATATGATATAGCCTTATTTACTGATTGCGTAGAATATGCGTAAACAGTGTCGCCACAAACTGCTATAACCTGCTTCATAACCACCCTGTTGTAATAAAAAGACATAGATAAAATTATACAAAATAATATTGTAAAAATAAAAAACCGTTTTTTAATTTTTTTACGGTTTTTATGTTTTTTATAAATATATTCGCTTGAACATTCTATCATATTATAAAATATTCAAGATTAGTTCTTTTTAGACTTAGATTTAAATATTAAAGAAAATACATAACCAAATACTATAGCTGCAGTAATTCCCATTGCAGCTGCAACAGTTCCCCCTGTTATAGCATCAAACAATCCTTTTTTTGCCCCGTCCATAGAGCCTTTTGCAAGCAAATATCCAAAACCTGATATTGGAACTGTTGCTCCACATTCAGCAAATTTTACTATATACTCATAAACACCAACTGCTTGAAGAACAACACCGCCAAGTAAAAACGCAACTAAAATTTTTCCTGCCGTTATTTTTGTATAATTTATTAATAATTGTGCAATTGTGCAAATTGCACCACCTACAGCAAATACTTTAAGATATAACAATAAATATTTTGTAATCATATTAACTCTCCACCACAATTGCGTGTGCTATACCTGGTATACTTTCGCCTTGTTGTGTTGTCAAGGTAGAAAGCAACGCCCCGGTTGCAACCAACAATATTCTTTTTAATTTTTTATCCTTTAATTTACTATAAAAATATGAATTAAATACTAGAGAAGAACAGCCTGCACCACTTCCACCTTGATATTCCTCTTCACAAATATTATAAATAAGCTCTCCACAATCAACGTGTTTTTGGCTTATATCATAGCCCTTCTCCCAAACTAAATCCTTTACTATTCTTGAGCCTAAAGCCCCTAAATCCCCAGTGATAATCAAATCATAATCTTGAGCAGTTGTTTTACTCTCTTTTAAATGGGTAAAAATTGTATCAGCAGCTGCAGGTGCCATTGCAGCGCCCATATTATTTGCGTCTGTAACCCCAAAATCGATAATTTTTCCAATGGTGGCACTTATTATTCTTGGGCCTGAGCCTTTTAGCGATAAAATACTTGCACCACCACCAGTAACTGTCCATTGTGCTTGGGGCGGTCTTGTAGAGCCTAACTCTAAAGGGTATCGATATTGACGCTCAGCCGAGGAAAAATGGCTAGTAGTTGCACAAACAACGTTCTCTAAATGCCCACTATCAACGAATGAGCTAGCAATAATCATTCCCTCTGTAAAGGTTGCACACGCATTATAAATTCCTAAATAGCCAGACTTAAAGTTTCTAGCAGCAAAAGTTGAGGCTACAATTTGATTTAGTAAATCTCCAGCAATAATTGCATCAATGTTTTTTTCGGGTATTTTTGAGTTTTCTATAGCGCTTTTAATTACTGAAAACATCATTCTGCTTTCAGCTTTCTCAAACGTTTTCTCATCCAATGTATCATTGTCAAGCTTAATTTGTATATAGTCTTTTATACATCCATTCCATTCCTTTGGTCCGGCAATAGATGAAGTTGCAATAATTTTTGGTTGATTATTAAATACAATGTGTCTTTTCATTAAAATATCCTATATCCTATAAAATATAACAAACCAACTAAAACGCTAGAAGCAATTCCAAAAACGATAATTGGACCTGCTACAACAAACATTTTTGCAGCAGTTCCATAAATATAACCTTCAGTTTTAAATTCAATTGCAGGCGAAACCACAGAATTTGCAAAACCAGTTATAGGCACTATTGAACCACCACCTGCAAATTTACCAATTCTATCATAAACTCCAAGCCCTGTTAAAAATGATGCTAAAAATATCATTATTAAGGAAACGTATGCGGCAAGTTCATCCCCCTGAATATGAAAAATAGCCTCTAATGCGTATCTAAAACCTTGCCCAATACAACAAATAAAACCA
This sequence comes from Christensenellaceae bacterium, assembly GCA_045653205.1. Classification (GTDB taxonomy): domain Bacteria; phylum Bacillota; class Clostridia; order Christensenellales; family Borkfalkiaceae; genus UBA1259. Next base: position 178 of record JAZOLT010000006.1, on the reverse strand, counting down.
CCAACAATAAACGCTCTAAAAAGTGAACGTTTTTCATTGGTTTTTGGTGATATTCCTTTAACGTATTCTAAATAATTATTGTTTACAAATTGTTTTTTTGGCATTTTATCCCCTTATTTACAATTAAAATCTTTTATTTGTTTATATAAAATTTCTTTTTCATCACTAGGTATCATTG
>JAZOLT010000005.1:0-3125 GCA_045653205.1 Christensenellaceae bacterium | reverse complement strand
TATATAAAGGTCTGGATTTCTAACGCAAATAGCATCAAGTTTTTTGCCGTTAAGCCATTCTACTAACTTTATCAATTGTTCTTGGCGATAATAGTTTCTAATCAAACCAACAGATTCCACTTCTTTTTCAATATCAAAGTTATATACTAAAAATCTTTCGCCGTTAGCGTTTTCATAAATATATGATGCAATAAACTTTTCTTTACCGATAGTAAATTCACTAAGCACCTTTGCGCCTTTAGATAAAGTTAGTTTACCTATTTCGTGCATTATCTCGTGAATACAAGTGATATCGTCCTTTTCAATAAAATACTCTAAATATCCACACTTTTCAGGAACGGTCATCTCTACGCTCTCAATACCAACGTCCACACCTTGTTCTTTAAGATATTTAGCAGAAGTTATATCTAAAACGTTGCCGTGTTTAAGCACTGATAAATCAACACTGTTTGCATGCTCGCCAAAGATTATATTAACGCCACCAGCTACACTACAGGTTGGAAGAGACATATCTACCACGTATCTACGAACGCTTGATTTTAATCTAAATAGGTCTGGTTTTTCAGGTAAAACCTGCATTTTCTCTACAGAATTAAACGGCTCTATAACGTTAAATCCAACACACTCTTTGCCACTAAACATTTGCTCAATTTCTTTATAGATTTGCCTATTCTTAACGTTCATATCGGCATACCCTTCGTCATAATCAAAGCTAGAAGAGTACTCTATGCCGTATTTAAGAATAGCATCACAATTACCATCTGCTATCATTAGCGTATGGAAAAACTCTAATTCAGTAGCACCCATAGTATATCTGGGGCGTGGACAAGAATCGCCTTCTGCATAAGTGTAATATCCTTTCTTCTTTGCGTCATACGCTTGCTGGCGTGCAAAGTCGTAAGCTTCCATTGCACTTTTGATGTACCCATTTGCCCAGTATGGGCCACCGATTAGCCTAAATTCTTTTCTTTGGTTTTTACCTCTTAAAATATCAGCTATCTCGTAAACACTTGTACCATCTACGCCGAAATGTGATGGACCTGCATTTAGCATAATTTCAACGTTTTCATCAACTTTATCAACAGCTTTCCTTATACCCTTTGCTAACCTAATAAGCGAAGCCCTACAACCTGCAAGCCAAGCTTCTTTATATTTTTGGTCTGCTTTTTCGCCCCCATAAAGTTTTTCATACATTTCTTCACGGGTTACCTTTTTGCCAAGATACTCGCTATAAAACTCCAAATGTTTGTCGCAAAAACAACTAGCTTTTTCGCCCGGCGTATGCATTCTAAAATCATCATCTAGAATAATACGCTTAAATCCTGCTTTTGCTAATGAAGCTATTGCAGTAGCGCAATAATCTACAAATTTTTCGTGCATTGAGCATGCTATCCGTTTTGGATTTCCATTTATATGAATCTTTGTTGCAGATTCATCTTGTTCTAGATACATGAAAGAGCAACAATAAGTTGTCGTCCAAACAGCCACTTTATACCCGTTATCTTCTACAAATTTTACAACTTTTTTTACTTGCTCTAGATTAGAAAAATCGTAAGGGTGGCCACGGTACACAAAAACTTCGTCAGCATCGAGTTTTTTTAATACCCTAAGTAATGCTTCTTTATTTTTTTCTCTTAATTGTGAAAATATAAAAGGAACTGCTACGTGCATTTTTATTCTCCTTGCATTATCGCTATTTAAATAATTCTATAAAACAGAAAGTATATGCGTATATAGGTGCGTCAAGTATAATTTTATTGCCTACCAACTTACCGTTACAGTTTACGAACCTTGCACTCGTATAACTTTCCCCTAACTCGATTATAGGCTTTAAGATTGGGTCTATAAAGTGATTCCAAAGCCCTATCGCTAACGAGTTTTCGTTCTTTTTTGTTAAGATGTATAGGTCAGGGTTTTTAACACAGATTGCATCTAGCTTTTTGCCATTTAACCACTCTACTAGATTTACAAGCTGTTCTTGACGATAGTAGTTTCTTATTAATCCAACTGCTTCGTTTTCTTTCTCTATATCAAAGTTATATACTAAAAATCTTTCGCCCTTTGCGTTTTCATAACTGTACGAGCCTACGTATTTTTCGCCACCTATGTTAAATTCGCTAAGCACTTTTGCACCCTTTGATAAATTTAATTTACCAAGCTCTTTCATAACTTCGTGCACTTGAGTAACGTCATCTTTTTCTACAAAATACTCTCTATACCCACACTGCACTGGCGTAACCATTTCAACACTGTCAATACCTACGTCTACACCTTGCTCTTTTAAGTATCTTGCTGAAGTTATATCTAAAACGCTACCGTTTTTGAGTATTGATAAATCCACGTTGTTTCCGTGTTCGCCAAATATTATGTTTACCCCACCTGGTTCATAGCAAGTTGGCAAACTCATATCTACAACAAATCTACGAGTACCTGATTTTAACTTGTAAAGGTCTGGTTTTTCAGGTAAAACTTGCATTTTTTCAATGGTATCGAAAGGCTCTACTACGTAAAACCCTGTACACTCTTTACCACTAAATATTTTTTCTATTTCTTTGTAGATTTCTCTATTATATGCGTGTAGGTCTGCATATCCTTCGTCATAATCAAAGTTTGATGTGTAATCTAAACCGTATTTCATTATACCATAGCAGTTTCCATCTGCAAGCATTAAGGTATGCATAAATTCTAGTTCAGTTGCTCCACAAGTATATCTAGGGCGTGGGCAGGTATCCCCTTCTGCATAAGGAAAATAGCCTTTCTTTTTTGCATCGTGTGCTTGTTGGCGCGCAAACTCATAAGCTTCCATTACGCTTTTAATATATCCGTTTTTCCAATACGGGCCACCGATTAGCCTAAACTCTTTTTTCTGGTTTTTGCCCCTTAAAATATCAGCTATATCGTAAACACTAGTGCCATCTGCACCAAAATGCGCTGGGCCTGCACACTGCATAATTTCTATTGTTTGATCCACCTTATCAGCTGCCTTTCTTATTGCTCTAGCTAGCTTTTCAAGTCCTGCTCTACAGCCTGCCATCCAAGCTTCTTTATATTTTTGGTCCACCTTTTCACCGTAAAGTTTTTCTTTCATTTCTTCACGGGTAACGGGCTTACCTAAATATTCACTG
>JAZOLT010000004.1:0-2032 GCA_045653205.1 Christensenellaceae bacterium | reverse complement strand
CTTATTAAGGATAAGTTTTTAACCAAAAACTTTTCTTCCCTTTCGCTTTGCACAGCTGTTTCTATTCTTAAAACACTAAACGAGTTTGGGTTTGATAATATTAGCATTAAATGGCCGAACGACGTTTATGCCGAGAATAAGAAAACTTGTGGAATTTTGTTAGAGAGCGTGGCCGATAAAGGTAAAATTACAAGCATTATCGTGGGCGTGGGATTAAACGTTAACGCAAAAGAGTTTAAGGGCGAGTTTGCCACCCCACCAACGTCTATGTTTTTGCAAACTGGCGAAGTGTTTCCTTTAGATATAGTAAAAACAAAAGTTTATAAAAACTTAAAAATAGAGTTAAAACTACTTAAAAAAGGAAAAAGCGATTATCTAAAAATCGCAAGGCAGTTTAACTATCTTAAAGATAAAAAAGTTGTTGGTGAAATTAACGGAATTAAAAAAGAAATTTTAGTTAAAGATATTGCCGATAACAATGCTCTACTCTGTCAAATTGATGGAAAAGAGCAACTTATTTCATCAGGTGAGATTACTTTCCACATATAAATTTTTCAATCAAAACCACCACTTGAAGTGGTGGTATGCACTAGCCCTTCAAGGGCATAGTACCGGCAAACATCTCAAGATGCACTGAAATAGTTTGCCAACCGCAACAATTTTACAGGCAGCCACTTAAGTGGCTGTCTTTTCTTTGCCTTTTATTCCTTGCTACCCGTCGTAAACGGGTCTATGAATTCTTTCATACTTATTTGATCTTCGGCTATATCTTCTTGTAGTTGGTTTCGCACGTATTCTGCTATCTTTTGCTCATTTCTTCCTACCGTGTCTACATAATATCCCCTACACCAAAAATGCCTATTACCATACTTGTATTTTAAGTTTGCGTGTCTATCGAATATCATCAGCGAACTCTTGCCTTTTAAATATCCCATAAACTGCGCCACACTCAAATTTGGTGGTATTTTTAACAAGATATGTATATGGTCTGGGCAAGCGTTCGCTTCAAGTATTTCTACTTTCTTTATCTCGCATAACTTTCTTAATATCTGTCCGATATCCGCCTTGATTTTTGAATAAATTACTTGCCTACGATATTTTGGTGCAAATACAATATGATATTTGCAATTCCACTTTGAATGTGATAAACTATTTGTGTCAGTCATTGACAAATCCTCCTATGATTTTTTATTGCGGTCGGCAAACCTGCTTTAATTATATCATAGGAGGATTTCTTTTATCTGAAGATTTTTAATCCCACCGCTCCAAGCGGTGGTAGGTTTTCGCTAAAGGCTACAATACAAAAACACGCTTATTGATTTAACAATAGCGTGTTTCCTTTGGTGGGGGCGGTAAGACTTGAACTTATGACCTCTTGCATGTCAAGCAAGCGCTCTAACCAGCTGAGCTACGTCCCCTTTAGCCATATTATATTAACATATTTTTAAGCGTTAAGCAAGCGTTTGGTTCATTTAAAAAGATAAAACGCCTACTTAAAGACGCTTTATCTTAGGAAAAAGTTTATTGAGAGTGTGGGCTAATTCATTATCCCTAATGGGATTTACAACTAAAGTTTAACAAACCAAACTTGAATTTTTATTGAAAAAACTTAAATTTTATAAAATTTTTTTAAGACTTTTTCAATGGTTTTTTGTTATAATGAAAATATGAATATTTTAGTAGTAGACGATGAACGTCAATTAACAGAAGCACTCGCGCAAATTTTAAAACAACATAAATATTCGGTTGACTGTGCCAACAATGGAGAAGAAGGCTTAGAATACCTCTTCTCTGGCATTTATGACCTTATTATCTTGGACGTTATGATGGCAAAAATGGACGGGCTTACTATGCTTAAAATTTTAAGGCAAAAACACATTGATACGCCTGTTTTAATGCTTTCTGCTAAAGGCGAGATTAGTGACAAGATTAAGGGACTTAATTTAGGTGCTGACGACTATATTACAAAACCTTTTAATACTGATGAACTAATTGCAAGAATTAAGGCACTCTTAAGGCGCAAAGAAAAATA
>JAZOLT010000003.1:0-57942 GCA_045653205.1 Christensenellaceae bacterium | reverse complement strand
TCCTCTCGTATTAACCTTTCTTTTTCTTAGTCTATTTGCTTTTTTGCCTTAATGTACTTTTAATTAAAGTCTTTCTCGTTTGATACATTTTTTCTGTATCTCCTGATTTATTTCTCTCTATGCAGTTGTCAATCTACTGTGCTTTGACTTCGGTCAAAGATGAGCTTTCCGCTCACAAAAAGGCTACCGTAAAAAACGATAGCCTAAATATATTATCACTTTCAATATTTTAAGTCAAGCAAAATTTCAAACTTTTTTAAAGTTTTTTTATTTAAAAATTCATTTTATTTTTCGGCTGTTTTTGCCTTTTTTTCTTTAACTTTTCGCCTATTTTGTGTTCTTTTTTAATATTATATTATATATATTGTTTATTTGCTCTTAACGTTAACGCTAATTATTCCACTAATTAACCCAATCAAGCCACAAAAAATAATTTCTATAATGCTTTCTTTTCCAAAAAAACTCTCGCCTGACACAAGCGAAAATATTAAAGTCACAACAACGCAAAACATCAACCCTGTGAGCAAGCCCTTGATTAATCCACCATTTTCTTCTATTGCAGAAAAGCAACCTAAGAATATTGATAGAAGCTTTAAAAACTGATTAACCGTTTTTATTACATTGCTAGAAAGACAAGCAAAATGGACAACCAACGCAAATATCAGCACTGCAATTAGCATGCAAATAACCGATATTATCGTTGAGCGAACGGTTTGCTTAAAAATTCCTTGTGACAATTTAGACATAAAAAACCCCGCATTCTTTTTTATATAGATATGCGGGGAGTTTTTTTATTATTCTTTATTTTTTCTCTTCGCCAGCTTGCTCAGCTTCTGGAGCTTTTGGTGCTTCTACTGCACTGCCTTGAGCAGGAGCTGTTTGATAAATTGCACCTTTATCAAATTTAACGTAGTTTTTGTTTTCAGATGTGCCTGTTTCTAAAACAAAAGTGTTTTCAGCATCGTTAATTTCTACTACGAAACCACAAATGCCACCAATCGTTTTAACTCTATCACCAATTTTTAGTGAGTTAACCATGTTTTGTGCTTCTTTTTGCTTTTTCTTGCCAGAAATAGTTTGCCAAACGAATAGACCAATGATTGCAACAACCATTACAACCATTAAAATAATTGAGCCGGTGTTGTTGGTAGGCGCATCGCCCGTTTCTGCTAATAGATTTAAAATCATTTATATAATCTCCTTAAATGTTATACTTTTTTACCTTTTCATTGTAATTTATTTTACTAAATAAAGCAAGTGTTTTTTCTAAACAAACAAGCTTTAGTTAAAATTTTAGAAAAATTTTGGATAGGTATCCCCTGTTTTTTTGTAAAACTCTTCAGCAAATTCAGTAAAGGAATCTTGCAAAATGGCATTTCTAACGTCTCTCATAAGTTTATTTAGATATGTTACGTTATGAAGACTAAGTAGCATTCCACCCAACATTTCGCCCGTATTTATTAGATGCCTTAAATATGCTTTCGTATAGTTCCTACAAGTATAGCAATCACATTCTGGGTCTAACGGTGTGAAATCTTCTTTATATTTTCCGTTTCTAACCACAATTTTGCCGTTTGAGGTTAATGCCGTGCCGTTTCTACCTACTCTAGTTGCAAGCACGCAGTCAAACATGTCTATTCCACGACGAACACCCTCCACCAAACAATCAGGGCTACCAACACCCATTAAATATCTTGGCATATTGATAGGATAATCGGGAAGAAGAGAATCCATAACCTCATACATAATATTTTTTGGTTCACCCACCGATAAACCACCGATGGCTATACCATATTTAGCATATGGCAATGTTTCTTTTAGGCTTATTTTTCTTAAATCCTTAAACACGTTGCCTTGCACTATTGGAAACAATGCTTGCTCGGGATTTTTGTGATAGTTATAGCATCTATCAAGCCATTTTAGCGTGCGTTCCATTGCTTGTTTGCTCTTAGCATAGTCTGCACCATATTCTGAGCATTGGTCGAAAGCCATTATAATATCTGCGCCTAGGTTGTTTTCAATCTCCATTGCCTTTTCAGGATTGATAAAATGCAAACTTCCGTCCACGTGTGAGTTGAAATACACACCGTCATCTTTAATTTTGTTCAATTTGGCAAGCGAGAAAACTTGAAATCCACCACTATCGGTTAAAATTGGTCTATCCCAATTCATAAACTTATGAAGCCCACCGGCTTTTTTTACAATCTCATCGCCCGGACGCATATATAGATGATAAGTATTTGCAAGAATTATTTGCGACTTAGCTTCCTTTAAGTCCCTAGGAAGGATACCTTTAACCGTAGCCTGAGTTCCAACAGGCATAAAGGTTGGTGTTTCAATGTCGCCGTGAGGGGTGTGAAGTATTCCTGCCCTTGCCCCCGTTTTAGTATCTTGTTTTATTTGTTCAAAGTAAAATTTTTCCATAATAAACTTTTTTTATAATTAATTTATTGTTTTTAGGTCTACAAAATCAACATTGCATCCCCAAATGAGAAAAAGCGATATTGTTCCTTTACAGCTTGATTATATATTTCTAAAATCTTTTCTTTAGAGCTTAAGCTTGATACAAGCATTAACAAGGTTGATTTTGGCAAGTGAAAGTTTGTTATCAACCCCTCCACGCACTTAAATTTATATGGTGGATATATAAATATCTGAGTTTCACCCTTGCTAGCTTTAACAAACCCATTTTCATCTGCCACGCTTTCAAGCGTTCTAACACTGGTTGTTCCTACGGCAAAAACTCTTCTGCCCTCTCTTTTAGCCTTATTTATCCTTTCGGCAGACTGCTCGCTAATCTCATAATATTCTGAGTGCATATGATGCTTAGTAACGTCTTCCACCTTTACCGGACGAAACGTCCCAAGTCCCACGTGGAGCAATACGTCTACAAACTCTACGCCCATTTGCTCTAATTCTTGAATGAGCGAGTTGGTAAAATGCAAACCAGCCGTTGGTGCTGCCGAAGAGCCTTGTTCCTTTGCGTAAACGGTTTGATATCTATCTTGATTTTCTAGCTTTTTAGTTATGTATGGCGGTAGTGGCATTTCGCCCACCCTTGAGATTATATCTTCAAAAACTCCGTCAAATTTAAACCTAACCTTTCTGCCACCACTTTCTTCTACGTTTTCTAAAACCTCTAAGCTAAGCTCCTCGTTTATGATAAGTTTTGCCCCAGGTTTTGCCTTTTTGCCCGGCTTAACTAATACTTCCCAATCGGTTAGATTAAACCTTTTTAGCAATAAAACCTCTACCCTTCCACCATTTAAAGTATACCCAAACATTCTTGCAGGCAAAACCTTTGTGTTGTTTCTAACCAACACGTCACCTTTTCTTAGGTATTTTTTTATATCTGAAAAAACTTTATGGTCCACGCTGTCGGTTTCTCTATTATAAACCAATAGCCTTGAAGAATCTCGTGGCTCTACGGGTGATTGTGCAATTAGGTTTTCGGGAAGATAATAATCAAAATCATCAGTTCTCATCAATCGTTGCCCTCAGGTGCTTTTAGACCAATGTGTTCGTATCCCTTTTTAAGCAATACTCTACCCCTAGGTGTTCTTGCAATAAAGCCTATTTGAAGCAAATAAGGCTCGTATACGTCCTCTAAAGTGTTTGCGTCCTCGTTTATCGTTGCCGCAAGCGTTTCTAATCCACAAGGTAATCCCTTAAAGTTTTCTGCCATTGAAAGCAAAATCTTTCTATCAGTAGCATCTAAACCAAGCTCGTCCACGTCAAGCATGCTTAACGCTCCCTCTGCATCGCTTTTTAAAAGCACGTCGTGCCCCTTAACCACAGCATAATCACGCACACGACGAAGCAATCTGTTTGATATTCTAGGCGTGCCTCTGCTACGCTTACCTATCTCAAAGGCAGCATCCTTTTCAATTTTTAGCGAAAGCATCTTTGCCGAACGCTCTACTATTTCAGTAAGCTCATCATCAGTGTAATTTTCTAGTCTATATATCATTCCAAATCGGTCACGAAGTGGAGATGATAGCATTCCTGCCTTAGTCGTTGCTCCTATTAAAGTAAATTTGGGCAAGGGAATTTGAACGTTTTGTGCTGACGGACCTTTACCAAATATTAAATCAAGAAAATAATCCTCCATAGCAGGATATAAAATTTCTTCAATATTTCTATTTAAACGATGAATTTCATCAATAAATAGCACGTCCCCGTCGTTAAGGTTGGTAAGTATGGCTGCAAGGTCGCCCTGATGTGCGATTGCAGGACCACTAGTTACCTTTATTTGCGTGCCCATTTCGTTTGCTATAATGTGTGCAAGCGTGGTTTTACCAAGCCCAGGAGGCCCGTAAAGTAAAACGTGGTCTAACGCCTCGCCTCTCATCTTTGCTGATGCGATAGAGATTGCAAGGTTATCTTTAATTTTTTCTTGCCCAACGTAGCCGTCCATCGATTTTGGGCGAAGGATATTTTCTACCTCTTGCTCTGACGAGGCAACCGTGCTTGTCACCAATCTTTCTTCTTCCATTATTCTTCCTTAAAATTTCCTAATATGCTTTAGAGAATACGCTATGAGTGCTTGAACGCCCACAACGTCCTCTGCTTTTGCTCTTTTTAATACTTCAACGCATTCTTGCTTGTCAAAGCCTAGCCCCGTCAACGCTAACATAGCGTCCTTTATGTCTTTATCCTCTAATTCTGCGTGATTTACAGCCGACTGCTCAATCTTTAGCTCTTCATCCATCTTTTCTCTAAGTTCTAAAATAATTCGCTCAGCAGTCTTTTTCCCTAGTCCTTTTATGGTTGATAGTCCTTTTACGTCTGAAAGCGCAATCTTTGTTGCTAAATCTTTTAATGTTATATTAGACAAAATGGTGATTCCCATTTTCGGTCCAACACCAGATACAGATATTAGCTTTAGAAACATTGCTTTTTCTTCCATTGAATTAAAACCGTAAAGACTTATGCCGTCTTCCTTTACAGCCATATAGGTATAAACTTCGCCACCCTTTTCGTTAACTAGCTTTTGGTATGCTTCGCCCGAAACCGTTATTTCAAAGCCTACGCCATTGTTTTCTAAAATCACCACTCCGTCTGTTGCAGAAAGCAGTTTTCCTTTTACGTATCCTATCATACCTCTCCTTTTAAATACTGAACAGTTTTCCAAGCTTTTTAGTTTGTGCATGGCAAAGTGCAACTGCCAATGCGTCTGCCGCATCGTCTGGCTTTGGAACTGCTTTTAACTTTAGTGTCATTTTAACCATTTGCTGAATTTGATTTTTATCAGCCCTGCCATAGCCGGTTAACGCTTGTTTGATTTGCAAGGGCGTGTATTCATAAAGCCTGCCACATTCTTTTATAGCAGTAAGCAAAATCACCCCTCTTGCGTGGGCTACCGTGATTGCCGTTTTAACGTTTTTTGCAAAAAACAACTCTTCTACAGCAATCTCGTCTGGCTTAAATTTTTCAATGATTTGCTTAATGCCACTTTCAAGCATAGCAAGTCTAACGGCGGTGTTTTCTTCTTTGGGAGTAGAAATTACGCCATAGTCAAGCATCTCAGGTTTTAGATTATTTTCTTTTCTTATTACGCCGTAGCCAAGCGTTGCTATGCCAGGGTCAAAACCAACTATTATCATATCTTATTTATTTTATATTATAATAAGAAAAAAGTCAAGGCTAGACAAAAAAGAAAACCTACTTTACTAAGTAGGTTAAATTTTTATTACTACCCCATAAAAAATATAAGGAATATTGGGGTTAAGCTCCTTTAATTGTTCAACGGTTCTGTTTGTTGAATGCGCCACGTCTAAATAGCTTTGCATAGGCGAAACAACGTATACAGGTTCTTGGGGTGATATTAAAATAACATCTCCCTCACTAATCTCTTTTTTTAAAGCGTTATCGCCAATTAAGGTGCTAAGTGGCACGTTAAACCTTTTTGAAAGCCTAAATATAGTATCCCCTGATTTTACACGATAAAAAAACTTTTTCATACCCATATTATATTTAATTTACACACTGAATAGAATAGAAAAAAGGATTTTAGAGGTTAGGCTTGAAACAGTTTTTTAAGACGGTTGCTATAGTTACAATATTTTCTGTTTGTGAAAAGTTCTTAGGCTTTTTATATAGAATTTATCTTTCTCGTTCGATTGGCTCTGAGGGTGTGGGCATTTATCAGGTTGCACTTTCAGTATTTGCTCTTTTGCTTACCGTTTGCTCGTCGGGAACACCGGTCACAGTATCTAGGCTCATGACAAAATATACTGCAGAAAATAGAATTGATAAAAAAAATAGCGTTATCACTGCTGGAATTTTATTTTCGCTGCTGGTCGCTCTGCCCATTTGTTTAATATTTTTTGCATTCCGTGGCAAGTTTTCATTTTTATTTAGCAATAGCTACAGCGAAAAAATATTCTACGTAGTCCTGCCCGGTCTAATTTTCACTTCGGTTTATTCCGTGCTTAGAGGAGTGTTTTGGGGCAACAAAGACTTTCTCCCCTACAGTATTATCGAACTTTTAGAAGAAATTTGTATGATTTTGGTAGGCATAGCTTTAATAAGCCGTGCCACAGATATTTACGACGGTGCAATGCGTGCAGGAATTGCCGTTGCAGCTTCTTACGTTTTTTCTTTTGCGTGCGCGTTAACAGTGTTTGCTGTCAGAAAAAACCGCATACGTAATCCAAAATCACAGCTAAAACCCCTGCTTGCTTCGGCTATGCCTGTAACGGCAATGCGAACGACTAGCTCCCTTTCAAGCTCGTTAGTTTCGGTTATATTGCCCATTAGGTTAATAAACGTAGGCTTTACCCAATCTCAGGCATTAAGTCTTTTTGGTGCAACGGCTGGTCAAGCCATGCCCTTACTTTCAATACCTACGACCTTTATAGGCTCGTTTATACTTGTTTTAATACCTGAGATAAGCGAGAACTATTATAAAAAGAAATATGAAAGCTTGCTATCCGACGTAGAGAAAGCATTAAAATTCACATCCTTACTTACCTGCGTGTTTATTCCCGTTTTCGTGGTATGTGGCGAGGAGATTGGAATTCTTGTTTTTAATAGTCACGAGTGTGGAAAATTCTTAACCGTATCAGCTTTTTTAATGCTTTTTATGAGTTTATCTGCAATTACTACAAGCATATTAAACTCAATTGGTTTAGAACAAAAAACCTTGTTTTGCTTTCTAGCTAGTGGAGGATTAATGTTGCTTTCAGTTTGGGCTTTGCCCGGCGTGTGTGGAATATATTCCTTGCTTATCGGCTATGCTTGCGTTTACGTTATCACAACCCTTTTTAATCTATACTTAATAAAAAAGCATTGTAAGCTTAAAACTGGTTTTGCTAGGTTTTCAATTTTATCAAGTTTAATAACCATTCCCTCGATACTGCTTGGGTTTATGCTTGAAAAACTTTTACTAGGCTGTTTAGGAACGTTTTTAACCTTTGTTTGTTGCTCGATAGTTTTAGTTAGCTTTTATCTGGCTCTCTCAATTGGGCTTAGCATTGTTAACGTGGAAAGGTTTAAGCATAAAAAAGCAAGACTTATGGCAAAAAGTTATTAAAATTTGTTGGCTTTTAAGCTTTTTTTAGTGTATACTGATTTTAATAAGTCTTTTAAGGAATAACAAATGATATTTTTAGGTTCAATAGTTAACTTTATAGCCATTTTCGTTATGGCAATAGTGGGAAACCTGCTAAAAAAGGGAATTCCAGATAAGATTATTAAGGCAATAACGCTTGTTATAGGGCTTTTTAACGTTTACATTGCCTTTGACGGAATGTTTTTAGGTGAGGGCGTTATAAATGCACTAGTAATTATAATATCTCTCCTTATAGGCGTTATCATTGGCGAGTTGATTGATATTGATAAGGCAATGAATAAGCTTGGCGAGTTTGCACAAAAAAAGCTTTCTAAATCGCAAGATAAAAACAATAACTTTTCGCAGTCTTTTATATCAAGCACTCTACTTTTTTGCGTGGGAGCTATGGCTATAACGGGCGCAATGCAAGGCGCAAAGGGCGAGCATACAATACTATTCGCAAAGTCTATATTAGATGGTGTTAATGCACTAATCTTTGCTTCTGCCCTCGGAATTGGTTGTATTTTATCTGCCTTTACCACATTTATTTATCAAGGACTAATAACCTTAATTTTTTATTTTATACTAAACAGCTTAAACGCATCTAACATGTTGTTTAATTCAATCGTAAATCATATGAGTTGCACTGGTTCGCTACTCATATTGGTTATAGGGCTAAATTTAATGAATATCACCAAGATTAAAACGGCAAACCTTATACCTGCAATGTTTATGCCAATTGCAATTGTGCCGTTATTTAATCTTTTATCTATACTATAATGTCTAAAATTATAAAAGAATTTAATACGGTAAAGGATAAACTTTATTTTCACCACAGCCTTACCAAAATAGAAGATTTACCAAAGGTTCATGGCCCTGAATCGCACAATCGTTTTGAACTGCTATATTTAATTAGTGGAAACGTTGATTACGTTATAGAGGGAGAACGATATTCGGTTTCAGCTGGCGACTGTATTTTTGTTTCACCCAACGAAATTCATAAGCTATATATAGAAAACAAAAATCCCTATGAACGTATGGTGCTTGTTTTTGATACAAGCGTGTTTAAATATCTTTTAAGCGAAAACTACATTGAGTTTGCAAGCGTTCTTTACGAAAAGTCTAATAAGCTTAGAATAATACCTAAAACCGTTGTAGAAAACTCTAACATTAGCAATTTATTAGAGCAAATTATTAGCTATCAAGATACTGCTGAACGGACAAACCTTTTTATTGTGTCAAAAATTCTTATGCTAGTTTTAGAACTGGATAAAATCTTTTCAAACGATTATACCCTAGCAACTGACTGTGCTGACCCGTTGATAAAACAAATTGTTAATTTTATCAATGCAAATTTAGATAAGCCACTAACCCTAGAAAGCATCAGCAATCACTTTTTTATTAGCAAGTCAACGCTTAGCCACAGATTTAAAGCACATATGAATATGTCGGTTAAAGGCTACGTATCAATAAAAAAGCTTCACTATGCGTCTGAGCTTATTAAAAATGGGATAAATGCAACTGACTGTGCGAAAATGTTAGGCTACGAGCATTATACAACCTTTTTTTCAAGTTATAAAAAGATTATAGGTGAGCTACCGTCTGAAAGAAAAAAATAAAAATTCTCGGGAAATTCCCGAGAATTTTTTTGTTTATCTCAATTTATTAAGTTTTTCGGTTAAATCAACGATTTTACCTGTTTGCATACTCTCGTTTGCACCAATGCCAATCATTGCAGAAGCAAAGCCATCAAAACTACCTGCACATTGATTATATTCATCATCATAATCTTTTCCAGAAAACAGCATTTCAATAAGTCGCTCGTCTCCACCACCGTGCATGTGTTGATTTCTTGGTTGCTTAATTTGTTCACTTTTTCCGTTTGCGAATAAAATATTTATAATCGTATAATCTTTTTCTTCGCCCTCAGCACGCTTTCCAATATAGAAATTTATCATACCCTTTTCGCCGGTAATTGTAAATCTATGTCCCTCGTCAAACGAGAATAGGTTTAGCGAATAAGAGAGTATCGCCCCACCATTATACTCAACTGAAACTGAATAGTTATCACAAATATCGGTGTCTGGCTTGAAAGCACATGTGTCTGCTATATAACCATCTTCACTTTCGCAATCTATATAAAATTCCTTAAAGAATCCTTCTGTGCCAATTCTTGATTCGCAGTCTGGCTTAGAGCATTGTGAGCAACGCTCGGCAAAGCACTTGTCCTTGTCCCCATAAAAAACTCTATTAGCAACGGCTGTAACTTTTTTAGGCTCATCCTCTAAAAACCAGTTAACTACGTCAAAATCGTGCGTGCTTTTATGAAGCAACATTCCTTGAGAGTTTTCCATCATTCTATGCCAACGAGTAAAATAGCTACCACCGTGAACTCTATCTAAAAAGTGGTCTAAGCTAACGTGTAAAACTTTACCAATCTTGCCAGATTTTATAATCTTTTTAATCTCTAAAAAATATGGCATAAATCTACAGTTAAAGGTAGTAATTACATTTTTATTGCTCTTTTTCTCGGCCTCACGGATAGCCAAACAACGCTCATAAGTGTTGGTTATTGGCTTTTCACTCAAAACGTCGCAACCCTTTTCTAACGCACGAATAATATATTCGTGGTGATTAGAGTCAACCGAGGTAACAAAAACTGCGTCTGGCTTAGCCTCGTCTAGCATTTGCTCAAAATCATAGTAAATAGTAAGTTTTCCATTAAGTTTATTTTGAAAATATTTTGAACGAAGCTTGTTAATGTCGTAAACGCCCACAAACTCAACCGTGTCCTTATAGTCTTTATAAAGCCTTTCTACAAACATTGAAAGACATCTAGTCCCTGCACCTACTATTGCATATCTTTTTTTCATAACTAAATCTCCCTAGTCACAAGGAAAAATATTCCGTTCTTAGTTTATAAATACTTTGCTAAAACTTGCTTATCCACAGTTGATGCTGAATCTAAATCGCAATAAACGGTAACGTCTGCGTGTTCCTTTAGGAGCGTTGCTGGAACAAGATTGGTCTTTTCTTGCTCTAAGGTATCTTTTATTGCTTGAGCCTTTACTGCATAAGGAACTGCACAAATAATTGTCTTGCAGTCCATAATTTTACTACACGTCATTGAAATTGCTTGCTTAAAAGCCTTTTCTTCATTCTCAAACCAACCCTCTCTTAGCTGTTGCTCGATACACGTTTTAGAAAGGTTTACAACCTTGTATGCTCTTTGGTCGTCAAAATCACAGGGTGGGTCGTTAAAAGCAATATGTGCATTTTCGCCAATACCAATTAAACCTAAATCTACCTTGCGTTCAGAAAGTAGCTTAGTTAACTCTTCTATAGTTTCATCAGCTGGAGCTAAACCATCAATTAAATGATATTTGCCAGGGTTTACAACCTTAACAAAACGCTCTAATAAATATCTTTGGAAGCTTGCAGGGTGGTCAACGCCCATTCCCACGTATTCATCTAGATGGAACATTTCAACCTTGCTCCAATCAACCTTTTCGTTTACAAAATGCTTAAAAAACGTAAATTGAGATGCACCTGTAGATAATAATATTCTTGCCATTCCGTCCTTTTCAATACTCTCGTTAACAACTTTTGCTGCGTAAGCCGATGCTGCCTTGCCAAGCTCGTCTGCACTATTTAATACGTATACTTTCATAATCTCTCCTAAATGTTTTTTCTATATTATAATATATATTGCATAAGTTGTAAATGCAATATTTTGCATTTTATATCCAATTTCGTGCAAAATAAAAACCAACCATTTGGTTGGCTTAAATTTTATAAATTAGCAATAACCTTTATGAGTTTTTTAATTACAGGATATAATCCAAACAATAAAGCATAATTAAATAAGTTATTAAATATCTGACCTTTAACGAATAGGCGTGCAAATAAGTAGACTAGGTAAGGCGTTTTTTTCATATCATAAATAATCCAAAACGCCGTGGTATTTATCGCTATTGTGCCAATCAAAAGGCTTAGCACACAAATAATTGCTATCTTAACGTAGTCCCCACCCTTAAACTTTAGGTGAATGATGTTCATAACAAATCCTGAAACCAAAGCAACACTACCCATAGCAAGCCCAATCCACGGCATATACATAAACCCACCAGAATTAAATAAAAAACCCACAAGGTCGCCCATAAAGCTAGCACAAAAGCCTAAAACTGGACCGATTATTATACCTGAAAGCGCACAAGCAAATAACGTGATTGAAAACTGCGTATCGGCAAACTTAAATTCAAAAAACATATTCGCAACCACTAAAAACGCCGTTATCATAGCAACATAGGCTATCTTTTGTGTGTGCGAAAGGTCTTTAGTTAGGTCTGAAAAAAACAACCCTTCAAATTTTTTCATAAAAAAATCTCCCATAAAATAGAGAGACCGATAAAATATGCCCTTGGGCAAATAATAGCGGACGCATAAGAGCACCGCAGGAAATTCCTTTCGTTTGCAAACGACATCCCATTTTGCAACACTTTACGCACTCTTACTACTCTATGTTTTTCTTTATTATATCACAGCAAGAATAACCCGTCAATTATTTGACATATTTTTAAATCTTTTACCCACAATAATTTTATGATTATTATATTTTTAAGAACATTAATTATTTTTACTGTTTTGATAGTTATAATGCGACTAATGGGAAAACGCCAGATAGGCGAAATGCAACCCTTTGAGTTTATAGTAACCCTTATCATTGCCGACCTTGCGTGTATTCCTATGGCAGACGTTTCTATCCCTTTGATTTACGGCATATCTGCAATATTAACGCTATTTATCCTACATCAGCTTTTATCAATCATAGAACGAAGTGGAAATTTAGCTAAAAAAATTCTTTCTGGAAAGCCTAGCGTGGTTATAAATAAAGACGGCGTCGACTTAAAAGAGTTGCGCTCTAACAATATGGGGGTGGATGACCTTATAGAATCTATGCGTTCTGCTGGATATTTTTCGTTTGAAGAAGCCGAGTATGCTATCTACGAATCTAATGGAAAACTTTCGGTTTTAGAAAGCGAGTGTGAAAAACCTGACTCCGTTCCCGTAATTTTAATCAACGATAAAAAGCTTGTAAAACAAAATCTTCCACTATTAAAGCTTGAAAAAGAAAAACTAGACTTTTTTTTAAAAGAACAAAATTTAACCGTTAAGCAAACCGAGGTTATGACTGTAACAAGCAATGGAAAGGTTTACCTTAAAGGCAAAGGAAAGAGATTTCAGCTTTTACAACTTCCTCCAAAGGAGAACGGGCTATGATAAAAACTCTTGTTTCAACAATTTTAGCCTTTTTAATAGTAATTGGCGGAGCTATATTTGAAAGAAAATTTATTGACCGTGAATTTGAAGAGTTTCACGACGTTTTGTGCGTTCTTTACGAGAAAACCGAGCAAGAAACGGCAGTTAAAAACGACGTTTATGCCGTTCAAAAGTTATGGCTTTCTAAAAAGAAAAAATTGCACGCCGTTATTCCCCACACTGAGATAAAAGAAGTTGATTTATGGCTATCTGAAGCCGTAACCTTGGTTGAGGATAAACAATGGGAGGACGCTATTTCTAAAATTGAGGTGCTAATCGAGCTGTCCGAACAAATACCCGAAACGTTTACCTTAAGCTTTCAAAATATATTCTAGATTTTTTATAGTATTATTGACAAATTTCTCTCTGTTTGTTAAAATTATCTTAAACTACAAATGGAGAGAAAAATATGAAGGGATTTAAGAACGTTAACGCTTACATATACAAAAAAGGAATTGTAAATACATCAATTGCCATTGAGAACGGAAAAATCGTTTGCATAGGCGATTGCGCTGACAAGATAACAGAGCCTTTTGAGATTAGCAAGGACTGTATTGTTGCACCAGGATTTATCGACGAACATATTCACGGTGCAATGGGTTCTGATGCTATGGATGGAAATTTTTCAGCTATTGAAACCATAGCGAACGCTGTTGCTAAGGAGGGAACTACGGGATTTTTAGCAACCACTATGACGCAAAGCCCAGAAAACATTGTTAAGGCTTTAGAGTCTGTAAAAGAATACCGTGAAGCTAAGCTTAGCACGGGTGCAGAAGTTTTAGGTGTTCATTTAGAAGGTCCGTTTATTTCTGTAAAGCACATCGGTGCTCAACCACTTGAATACGTTGCTACGCCCGATGTTGAGGTGTTCAAAAAGTATAACGATGCTAGTGGAAACTGCATTAAAATTGTAAGTCTTGCCCCAGAAGTTGAGGGTATGGATGAGCTTATTAAATACCTAAGCGAAAATCAAATTATTGCTAGCATAGGCCATTCTGATTCGGGTTATGAAGACGTTAAAAAGGCAATGGATGCAGGCGTTACCAACATCACGCACACCTTTAACGCACAAAAACCCCTACACCACAGAGAAATTGGCACGGTAGGAAGTGCGTTGTTGTTTGACGAGCTTAACTGCGAGGCTATATGTGATACCATTCACCTTTCAGTTCCTGCTATTAAGCTTTTAATAAAGAATAAGCCTCACGATAAATTTACCCTAATTACCGATTCTATGCGTGCAAAACATTTGGCAGACGGCATATCTGAATTAGGTGGACAAGAGGTTATAGTTAAAAACGGTGAAGCTAGACTTAAGAACGGAGCTTTAGCTGGAAGCACGCTTAAGATGAACGACGCTATTAAAAATTTAGTTACGAAAGTTAACGTTAAACTTGAAGACGCTTTAGACTTTGCAACCGTTAACCCTGCGAAAAACCTAAAAGTTTTTGATAAGGTTGGCTCGATTGAGGTTGGCAAGAATGCTGACTTTGCAGTTCTTGATAAAGACTTTGGAATTGAGCTTACAGTTAGACTTGGCGAAGTTATTTATTCAAAATAAACAAACAAATAAAAATTAAAACAAAAAACCTTTGGGATAACCCAAAGGTTTTTTTATGCCGAGAGTTTTATGAGCTCCTTTAACGATTTTAACGTTATTTCGGTTTTATTTTCGATATAGTAATCTAAAAGTCTTAAGGCTTTTATTACTCCTTCATTCTCTAAAGCTTCTCCTTTTTCTATACTTAAAAGAGTTTTATAAGTCAAAAAGTTTATCTGACGACAATTGTCATCACGACACTCATTGCACGTAAAGCTTCCCGTTCTGTAATCAAAAAAAACCGTGTTGCTTATTTTGTTTCCACATCTGCAGTCATCTCTTAAAGATAATGCATACCCTGATAACCTTAATGCCTTAATTAAAAATTCAGTTAATGCGTTAAGCTCTCCATCTTCATAAGCAATATTTTTTAATGAATTTAAGGCTAGTAAAAATAGCTCGGGCGATATAATGCTTTCCTTTAAGAACTGCTTTATATACTCCACAACAACGCTTGCCGAATACAGCCTATTAAAATTTTCTCTCAAGGGATAAAAACTATCTATCAAGCTTGCACCGATAACCGTTCTATAATTGCCCTTTACCGAAAATACAAATTCTGCAAAGCAGAAAGGCTCTTTGGCAAAACTAAGCTTTGCTCCCGATTTTTTAACACCTTTAATCTTAGCAGAGATAACACCTTTATCTAAGGTGAATATATTTAGTATCTTGTCACTTTCTCCATAAGAGATTGAGCTTATTACTATTCCCTCTGCTTTTTCTTCCATTCTACTTGTTTTCCGTTAGTTTTTTATACAATAAATAATAAGAAATATCGCCTGTCTTTTCAAATAAATTCCAAGCTGAATCTTCAGGATTTGTAAAATCGAACTTATCCTTTCTCATAACACCCTCCAATTCTAGTGTGTGAAGGGTGCAAATTTTTATGCAAAATTTTTTAAATATTTCCTTCGCCGTATCCGTGTTCTTTTAATAGATATGCAGAATTACGCCAATCCTCTTTTACCTTTACGTAGGTAGTTAAGAATACCTTTTTACCTAAAAACTTTTCCATATCCTGTCTAGCAAACGAAGAAACTTGCTTTATAGCACTGCCTTGTTTACCGATAAGTATTGATTTATGATTGGGCTTTTCGCAAACTATGTCTAAATTTATGATATACGTTTGCTTTTTTTTGTCAAACTCAAAGGTGTTTATAATAACCGCAACGCCGTGGGGGATTTCTTTATCAAACTTTAATAGAATTTTTTCACGCATAATCTCAGATATCATAAATTTTTCCGAACGGTCTGAAATAACGTCTTCTGTAAAAATTCTTTCCCCCTCTGGCAAGTGCTTTTTTACCGTTTTTAGTAGTTCTTTAACGTTTTTGCCCTTTCTTGCAGAAACGGGCACAATCTCAAAGCTTTGCCCCTCAAATTCTTTAAGCTCGCTAATAAGTAAGCTTTCAGTCATTATATCCGTTTTGGTTAATACAAGCACAAATGGTAAATCGGTTTTTGAATACCTATCAATCATCTGCCTATCCTTTTCGGATATTCCTTGATGCGCGTCGACAACAAATAAAATTAAATCTACGTCCTCTGCACTGTCATCAACGGTCTTTTGCATTACCGAATTAAGCAGATTATCTGCCCTATAAAGTCCGGGCGTATCCACAAAAGCAATTTGGCAATCGTCCTCAGTCAAAATTCCCAGTATTCTATCTCTTGTAGTTTGAGGCTTGGGCGAAACGATAGATACCTTTTCCCCAACCAAAACGTTTATTAGCGTGCTTTTGCCCGCGTTTGCTCTACCTATTACTGCAACGTATCCTGTTTTCATTAGTCATCAATTTTAAGCAATCTTAGTGCTTGCTTTTCCTTTTCACGCATTTGAATTTTATCTTGTTCGTTTTCGTGGTCAAATCCAAATAGATGCATAAGTCCATGCACTGTTAGGTATATAGTTTCTCTTTCCTCGCTATGACCTAGCTCGTTTGCTTGCTCGCTAATTTTTTGCCTGCACAACACTATTGAGCCTATAAAAAGTCTTTTATTTTCTATAAGCGTTGGATTATCCTTTCTATATAGAACAGTTTCTCTATGTCCGTCAAGCGTGGGGAATGATAAAACGTCTGTCACCTTATCCACACCCCTAGAACGAGCATTAAGCTCTTTCATCTCATCGCTAGGCAAGAACACTATCTCTGCCTTAAGCTTGTCCTTTTGTCCTAAGGTTTTATAAACGGCTTTAGAAATTTTGTTAAAATTAAATTTTTCTTCACACTCAATTAAAAGCTTTGCCATATTAATCTTCATCCGAATAATCGGTTTTTATCTCCTCAAAGTTAACCTTAGGATATTCCACCCTGCCGTGATATACGCCTGTTAAACTGTTTACTGTTGCGTTTATAATAATGTTTAATTCTTTTAAGGTTATTTCACACTCGTCAAACTGACCGAAATCTAGCCTATCGTTAACAATTTTTCTAACCACTTTTGTAACGTTCTCTCTAGAACGGTCCTTTAATGCTCTAGTTGCCGCCTCAGAGCTGTCTGCAATCATTATAATTGCTGCTATTTTAGAGCGTGGCTTTGGTCCTGCATAGCAATATTCTTCAATGTTTACCTCACCATCGGTAAATTTCTTTGCTTTATCATAAAAATACAAAATAGGCATTGTGCCGTGATGCTCTAAACAAACGTCTGCAATCTCCTTCGGCAAACGATTTTTAACAACAAGCTTGTAACCGTCACGAGTATGTGAACGAATAATATTAACTGAAAGCTCTGGGGTTAACTCATCGTGTGGGTTTATGCCATCTGCTTGGTTTTCCTTAAACATTTCTGGGCGACGGATTTTACCAACGTCGTGATAATAAGCACAAGTTCTTGCAAGCAATGGGTCTTCGTTAATGGCACTCGCACAAGCTTCTGCAACGTTAGATACCACCATTGAATGATTGAACGTGCCTGAAGCATCCATAATCATTTTTCTAATAAACTTTGCATTATGGTTTGTCAGTTCTGAATACTTAAAGCAAGATACTTTATTAAATAAATTTTCGATAACGGGTAGTAAAATCGTGAACAATACAGCCGCCAAAGGACCAGACAACGTTCCGTAAATAATGGTGATTAATATTTGACCGTCTGGAATTTCCACGAATGGCATAAATATACAAGTTACGCAGGGAATGGATATTAAAAAGCTTAAAATGAAGAATTTTATTCTTGAATAAACGTTCTTCATAATATAAACACCCATAAAACCCGAACACGTTCCCATTATTAAGAACAAGGTGGAGGTCGCAATCGTTTCACCGTTAGTCACAGCCTTTGTAAACGTATCGAATAAAAAGAATATCAAGCAGAAAATTATTTCAGTAAAGGTAGCCGTTTTAGCATCCGAAACAAACAACACTAAAAGCGCAACCAACGATAATGGACGGAAGAATTCGCTAACGTATTCACCCGTAACAAAGCACGCCGCAAGTGAAAGCTCCATTATTAAAAATAACATTTGCGAATTAGCTGCATTTTTCAGAAAATCTCTTTGCTCAAACGCTAGATATATTATCATTAAAAATATTACCATCGCAAGCAAAACAAGCAAGAAAAATGCTTGGGATTGCATTAAAACGTCAATCAATTCGCCACTGGTAGTTCCGGAAAACAAAACCATTCCCACAAACATTGCTGTAAGAACAATAAAGTTAAATAAATAAACAAAAATGTTTAGCGCCAAATCTCTCTTTGTCCATGATTGAAGCTTTTTTACTGTTGTATTCTTCATAATTTTCCTTATCCGGCGTAATAAGTTCGCCTATAACTTGTTTTTACTATGTATTTATATCCACCGTCACTCATTTGAACGGTCTGAAGAACTTGATTTATAATTTCTCCCTCTATCTGTTGCTCAGCTAAAAGTAAAACTGCACTCTCATTTACTTGTTTTTTAGATACGTATTCAAATTCTTTAGTCGATTTTAAGGTAACGTAGCCTAAAACACCAGTAAATACTCTTTGCTCTTTTATAGTAACGTAGCCCTCTATTAAAAGCTCGCCCTCGCAAACTTGCTCGCCTACCTTTTTTAATATTGTGCCTTTATAAATTTTATAGCTTTCAAGCTCAGCATTTATCGGGCTATTAAAAAATTCGCTCTTACCTGATATAACCTGGTTTTTATCATTAGAAAGCACTAAGTTTATTTGCAAAGTGTTTCCGTCTTTCTTGCACGAAACAAAGGATAGATGAGAATTGTTAGCAAGTATCCCCTCCGACAAGCTCTTTAAGTCTTTACTATAAATTCTAGAAAATGGTCTAACACCGTTTTTGTCTAAATACTCACTAACCTCACGCTCAAGCAGGCTTCCACTTCCCGTGTATTCGATTTTACAGATATAGGGATTGAAAAAACCTACACTAAGAATAAAAATCAGCCCACCAATCAAAAGCCCAAGGTTGTTAAAAAGGTAATATGCAGGATATAAAAGCCCACTAGTTTTTATTCTTACTATATCAGTATAACACAAATCTTTTACAATTGCAAAAAATTTTTTATTTTCCTTTAAGTTTACGCTAACTCTAAGCCGTTTTTCTGATAATTTTCTGACGTTATATAGTTTTATACCCTTTTTTTGAAGATGGTTTATAAGTCTATCAAGGTTTAGTCCCTTTATTTCATAGGTCACTTCAAGCATTCTCATAATCTTTCCACCACGTTAATCTTGCCCATAATCACAAGGTCGCCGTCACAATAGCTCTTTATGTATAGCCCAATTCCCTTAACAACTACCGTTTGAGTTCTTACCTTAAAAGAAATTTGCTCGGAATTATATTGTTCAATACACTTAACACACTCAAAGTATCCACCACTATCGCCAAACAATATAGCACGAAACCTACAATCTAAGCCTTGCTCGTTATTAAAGTTTTCCTTAATAATATCAATAAAACTCATAGTCCACCTAATATAAATTATTTTATGCAAAAAGCGAACTATAAATGCAAAAGCACTGCTGGTGCAGTGCTTTTACTTTAATTTAGTTTTTATAGTAGTTTATTAAACAGCCTTTAAGAATGATTTGCTTTTCTGAATCGGTTAAAGCATCCATTTTTAAGGTGATGCTTCTTGAGTTCTCCCCAAGCACCTTTGCCTTAAAGGTTTTTGCTCCGTCTAATATGGCTTGCTTAACATTTTCTATGTATACATACTCGCCTACTGCAAAATCGTTTTTATCAGCAAGCAAGGGAAGCATTCCCCAATTTATTAAATTCGACCTATAACGCTTTGTCGCATACTCAACGGCTATGTTAGCTACACCCCCCAATACTCTTTGACAAGATGCTGCTTGCTCTCTTGCAGAACCGTCACCCGGCTTAATAGAACAAACAACGCTTCCATAAGTAGTTGTGCTTGCGTCAAGTCCTAACCCTTCAGGGAAGCCCTCTGCCTTAACAGCCTTTGCTCTTGCAACATATGCTGGGTCTTTTCTTGAAAGTGCAAACTCTGCAAGTTTTAATGGGTTTGAACGATAAGAAGAGGTTTCTCCCGAAGGAATAAGCTCGTCAGTAGTAGTAACAGGGTCTGTTAATACCGATACAACCTTTAATAATAGATTGTCTTTCAAGCTCTCCATTTCTGGCCAGTCAGCAATGTTTGGTCCGTAAACTAGGTTTTCTTTATCGTTTGGCGCTTTGCAAGAATTGAATACACGTGCCTTATAAATTTTTGTATCAAAACGATATTTTTTAATTTTGTTAGAATATTCCTCTTTCATTGCAGAGGTTATTGCACCACCGTTTTTAGCTGTTGCTGCAATACTTCTAGCATCCATAAGTGCCACGGCTGAAAGCTGTGCGTTTGCAGGCTTACTACCCTCTCTACTTTCAAAGTTTCTGGTCGTATGGCGAATTGATAAGCCGTTATTTTGTGGCACGTCACCAGCACCAAAGCAAGGCCCACAGAACGCCGTTTTAATAACAGCACCAACCTCCATAAGTTTAGAAACGTATCCTCCATCAACCAATCCCTTATAAACGGGCTGACTTGAGGGATAAACACTGAGTGTAAAATCGTTATTATTGATAGGAGTATCCCCAATTATATTACAAGCTTCAGCAATGTTTTCATACATACCACCAGCACAGCCTGCAATAACTCCTTGTTCAACAAAAACCTTACCGTTGCGTATTTTATCGGTCAACTTGAATTCACCCTTACCCTCTGGCAATAGCTTTTTGCCAGCCTCTTCACACTCTTTTAATAGCTCGTATGGGCGAGATAAAAATTCCTCAATCGTATAAGCGTTAGAGGGGTGGAATGGAAGAGCAATCATAGGCTCAATTTTTCCTAAATCAATAACTATACCCTTGTCGTAGTAAGCACCGTTTTCTGGATTAAGCTTTTTGTAGCTTTGTGGACGCTCGTGCTGAATATAATACTTTTGAGTCTTTTCATCGGTTTCCCAAATTGAAGATAGACAAGTGGTTTCCGTAGTCATAACGTCAATACCATTTCTAAAATCCATAGAAAGCGATTTGATGCCAGTGCCAATGAATTCTAGAATTTTATTCTTTACAAATCCACTCTTAAAGGTTGCCTTAACTAACGCCAAAGCCACGTCGTGTGGGCCTACGCCCTTTCTTAGTCTGCCTTTTAGTTGAACGGCAACTATTTCTGGCATGTCCACGTCGTAGGTTTTATTTAATAATTGTTTAACCAATTCTGGTCCACCCTCGCCAACTGCTAACGTGCCTAAAGCACCGTATCTAGTATGAGAGTCAGAGCCCAAAATCATTGCGCCTGAATAAGCGCGCATTTCACGAATGTATTGGTGAATAACTGCAAGATGAGGAGGAACGAATGCTCCACCATATTTTTTTGCTGCAGATAGACCAAACACGTGGTCATCTTCATTTATAGTTCCACCAACAGCACACAATGAGTTGTGGCAATTGGTTAACGTGTATGGCAATGGGAATTCCTTTAAGCCTGATGCCTTAGCAGTTTGAATAATTCCTACGTATGTTATATCGTGCGAGGTAATCTCATCAAACTTAAGCTTAAGCTTTTCGGGATTAGAAGAAAAGTTGTGTGATGATAAAATTTTATAGGCAATCGTTTTGTCTTTTTGGCTTGATTGTTCCTTTTTCGCACGAACTAGTCTATTGTCCTTAAAAACAACGGGTTTATCAATAAGTTTAATCATATTTACTCCTAGAGAATACTTTGTATATATTTTAGCATAGCACATATACTTTTGGCAAGCAACTAAAATCTTTTTTAAAAATCAAAAAAAATCAAAATTCCCCTTGATTTTGCTTATTAATTGTTATACAATCTAATCAAAGCTTATTTTATAACGTTTTGTTTTAGCTTTTATAAATTAGGAGCGTCATGAAAAAATTTAAGGTTAAATATAGCTCACTTGTTTGGGTGTTAATGTCAATAGTGATTGCCGTTTGTGTTCTAGGCTTTATACTTAACGTTTTTAAAGCTGTAAAAGAATTTAATAACCTTTCAACTACGCCTTTTTATACAATTTCTACAATATGCCTTTGTTTATTCTGCGTGCTTATAGCGTTTGTGGTTGCTTGTATGATGATAAAAAGCGAATATGTTTTTACGGACAAGCATATTATTTTAAGACTGGGAATATTAAATAGCAAAATTGAGTATCTAGACATAACGGGCTTTGTTCACTATACGAAAAAAAGGACGCTTGCACTAGCCACAAAGGATGAAAAAGTTAGCTACGTTTTGATAAATGAGCAACATTTTGGCGATTTTATTGCCCAAACAAAGAATAGGAATTCTGAGGTTTTTGTTTCTATTGAACAAGAATAAAAATTTTTATTTAATGTATTGACAAGCGACAATTAAAGGTGTAAACTCTAAACGTAAAATAAATCCGGTAGGCAAGGCTACCATAGGGATACGGATTGCTGCCGCAAAATAGTGGAGACACTATGAGATGGTTTGAACAGACTATGTCGAAAACAAGGCATAATCTAATGCAATTACACGCCCTACGGTGCTAAAGCCAGTATGGTTAACGTTTTATAAGCTTTTTTGGTTTATAATTTTTGCCTCCTACTTGGATTAGGGGGCTTTTTGTTTGTCCAAAGGGGGTTTTTATGAATGAAGAATTAGAAATGCTATTTGATAGACTAGCTGAGTTTTTTACTGAACGAAAATTTGCCGACCTAAGAATGACTCTTCTTGATATGGAGCCATTCGATATTGCCACCTTTATAGAAGACAGGCTTGAAGATAAAAATCAGCTGATGTTTTTTAGGCTTCTACCCAAAGAGCTTGCGAGCGACGTGTTCGTTGAATTTGACTCGGATACTCAAGAAAGCTTTATTAAGGCGTTTACCGATAAAGAACTTAAAGCCGTTATTGACGATATGTTCTTAGACGATACGGTAGATATGATTGAGGAAATGCCTGCAAACGTTGTAAAGAGAATATTAAGAACGTCTGACCCTGAGGATAGAAAACAAATTAACGAGCTATTAGAATACCCTGAAGATAGTGCCGGCTCGATTATGACCACCGAATTTATCTCGCTTTCGCAATCCATGACGGTAGAAATGGCGTTCGAAAAAATTAGAAAAACGGGAGTTAATAAAGAAACGGTTTACACCTGTTACGTTACCGACAGAAAAAAACGTTTAATAGGTGTAGTTACCGTTAAGGATATGCTTCTTGCCCCTAAAAATGATTTAATTGGCCACATTATGCAAGAGAGCATTGTTACCGTTGAAACGCTTGAAGATAAAGAACAAGTTGCAATGAAGTTTTCTAATTACGACTATATTGCCCTACCCGTTATTGATAAAGAGGGCTGTTTAGTTGGTATCGTTACGGTAGACGACGCTGTGGACGTTATTCAAGAAGAAGCAACCGAAGATATTCAAATGATGGCTGCTGTCATCCCAACCGAAAAGCCTTACCTTAAAAGCTCGGTATTTAGCATATTTAGTGCTAGATTCCCTTGGCTTTTGTTGCTAATGGTTTCTGCCACCTTTACAAGCATGATTTTATCTCATTACGAAGAAAAGCTATCGGTAGTGCTTTTCGCTTTTGTTCCTATGATAATGGGAACGGCAGGCAACGCTGGTGGACAGTCTTCGGTTACAGTTATCCGTGCTTTAGCACTAGGCGAAGTTGAATTTAAGGATATTTTTAAGGTTGTTTTTAAAGAGCTTTGTGTTTCTGCATTACTAGGCTTAACTCTAGCAATCGGTTGCTTTTTAAAATTGTATTTTATTGATAGCCTTTATAACGAGGTTACGTTTAAGGTTGCTATCGTAGTTAGTGCTGTTTTATTTATTGCAATAGTTATGGCAAAGTTTATTGGATGCGTTTTGCCTATTATAGCAAAAAGGTTTAGACTAGACCCTGCCGTTATGGCAAGTCCATTTATAACAACTATTGTAGACGCATTATCGCTGATAATTTATTGTGCAATAGCAATAGCAGTTATATAATTTAAAAAACATTGTGTAAATTTGTGGACAAATTTTTTTTAATGTGATACAATAACAATGTTCTGCGAGCATGGCGGAATTGGCAGACGCGCTAGACTTAGGATCTAGTGGGCGACCGTGGGGGTTCAAGTCCCTTTGCTCGCACCAAGTCTTAATAGGTTGAACCTCTTTACCGCCCAAAAGACGTTCGGCCTATTTTGTTTTATGGAAAAGTTTAATAATTTTACGGAATAAAAAAACGGCAGGCGTGCTTGATTGCACACCTGCCGTTGCCGTTTATAATCGGGATACTAACGACAAACCCGTCCGCCTTCATTTCCAACCCATTCGTAAGTATGTTCACATAAGTTAGAACCCGATTGCGAATCAGTTGCTTCGTCAAATAAACCTGCCGCGGAAATGCATATATACGACTCCGCAAACCGCATTAAAAAGTCAGTTATTGTATAGTTTCCAAGGTGTAACCGCAATGACAACCTTTGCGAAACGATATTTTCAATCTTTGCCGTGCAGTATTGATAAATCGTTTGCATACTTGGCGCAACGCCCGTCCCGGCAACGCCTTTTGAGCCGATAAAATCAACCGTGTCACCTATTCCTTTTTCTTGGGATAAAAATGCGTCCTTTAATTTGGGCGTATAATCAATGGTCAAGATATACTCGTTTTCGTCTTTTACAAGCTCGATATTTTCTTTTTTCACTTCGCATTTTTGTGTGTATTCCGAAAATTTCGACGGATACGTTTCTAAAATGTTTACGCTCGCGGAAAAGAGTAGGTAGATCAAATCGTTTTCTTCTATGAGCATATCGTCTTGATAGGACGCAAGTTGTGGCATTTCACAAAGCCCAAGCTCGGGAATATATACGCATAACCCATCGTGTCCGTCAAGTTTTTGTACCACCCCGTAAAAATCCTTCGGGAGAATATAATCCTTATGTTTGTCGCACCCGACAAGGCTCATACTCATACAAAGCATAAGTAAAAGCGAAAGCCCGATGGTTAATAATTTTTTAATCTTTTTCATAATTTTATTCTCCGTTTGGAATAACCACGAGCGTTAACGATATAATTTGTCTGCTTTCGCTATATGCAACTTGATACACGTCGGTATTTCCTTGTTGTTTCCCGCCACGAAGAAGTATATCTAACAACGTTCTATATTTATATCCTTCAAAATAAATCTCCCCGTCTTTTTCAACGATTTTTGCTTTATAATCACAAGAACCACTTACCCACATCTCTGCTGTATCCCCATCAATAACCCAGCCATAACTGTCACGAATATCCCCTTGTGTAAATCCAAAAGACAAATCGGGCAATGGTTCTTCTGGGATGCTGTTCATCATCCCATAGTGTCCGTTTGGAAGCGGACCTGTCTTCTTACACCCGACAAGGCTTATGCTCACACAAAGCATAAGCAAAACTGCAAGTCCGATTGTCAATAATTTTTTAATCTTTTTCATTATTTTCTCTCCCTTTTAATCAATACGAATAACGGACAACCGTTCGGGATAATACATAGAAGCGTTATACATACAACCTATATATTCAAAGATTTCAAAACTTGTATCACAACGAAAAACAACAGGAACAAGTTGACATTCCGCTCCAAACATACTGGTAGCTTTTGAAAATACCACAAACAACTCTGTACCGTTTGATATAAACGTGGCGGTTACTTCATAATTGTTTGCATTAGCAACCTCGTTAATTTGCTTTAATTCTTCGCTCTTTTCCATAACACGCTCATAAGAAGGGGTATAGAACTCCGTCTTGTCGTCTTTCTTTCTTAAAATCCCTTGATTACTCATACGAGCGATAGTATAAACAATTTCGTTTTCCGTGTAGAAACTTTGATTGTAAATTTGAGTAAGAGCACCCGTAAAGTTTTCATTTACTGAATCAATCTCATCAAATGTTTGTTCTATCTTTCCACTATTTCGATTTAACAACACATACACCGTCGTTTCGTCATCTTCAGCAGTACAACAAAAATGCGTTTCAGAAATTTGAAATATATAAAACTTTGAATACGGAAGATTCAAATAATGGATTTTGAAAGAGTAATCGTCTAAAGATATTGTACCAATAGCATACTTTTGGTTGTTTTTATTTAATCCTAACAAGGAATTATCTTCGCCGTATTTATATGTAAAAGCAACAAATCCGCCGTCTGTCTTGTTCGGTTCTTGTAGATAAAGGGCTGTACGGCAAGATGTACTTTCAATCTTTTTGCCATCAGCTTTTATTTTTTCTGCTACCAAATCTTCCCATACTACCGCTTTTTCCGCCGAACGATACTCATAGTCGTTAATCAAAGCATAATCAGGGTGTTTTGTTATTTTGTCTGCGACGTCAAAAATCTTTTTTTCTTCTATTTCCCACTTATACTCGCACCCGACCAAGCCTAAACCCATACAAAGCATAAGCAAAACCGCAAGCCCGATTGTAAATAACTTTTTAATCTTTTTCATTGTTATTCTCCTTACTTATAAGACGAAAATAAAAGAATTTTTACTCACTAAAATACTAAATTAGTTTGAAAATAAAAAAGTGCGTAGCCGAAACCACGCACCGTAAAACGCAGTCCCGCTTCTGTTGCGACACAGTTCACATCGTCCTAAGAGATGCCAAGCAAATCCTACGTTTCTACCCAACGTAAACTTAGGACGAAAATATTTAACTGTGTCGCATAATCATTATACCATATCCTACGAAAAAAATCAATACCTAATGAGAGCTTTTCAAAAAGTTTATTTCATAAACGTGGAATCAATAAAAAAGATTTTATCAAAAGAATTTTATTAAACGGAAAAGAGGAAACCATTAAACTTGAAGAGCTTGAAAGTTCAACCTTGTTTTCAAATGGTGCACCAATAAAAAACAGACAGTCCTTGTGATTGTCTGTTTTTTTGTTTTTGTAAAAATGTTAGGGACTTGAACGGGAGCATAAAAAATATGCTTTGCTCAGCATATTTTTTGCGACCAGGCGTGATAACGAGCTACAAGTCGCTAGACTTGGTAAAATTTTTAATTTTGCAAAAGTTTTGAAAAAAACTTTTAGCGAAGTGGAGCAAGTCCCTTTGCTCGCACCAATAAAAAACAGATAATCCTTGTGGTTGTCTGTTTTTTGTTTTTGTAAAAGCCATTGAAAAGCTTTATTTTATTTTTTAAAGATTGACATTAAGCATAATTGGGTTTATAATTTTTTTATAAATACTCACCTTTTATGGAGGCTACAATGAATAAGCTTTTAAGAAGCGTTATAATTAGCTTGCTAGCTTTAGTAACGCTATTTAGTTTAATTGGTTGTGGTGGAGGCTCTACTGCATATGACGGAATGACAAGAAATGAGATTTCTTCGCTATACAAGGGCGTTGCCAAGGACTTATGGATGAGCTTAGGCAAAAACGACCCAACAAAATCAAATAACGGCATATCACCAATGAGCGTGCAAATTCCAAATCATACCCACGAAGAAACTGGCGAATCTATATTAGAGGGTTATAAACACAATCTTGCAGTAAACGGCCTGTTTGTTAATTTTGTAGGAGAACTATATGCAAACAATGCGTTCATCATTACCGATAAGGTAGTAAACTTTAGTGCTTCATCTTCAACTGAAAGTATGGAATACGACCTTGCAATGTCAATGTGTGGAAGAGTTGACAAACAAAACAACAATGTTCATTTGGAATTTATGATGGCTTCACCTGACGGACAAACAAAAACTTACCTTATATTTGATATAGGTTATGATTTTTCTTTAGTGACAGCAACCTCGTATGAAATGATTTACTATGAACCTGGAAGCGTATTTAACCATCAAATTTTTGATGAAAACGAAAAAATGTTTATAGCAACTAATCAAGAGCTTAGCCAATATCAAGCAAGCCTAGATGCTTTTGTTTCTGATTTTGAAGCTAGAAAGGCAAACGGCATAACTCTTTCAACAAGGTTTGACGCGGAATTCCAAAGAATAAGCGAGCTTTCTGAAAGGCTTTAAAAAATCAAAGGGTAATTGTATGTTGGAGTGAACAATGAATAAAAAGGCAATTGGAAAATTTATTGAAGAACAAAGAAAAGAAAAAGGATTAACTCAAGCACACCTAGCAAGCAAGTTGTTTATTAGCGAACAAATGGTTTCTAATTGGGAAAACGGAAAAAAGCTCCCTGAACAAAACGTTATTCCTCTGCTTTGCAAAGCATTAGATATTAGTGTTTGCGAGCTTTTATCTGCAAAACGATTAGAAGATGATTATGGTTATAAAAGTTCGGCAGAAGAGCACCTTTTAGAACTTGTTTCAACAAAAAAGAAAGCACGTATTGGAGGTTTAATGTCTGCTATTTGCTTATCCTTTCTTTTTTTAGTTTCTTTTGTTATGTGTTTTATCGCTGAATATGCAGAGCTTTCTTATGAATTAGAGCTTGTTATTGGAATTTCTGCAACCGTGCTTATGGTATTATGTTCGTTTGGTTTTGTGGTTGTGTTCCATTCATACACAAGCTACGAATGCCCAAACTGTAGACACGTGTTTACACCAACGCTAAAGCAAGAATTTTTTGCTTTACACATGGCAAATACAAAAAAGCTAAAGTGCCCTAAATGCAACACTGTAAGCTATTGCAAGCTAAGAGTAAAGAATAAAAAATAAATTCAAGCGTTTTTGATTGTTTATTTGACTTAAATATGATAAAATTTAATCTAAAGAAAATTAGAGGTTTTGATTATGGAGCTTAAAGGAAAAAAGATTGCATTTTTAGGTGACAGCATTACTGAAATGCCCATTGGTTCTGACCATCGTTACGTGGATTATTTTAAGGAGTTATCAGGAGCAACAACTTATAACTTCGGCGTATGTGCAACACGTATTGCAACAAGGTTAATTCCACACGAACAGCCATCGTGGAACGATTCCTTTTTGCTTAGAGCAGAGCGAATGACCGACAATTATGACGTTATTGTAGTTTTTGGTGGCACGAACGACTATGCTAATCCAAGCCCCTCGCCTTTAGGTGAATTTTCTAGTGAAGACGAGCATACCTTTTATGGAGCATTAAAAAAACTATATGCGAAACTAATTAAAGCACACCCAAATGCAACCATTGTTGCAGTTACCCCTCTGCATAGAGAAAAGGAAAAAGGCTATTCTTCTTTGGGGTTAGAACTTCTAGACTACGTTAAAGCAGTTAGAGAGGTTGCAGGCTGGTATTCGATTCCAGTTATCGACCTTTGGAACACTGCAGGCATTCAAGCTCAAGATAAAGAGATAATGGCGGTTTATTTAAAAGACGGGCTACACCCCAACCCCACTGGTGCTAAAAGAATTGCTGAACGCATTTATGGATTTTTGAAAGCATTATAAATATTTAAAAAAAGAAAACTGCGAATTCTCGCAGTTTTTTCTTTTATTGAAGTGCTTTGGCTAGATAATCTACAATTTTATCTAGGTCGGCGTCAGTAGTGTTAACACAAACGTCATAATTAAGCTTATCGCCCCAAACATTGCCCGTAAAGAACTCGTAGTATCTCGCACGGTGACGGTCAATTTCCTTTGAGTATTTTTTTATTTTTTTGTCCGGCAAAGGCTCCCCCTCTAAACGCTTTTTGCAACGCTCTATCTTGCTCTTTTCATCAGCATAAACAAAAATTTTGAAAGGATTATATTCTTTTAATATGTAGTCAGCACATCTTCCTACAATCACACAAGAAGAGGTTTCTGCCATTTTTTTCAAAACGTTTTCTTTCTCACGGAAAACTGACTGCTTTTTATCTAACACGTAGGTATTGATATATGAAAAAGAATGCCCCACTGTTATAGGGAATAACTCGTGTGGATTTCTTTCTACCACCTCTTGAACATATTTTTCGCTAAGGGCTGTTCGCTTTGCAATCTCACTAATAATCTCGTTATCATAATACTCAAAGCCAAGCTTTTCGGCAAGCTTTCTACCTAATTCCCTTCCACCACTGCCAAATTCACGACCTATCGTAACGATTTTATTCATTGTTTAACCTCCCCTATTTAGTAATATTATTTTATCACTACCTTAGGTTAATGTCAATATCAATATTTTTACTAACATCATATAAATTTATTCGATTGTGCTTTTGTGCGAATTTGTGATTAAAATACACTTGACAGCATTAAGTTAAAGGTATATAATTTAGTGGAATGGAGGAAAAGTTTATATGGATAGTCCTAATTTTGTTGCTAAAAGGTCTGGCTTTGCAGCCGTAACCGTTAAAAGAGTTGTGTTTTTTTGGCTTATAATCCCACTAATCGTAATGATTGTTGATGCTATTATAAAATCGTCTGAAAGAGTTTATTTTTATGACAATTATTTAATTCATAAGAAGGGCATACTTGGTAAAGACGAGCGAAAGATTAAGATGACAGGCATTATAGGTCTTAAAGTTAAACAAAGATTTATGCAAAGAATTTTCAATCGTGGAAATGTTAGAATTGAAATTTTAGATAATTGGGACATAAACATAACAGGATTAAAACGCACAAGACAATTAAAGGAATTCCTTAATCAATACATAACCTCTGAAAATTAGATAAATAAAACAAATACAAAAAAATATAAAAATCGCCACCCAAAAGGGTAGCGATTTTTTTGAGCTGGTGACGGGATACTTGTCCGCTTTGCTACCGAGCCCTTGTCCTTCTCTGCTTGCCCATCACATGTCGAAGAAACTAAGGTTCTCACCCGAAACACCAACATAAAAAACGCCACCCTAAAGGGTAGCGTTTTTTCTGGAGCTGGTGACGGGATTCGAACCTGCGACCTGCTGATTACGAATCAGCTGCTCTACCGACTGAGCCACACCAGCATATTAGGCAACTCTCTGATTGCCATATCATATTATCATAATTTTTAAAAAAGAGCAACGAATTTTTAGGCTTATTACAATTTTAGTTTAATATAAATCTATATCAAAGCCTTTTTTTCTAAGCCAAGTTAGACAAAGCGAAACCCATTTTTGAACAGGCTCGTTTATGCGTAAAGTTTCTTGCGTAGCAAGTGACAATCCATGTCCTCCCTCTTCAAACAAATGTAGCTCAAAGCCTACGCCTGCTTTTCTTAAAGCACTAGCCATTTCTAAGCTGTTTTCTACCATAACAACGTCATCTGTCACAGTGTGCCAAATAAAACAAGGTGGCGTGTTTTTATTTACAGCATTCGCTATTGACAGTTTGTTTGCAAGCACTCTGTCCCCACCACTTATATTTTCTAAACTGCCTTTGTGAGCATTCTCATCTGAAGTTAACACTGCGTAGCTAAAAACTAGTGCGTCTGGTCTACAAAGGCTTGCTCGCTCTTTTAGATAATCCTTTAACACTTGTTCATTATACATTGTGCCAAGCATTCCCGTTAAATGCCCTCCTGCCGAAAAGCCGATAACTGCAACCTTATCTTCCAACACTAACAACTCTTTGGCGTTTTCTCTAATATATGCCATTGCCATTCCAGCCTCTAAAAGCTGGGTTGGAAAATGAACTGGCGAAACTGAATAGTCTAGAACAAAAACGTTAAAGCCGTTTGATAAAAAGAACGTCGCAATCGGCTCTTTTTCGCGCTCTGAAACGCTTGTGTAACCACCGCCAGCAATGATGAGCATTGCTGGGCGCCTTCTGCTCTGACAAAAACCATAATCATCTAAAACGTAGGTCGTTAAAACGCCCTTTTCATTTTCATTTTTCGGTTTAGAAAAAAAAGCATATAAATCTATCTTTTTAGTTTTCATATTTTCCCTTCCTTTCTTAAGATTTTAACATATAATAATGAATTATACAATAATATTGTTGAAAATTTAATGAACTTTTGATAAACTAATAATATGGGATATCATATAGATACAGGGCTTATTATCGAAAAGTTTAACGATAGTTCGGAATGCCCGCTTTGTCAAATTCAGAAAATAGTTGAAGAACAGTTTTTGCACGAATTTCTAAACGATGCCGTTATGGAGGATAACACACGCATTAAAGTTAGAAAAACAGGATTTTGCGCAAAACATTTTGATATGCTTTTTGCTAGGCAAAATAAACTTTCACTAACTTTACAAATAGATACTAGGCTAGAAGATTTGCAATGTTTGTTTGCAGACCTAAAATCACACGGCTCAGCAAAAAATAAAGCAAAAGAGATAGCAAAAAAAGGCTCGACCTGTGCCGTTTGTGAGTTTGTAGAAGATAGTATGATTAAATACTATAAAACGGTAGCACAAATGTTTGCCAGAGAAAGCGATTTTATAAAAACTTTGCTTTCAACCAAAGGATTTTGCTTACATCATTACGGAGAGCTTCTAAAATACTCCAATAGTGCTGGCTGGGCTATTAAGCCTTATCTTGAAACTCTAAAAGAGGTTGAAAAGAAAAATTTTGAACGCTTAAAAAAGGAATTAAAAGTATTTTGTGATAAGCACGATTATCGTAACGCAAACCAGCCACTTGGCAATGCGGAAACCGCACTAAATCGAATGCGTATTAAACTTTATGGAGAAAAGCTTGTATGATTTATACAATATCTAATAATTTTTTAACTGCAAAAATTTCATCTATTGGTGCTGAATTAAAATCTCTAGTTTTAGGTGGCGTAGAATACATTTGGCAAGGTGATAAAAAATATTGGTCGGGAAGTGCCCCGTTAATGTTCCCTGTGTGTGGAAGAATGTGGGAAAATTCTTATACATATAAGCAAAAAGTTTACCAAATGCCAAAACACGGCTTTTTAAGGGAGAACAAGCTTGAACTATTAGAGCAAAAGCCTGATAGTATAACGTTTAAGCTTAATAGCACGCCTCAAATAAAAGCCATTTACCCTTTTGACTTTATCTTAAAAATAACTTATTCATTAGATGCAAAAAGCATAAAAACTACTCTTAACGTTGAGTGTGAAGGCAAAGAATTGTTCTTTGCTTTCGGAGGTCACCCTGCGTTTAACGTTCCCTTATTTGCAAATGAAAAGTTTACCGATTACAAAGTAGAATTTTCTAGTCCTTGCCCTGCAAGGCAAATGGAATTTTCAGAAAAGTTTTTTAAAACGGGTAATTTCCCTCTATATAAAGGCGAAAACCTTAAGAGCATTCCTCTTTCTCACGACCTATTTGATAATGATGCAATATTCTTAAAAGACACTTCTAAGTCTGCAAAGCTATTAAATCCTCAAGGCAAAGGAGTTAAGATAGATTATGAAGATATGACTTATCTTGGAATTTGGCACGCCTCTAAAACCGATGCACCGTTTGTGTGCTTAGAGCCGTGGTGTGGCTCGCCTGCGCTTGACGGAGGAATTAACGAAATTTCAACTAGCGAAGACTTTTATACATTAAAAAAAGGCGAAAGCAAAGAGCTTTGCTTTACGATAACTGTTTTATAAATTTTAGACAAAATAAAAGCCCACTAAACCGAGTTTGGTTTAGTGGGCTTTTTACAAAATATTACAACATAACTCCGGCCATCACACCAACAACTATAAAAATACCTAGAATCATAATCACCGATAAACCAGCAAACCAACCTTC
This sequence comes from Christensenellaceae bacterium, assembly GCA_045653205.1. GTDB lineage: Bacteria > Bacillota > Clostridia > Christensenellales > Borkfalkiaceae > UBA1259. The sequence goes on along the minus strand of JAZOLT010000003.1, from coordinate 24,487 downwards.
AATAAACGATTCCCTCTCAATAGTCTCTTTTGGATAAATGCAAAGCCCTATTATTAAGCCGATTAATCCTAATAACAAAAAAAACAATGCTCCCAAAGCTTTCTTAGAACCACTAGAATATGTCGATGGCATTTTTACATTGGCGACCAAACATCCGCAATGAATACACACTACAGCATTTTCATCAATTTCCTTGCCGCAATTTCTGCAATACATTTATCCCTCCTTTGTTGTGCGAATACATATATTATATTCTCAGTATTTGATAATGTTTTAAACATAGGAAGTATTAAAATGAGTTTTTCTGAAAATTTAAGGAGATTGAGAAAAGAGCAAAAGTTATGTCAACAAGAGCTCTCCAAAAAACTAGACGTTTCAACAAAAACAATATCGCACTGGGAAACGGGATACACCGAACCATCAATTACCCAGCTTATTTTTTTAGCTGATTTTTTTGATGTTACTATTGATGAACTTGTAGATAGATAAATTAAAAGCGAGAGAAATTTTTCTCTCGCTTATTTTTATTCTTCATACTCAACTTGTGGCTCGTTAAAAACTTTTATAACTTGCTCTACGCAATTAAAAATCTCATCCCTTCCACGTCTTTGCTCTGCTGAGCTTGCAATAATATCGCTAACACCTACTTTTAACTTTTGAGATAAATACGCTATCTGTGGCTTTACCTTTGTTTTAGGCAGTTTGTCACATTTGGTAGCAATAATTGAAAACGGTATGCGAAAATGATACAAAAAGTTAATCATTTGAACATCATCTGCCGTGGGGTCGTGGCGACTGTCTACAAGAGAGAAAACATGCGAAACTTTTGTTTCCTCAAAAAAGTCTTGCATAAGCCTGCCCCATTTTTCCTTTTCGGTTTTGCTAACCTTTGCAAAGCCATAACCTGGAAGGTCTGCTAATATAAATTCGCCAAAGTCAAAATAGTTTATAAGCCTTGTTCTACCCGGGGTAACCGACGTTTTAGCAAGCTTTTTTTGATTGGCAAGCATATTGATTAGCGAGCTTTTACCAACGTTTGACTTGCCTGCAACAGCTATTATAGGTTTATCACTTTTAAGGAATTTATCCTTGCTTGCAACGCTAGTAATAAATTCGGCTTTAGTAAAATTCATTTTTATCACCTTAAAAAATTATTGCTTTTTCAAAAACTTCTTTTACCGATGATACGGTAACAAAATTAACGTATTTTTTTACTTCCTCTGGAATTTCTCTTAAATCCTTTTGGTTTGCCTTAGGAATAATAACCGTGCTTATCCCCTCTCTATATGCAGCGAGGGCTTTTTCTTTTAAGCCACCTATAGCCAAAACCGAACCACGAAGAGTAATTTCTCCAGTCATTGCAACCGAATGCTTAACAGGTTTTTTAGTAAAAGCTGATAAAATAGCCGTTGCCATAGTTATACCTGCACTAGGTCCGTCCTTTGGCGTTGCGCCCTCAGGAACGTGAACGTGAATATCGGTTGTTTCAAAAGCTAGCTGGTCAATACCATATTCACTTGCATTTGAACGAATATAGCTGATTGCTGCTCTTGCAGACTCTTTCATAACGTCGCCAAGCTTACCCGTAAGCAATATCTCGCCTTTGCCGTGATATAAGCCAACCTCAATAGTAAGTGTAGTTCCACCAACGCTAGTCCAAGCTAAGCCGTTTGCTGAACCAACCTCATCGCTCTTTAACGCTCTATCACGAACGTGCTTTTTAACACCTAGATAATCTATAACATCTTTTTTATCTACAACACGTTTTCTTATTCGCTTATTTTCTGCAACGGCACAAGCCACTTTTCTAATAATGCTTGCAAGCTCACGCTCTAGCTTTCTAACGCCCGCTTCTACTGCGTAATGCTCAATCACTTCAAAAATTGCATCATCGGTTATCTCTAGCTTGCTTTCTGATATACCATTTTCTTTTAGTTGCTTAGGAATTAAATATCGCTTTGCAATCTCTAGCTTTTCTAGGTCGGTATAACCTGTAAGCTCTATTACTTCCATACGGTCTAACAAGGGATAAGGAATACTTTCTATGCTGTTTGCAGTAGTTATAAACATTACTTTAGAAAGGTCGAATGGAACTTCTAAATATCTATCTCTAAAAGTTGTGTTTTGCTCAGGGTCTAATACTTCTAACAACGCACTTGCAGGGTCACCGTGAATATCAGATGAAAGCTTATCTATCTCATCTAAAAGGAAAACGGGGTTAGAAGAGCCTGCATTCTTAAGTCCGTTTATAATCCTACCAGGCATTGCACCAACGTAGGTTTTTCTATGACCTCTAATTTCAGCCTCGTCCTTAACGCCACCAAGACTCATTCTAACGAACTTTCTGTTTAATGCACGTGCAATAGAGGTTGCAACCGAGGTTTTACCTACTCCGGGAGGGCCTGCGAAGCATAGAATTGGGCCTTTGATTTTCTTCGTTAAGTTTAGCACTGCAAGGTATTCAACAATTCTTTCCTTTACCTTGTCTAAACCAAAGTGGTCGGCATCTAGCACTTTTTTTGCATCTATTAGGCTTTCCGTATCAAGAGTTGTTTCCGTAAAGGGAAGCTCCTTTATCCAGTCTAAATAATTTAAAATTATTGAATAATCGGGAGATGACGGATTGATTTTTTCTAATCTTTCAATCTCCTTTAAGGCTTTTTTCTCTACCTCTTCAGGAAGATTTTTATCCTTTATCTCACTCCTTAAATCCTCAATCTCGTTTATGTTATCGCCAAGCTCGTCATGAATGGCTTTTAGTTGTTCACGAAGATAAAATTCCTTTTGACTCTTATCTATACTCTCTTTAACTTTAGTAGAAATTTTTCTTTCTATCTTTAATATTTCAAGCTCACGCATAAATAACCTATCTGCAATGATAAGTCTATCTAGCGTTTTATCAGTATCTAATATCTCTTGAACGTCTTCTTCTTTAAAATTCACAATCGAAAGGGCGTTGTCTAAAAAGGCATCTGCTTGCTTCTGCTCGGTAATTTGTGCTAGCATCTCTTTATTGATTCGCTTGTCTAAAAGCGTATATTCATAAAAAGAATTTTTAGCCTTTCTAAAATATGCCTCCAAAGTGTTTTCTTCCTCGCAAGGAATATACGGCGCATATTCTAGAGTAACCGAAAAGCTTGGCTTAACCTCCTTAAACTCTACTATTTTTGCTCTATACAAAGCTTCTACCGACACTTTCATATTGCCATTAGGAAGCTTTATTATTTGCTTAATTTTTGCAACAACACCCGTATTGCAAATATCGTTTTTTCTTGGTGCATCAATAAACGCACTCTTTTGTTTTGCTATAAATATTGTAGAATCGCTTTCTGCTGCTTGGTTTATAGCCAAAACCGAGATAGGTCTACCCACGTCAAAATTTAAAAACGTTTTAGGAAATAAAACCTTCCCACGAAGCGCTACTAATGGAAAAATCTTAACCTCTTCTTTTTCTTTAATTATATTTTCACTCATTATTCACCTTTCTTATGTATCTATTTGCAATATTTTTCTATCAATACCTTAATGGGCATTTGTTCAAAAGGCACTGTAACCTCTTTTGCGTAAGCCTTTAATTGCTCTTCTGCATCGCCAACGGCAACACCGTGCCACTCTCCGTCTAAAAGTTTTATATCGTTTGTAGAATCTCCAACAGCCATAACTTTATCTAAAGTAATGCCGTAATAATCAGCTAAACGCCTAACAGCCTCTCCCTTGCTAGCATTGGGGTTAATAAACTCTAAAAGATATGGTGAGCCACTGTTTACAATTACTTCGTTTTGGTCAAACACCTTAGAATAGCGCTCAATCATCTCCATTCGATACTTATTATATACTATCCCAAAAATAGTGCAAACCTTTTTATTGGTTTTAGTTATAAGCTCGAAAACGTCTTCTACAACCTCAACGTTGCTTACGTTTGTCTTTATAAAAATCTCGGTAGCAGGATTGCCTTTTTGAATAAAAGTTCTATCCCCAATAACTGCAACGCAATAAATTCCGTCTTCATTCATCCTTTTTATAACCTTAACAGCTGTTTCAGGGGTATGCCCACCGCAGTAAATAGGTCGGTTGGTTTCAATGTCGGCTATATACGAACCTTGACAGCTTGCTACCAAACCTCTTATGCCATAAAAGTCGCAAATGTTTTTTATAGAATAAAAACTTCTACCCGTAATTATAGAAAATTTTCCACCACGGTTAATAAAACCGTTTACAGCTTCAATGCTCTCTTTAGGAATGTCGCACGGGGCTTTTCCAAAAGTTCTATCAAAGTCTGAAACTATCAATTGATATTTCATTTAAGTCCTTCTTCCTTTAGTGTAAGTATGATTTCTTCAGCAAGTGCTTTGCCAACACCTTTAACCTGCATAAGCTCGTTTTCACTTGCGTTAATAATGTTTCCAATATCCTTAAAGCGTTCAATCAAGGCTTGCCTTTTAACCTTTCCAAGTCCCTCCACTTTATCAAGCACACTTGATAATGCACGCTTACTGCGCAGTGAACGATGATAAGTAACTGCAAATCTATGCGCTTCGTCACGAATACGTTGCAATAATCTTAATGCGTAATCGTTTTTTGATAACACGATAGGGCTACTAGAGCCAACTGTAAAAATTTCCTCCTGCCTTTCAGCAAGTGCAATTAGTTCAACCTCTACTTTATACTTATCTAATATTTCCTTTACCTTTGAAAGCTGACCTTTTCCGCCGTCAATTATCATAAGGTCAGGGAAAGAAAATTTCTCATCGCCTAAAAGCAAGCGTCCAATTCGCCTTTCCATCATCTCTTGATGTGCCTTATAATCGTCTGCGCCCTCAAAAGATTTAATCTTAAATCTACGATATTCAGTTTTTTCAGGCTCGCCATCTATAAATACTACCATAGACCCAACTTTGTCTACTCCACTAATATTGGAAATATCGTAGCATTCCATTCGCTTTGGATATTTTTTTAAGCCCAAAAGATTTTTTAATCTTTCGCAAGCCTTTAAGGTCATATCGTTTTTATGCTCGATTTTTGAAACGGCCACCTCTAAATGCTCGGTTGCGTTAGCGCCTGCCATGTCTAATAAGCTACGCTTAACGCCAGTTTTTGCAAAAGTAAAGGTAACGGCTTTACCCGTTTCTCTTTTTATATATTCGCTAATTACCTTTTCATCTTCTAAATGGCAATCAATAATAATCTCATCTGGAACGTCTACCCCTTGTTTATAATACCTAACTACAAACTCGGATAAAGCCTGCGTATCGCTTTGAGATGCACTTGAAGAAGAAAAGTTTTTCACGCCAAGCATTCTGCCGTTTCTAATAAACAAAGTGCTAATTGCTAAATATAAGCCGTTGTTTCTAATTGATATAACGTCAGCACTAATATCTTTGCTAATAGATGTAATTCGCTTTTGCTTTATTTTTTCTAAAGCGTTAAGGCAATCACGATATTTTTTTGCAAGCTCAAACTCCTCGTTCTCAGCCGAAACAAGCATTTTCTCTCTATATAGGCTCTCAACACCCTTTTCGTTGCCCGATAAAAAGTCTACGGCTTTATTAACTCGCTCTCTATATTCTTCCTTAGAAACCCTGTTAGAGCAAGGAGATAAGCACTTTCCTATATGAAAATTCAAGCATTCTTTAGTTGGCTTGCTTTTAATAAGCGTTTTATTGCAAGGTCGAATTTTATAGGCTAAATTTAGCATGTCTAAAACTTCTTTAGCCTTTACCCCACCCATAAACGGACCAAAATATTTAGCTTTGTCCTTTTTTATCTTTCTTGTAATAGAAAAAGAGGGATAATCGCAAGACAAATCTACCCTTATATACGGATAAGTCTTATCATCCTTTAATAAAATATTATATCTAGGCTTGTGCTTTTTTATAAGGTTGTTTTCTAAGGATAATGCGTCAATCTCAGTAGGTGCGATTATATAGTAAAAGTCGGCTATATGGCTGACCATAGCCTCTGTTTTTTCAGGCTTTAGTGCAGTGAAAAAATACTGCCTAACCCTGTTTTTAAGATTTTTGGCTTTCCCTACGTATATAACAGTCCCACTTGCATCTAACATAACGTAAACACCGGGGCTTTCGGGTAGGTGCTTAAGCTTCTCCTTAAAATCTTCCACCCTATTATTATATACTATTTACAAAGTATTATCAAGAACTAATAGCCCAAAAATTCAACTCCTTTAAGTAAAACGTCACTAAGTAGCTCGCTTCTAAGCGAATAAAACACTACCTTGCCTTGACGCTGAGTCTTAACAGCGTTTAAAGTTTTTAAAAATCTTAATTGGTGCGAAACTGTGGTTTGATTGATTTTTAGTAAAGAAGATATGTCACTAACACACATTTCACTAATGGATAGAGCAGATAATATTCTAAGCCTTGTGTAATCTGAAAAAATAGAGAAAAAACACACAAGCTCATCTAATATCTCCCCTTGTGGAACGTAATCGGTTACCATCGTTTGTAGGCGTCTATCAAGTAGCATCTCTTTCACTTTTATTCTCCTTTTTGAATATAATACTTGTGCAAGTATTATATCATAGAATATACATAAGAATTTTTGTGGTTTTTAGAGCATATTATAAAAAAATAGCGTTTTTATTTAAGGAGGTAAAAATGAACTCAAACAATATTGTTTTAATTGCGCTTCTGCTTTTACTAACGTCAAATAATACGATAAACACAACCCAGCTTTTACTTCTACTTGCACTTTTATCAACAACCGGATGCAACTTTTTTAATAACTGCTGCAACAACAATACAACGGTCATTACTTAAAATTAAAAAACCCACTAATTAAAGTGGGTTTTTTATTTTTTAATTTTAATAAGTAAACTTTCTATCCTGCCCCCAGCCAACCCTGGTAACGTAAACAGACCTTTCCTTTTTATTAACGGTAAACACGTCGATTGAATGCTCGCTATCGCTATGCCCAATATGGAATACGTTACTAGCACAGCCAAGCATAGTAGAGTCGGTTGCAATAACTAGGTGGGTTACACCAATTTCATCTATTAGCATATCATCACGATGCTCGTGACCTGCAAGCCAGCCGATAAAGTTGCCTCCCTTACCTGTAAAATCTACCTCTACCTTTCCGTTAAGATAAGAATGAACAGGGCTCTTAACCTCGCCACTAAACTTTTCGCCCTTCTTAAAAGCGTTAATCACGCCGTCAAGCAAGGGTTGTTGAGTGGTTATGTGGTGGGGCTTAGCATTTTTGTTCTCATGCGTGCATAAGATTACCGACCATTCTCTATCCGGAACGTCAAGCGCAACTTTTGCAAACCAATTTAGTTGCTCGTTTCCCATACAAAACATTCTAAACGAATTATATATGGCACTGCCATCTTTTCTTTTATGGTCGTTTGGTATATCGTGAGTATTTAACACCACGTATCTAGCTTTCTTTTGCTCATCATCTACAAAGTAGTAAGCGTCCCCACCAAAAACTCGGTTAGGATATTTTCTTAAATACTTAAAATAATGATTATATATTTGCTTTTTAGAAAGGTTTCGCTCGTAACACATTCCGTCTTCTGGAACGGTTATCGAATACGCGGCATCGTGATTGCCCATTGCTAATAGCATTTTATCTTCTACTTTAGCAAACTCTTTGTGGTAATCTTTAATGTCCGAAAGCAAGCCTTGCTTTGTAAAGTATGGGTGGCCAGAAACCGTATCTCCACCATTAAAGCAATAAGAAATATCGCAAAGCTTACAAAGTGCTTGTAAAACCTTGCCCGTATTCTTTCTTGAATATCCCCAATGCAGGTCTGAAATGAGTGCAAAAGTGATGTAATCACTACCAGCCTTTTGCTGATGAGCTTTAATCTCGCTTGCTTTTTGTTCGATATGCTTTTCCCAATACTTAGGAAGCAAACGCCGTGCCATGCTTATTAGCCTTTCGTATTCTTAAACGTTGCCTTGAGCCTTCATTGCTTCTGCAACCTTTAGAAAGCCTGCAATGTTTGCACCAGCCATATAGTTGCCAGGCATTCCGTATTCTTTAGAAGCTTCATCACAAGCCTTAAATATACTCTTCATTATTCCGTGTAGCTTTTCATCTACCTCTTCAAACGACCAAGAATATCTGATTGAGTTTTGGCTCATTTCTAAACCACTGGTTGCAACGCCACCTGCGTTTGCTGCCTTTGCAGGTCCGTATAACATTCCGTTTTCGAGATATGTATCGATAGCCTCTGGTGTTGAGGGCATATTTGCACCCTCTGCAACCACCTTACAACCATTCTTTGCTAAAATCTTTGCACTATCGCCATTGATTTCGTTTTGTGTTGCACAGGGAAGCGCTATGTCACAAGGAATAGTCCAAATACCTGAACAGCCTTCGTGATATTCTGCATCACTGTGGTATTTAACATATTCACTTATTCTCTTTCTTTCTACTTCCTTAATTTGCTTTACTGTATCAAGATTAATTCCGTTCTTGTCATATATATATCCGTTACTGTCAGACATAGCTACAACCTTAGCACCGTAAGAGGTTGCCTTTTCACAAGCATAGATTGCTACGTTGCCTGAACCTGAAACTAATACGGTTTTACCTTCAAAACTCATACCGTTAGCTTGTAACATTTCATTGGTAAAATAGCATAGTCCATATCCAGTTGCTTGTTTTCTTGCTAGCGAGCCACCATAGGTTAAGCCCTTGCCGGTGAACACTCCAACAAATTCGTTTTTAATTCTCTTATATTGACCAAACATATAGCCAACTTCTCTTGCTCCCGTGCCAATGTCACCTGCAGGAACGTCTAAATCAGCCCCGATATGACGGGTTAACTCAGTCATAAAGCTTTGGCAGAATCTCATAACCTCGCCGTCCGACTTGCCCTTAGGGTCAAAGTCCGAACCACCCTTTGCGCCACCCATTGGTAGTGTGGTTAAGCTGTTTTTGAATACTTGTTCAAAACCTAAGAACTTAATTATTCCTAAGTATACTGAAGGGTGAAGTCTAATTCCTCCCTTGTATGGTCCAATAGCCGAGTTAAATTGAACTCTAAAGCCTCTATTAACTTGGGTTTTACCATTGTCATCCACCCAAGGAACTCTAAAGATAATTTGTCTTTCAGGCTCTACAATTCTTTCTAATACACCTGCGTCAACAAGGTCTTGCCTCTTTTCAATCACAGGCTCTAACGATGTAAATACTTCTGTAACTGCCTGAATAAATTCTGGCTCGTTAGGGTTTCTTTTCTTTGTTCTTTCAAGTAAATCTAATAGGTATGCGTTCTTAATAGCCATATCTCTCTCCTTCTGTATTACTTTTTTTCCGAAATATTATAACATATTTTATTTCTAAAAAAAAGTTTTTAATATGATAATTTTAATTTTTTATCTATTTTTTATTTAGAAGCACTGTTGCAAGTCGATAAACACTGCGAATACTAATAGCAACACTAATCCAACTGTATGAATTGCGCCCTCAACCTTTCTACTAACTGGCTTTTTGCGAATCCATTCGATAGTAGCAAATACTGCTCTACTTCCATCTAAAGCAGGTATAGGCAAGAGATTAAACACTGCAAGGTTTACACCAATTAGAGCAGTAATATCTAAAAGATACCTAAACCCACCAACTCTGATAGCGTTTGCTGTTACGCTTACGGTTGTAACCGTTCCTCCTAGCGAGGAAATACCCAGGCTTCCCGTAATCAATTGACCTAAAATTTTAAATATTGTTCCAATTAATCTAAAAGAATACTCAAATGAATGTGCTATGGTCTTAAAAAATCCAAACTTGACACTCGCCGAATACAAGCCCATTGAGGCAAATTCTCCCTCCTCGTTTAGCTCGTAGGTAATGCCCATAGCGTTAAATAGCCTTTCCATATCCTCAATGTTTTCATAATTGGTGTCCACCCTCATCTTAACAGGGGCTTTAATAATTTCCTCTCCCCTAAATATTGTGAACTCCACTATATCGCCTTTAGCTTTGCCTTCGGTTACACTTAAAAGGTCGGTTAAGGAAAACACGTTAACGCCGTCTGCCTTTAATATGATGTCGTTTTCCTCTAGAGAATAGTTTATATATTCAGGGCTTTGTTCCATCTTGCCCATCATTAAAGCTGGCTGACCGTAAACGCCTAGCATAGTTATAATCACTAAAAGTGCAAGAACGTAATTCATAAATGCACCCGAGATTAAAACTATTATCCTCTTCCAAGGCTCTTTGTTATTAAAAGCTGTTTTATCGCTCTTATCCTCTTCCTTGTCTTCCCCACGGAAAGAACAAAAACCACCGATTGGAAAAACTCGAATAGAAAATATCTCTCCGTCCTTTTTCTTTCTTGAAAATATCTTAGGCCCGAAACCTATTGAAAATTCCTCTATCCCAAAACCTAAAATTTTACCCGATATATAATGCCCAAACTCGTGGACTGTTATCATAACCAATAAAATCAAAACGGCAAGTGCTATATAGCCCACCGTTGAGGTTGTTTGAGAAAAACTTGCTAACATCAACTGTCCTTTCATTTTACTCCGAATAATTTATTTACACTTTCTACGCCTAGCCTGTTTGCCTCAATAAAGTCTGCTTCCTCTTTCAAGGGCTTATTCTCTACCTTATCTAATGCGTTATTTATAGCTAGATATATATCCGTATACTTAATTTGGTCTTTTAAAAACAACTCTACTGCTCTCTCGTTTGCTCCGTTAGCCACAGCAGGTAATATTCCACCTTGCTTTGCACACTCTGTTATAAGCTTAAAACAAGGATATTTTTTATCGTCAACCTCTCTAAAAGTTAGGCTAGCTATTTTCTTTAAGTCTAGCCTTTCTACCCCAGAATTAAACCTTTCTGGATAGGTTAATGCAAGCTGAATGGGCAATTCCATACTAGGCACCCCCATTTGTGCCATCACCGAGCCGTCCGTAAACTCTACCATTGAATGAACTATGCTCTCTCTATGGATTAAGGTTTCTATCTTATCAAAGCTTGCATTATAAAGCCATCTAGCTTCAATAACTTCAAACGCCTTATTAACCATTGTTGCACAGTCAACCGTAATTTTATCGCCCATTAGCCAATTTGGGTGGCGAAGTGCATCTTTTGCTTTAACCTCTTTTAACTCTTCAATAGAAAAATCTCTAAACGCTCCACCACTCGCCGTCAATATAATTTTGCTAAACGGTTTATTAAAATCAAACGACAATGCTTGCCATATAGCTGAGTGCTCGCTGTCTACAGGCAATATCTTAACGCCCTTTTCTTTTGCTAGCTTCATAACCAAGCTTCCACCTACAACAAGGCTTTCTTTGTTGGCAAGTGCTATTGTTTTACCCTTTTTTATACATTCTAAAACGGCGTGTATGCCAGAATATCCAACAAGTGCCACCACAACCACGTCCGCCTCTTCAATAACGGCGTTAACGTATGCGTTTTCACCAAAATAATATTCCGTTCCACTAGGTAAATCTTCTATTCGGTTCTTTATTGTAGCAACTCTTGGCTTAAATTCTTTTACTTGCTCTAAAAACAGCTTTGAATTGTTTCCACCAGCAAGCGATACTACCGAAAACTTATCCGAATGTCTTCTTATAACCTCTAACGTTTGTCTTCCGATAGAGCCCGTGCTACCTATAACTGCTATCTTTTTCATACTATACTAATAAAAATGCTAAAAACAAGAAAACGCCTGTAAACGTTATGCCGTCTATCCTATCCATAACGCCACCGTGACCGGGAATAAGGTTTCCAATGTCTTTAATTCCCACTTTTCTTTTTATATAACTTTCAAATAAATCTCCAACTTGATTAAATATCGATGCTATCGCCCCAACGATTATAAAGAAAAGCACGGGGTAGCTAATACTTAATTCTGGCTTAAATACAAGCCATACTAAGAAAGCACCTAAAATTCCACCAATTAAACCGCCAATTGCACCCGCAACTGTCTTTTTAGGGCTGAGCTTAACGCACAATTTTTTTGCCTTTCCACCCCTTATTTTATTATAGGTTATACCAATAAAATACGCACAAGTATCGGTAAGTGGCGAAATAACGTAGGTCAAAAGTAAAATTATAAAACCTAATGCCAGTTCGTTGGCAAGCATTTGGAACAAAATTAAAATCGAGGGATATAGCAATGGTATAAGCACACCTAAACACGATTTCATCCCATTTTTAACGTTAGCTATTGTTGTTATTATAAATGCTAAAGCTATCAGCGCAGTTGCGCCAATCAACCCATAGCCCGTAAAAAAATATTCGCTGATAGCAAACGCAGGCACGTATAATGCACCAAAAATAGTGCATACGGTTATGGAAATCGGTGCAAAATATCCCCTTAATGCCCTTGCAATCTCGTTTGTTCCAACTGTAGAAAATATACACAATAGTAAATAAAAGCACCTATAATCTACAAACTCACGGCAAACAAAAAAGAGTGCTATTGCTAAAGCAAAAATAGTGCCTGAAATTATCCTCTTTTGCATAAACTAAATCCCACCAAATCTTCTTGCCCTGTTTGAATAATCGTTTAGTGCCTTATCAAGCTCTTCACAATCAAAGTCTGGCCATAAAACGTCTGTAAAATATAATTCGCTATAAGCACCTTGAAAAAGCATAAAGTTTGAAAGTCGCTTTTCACCACCCGTTCTAATAATTAAATCTGGCTCGCCAAAGGGTGATGTATAAAGATTATCTAAAATAGCTTGCATTGTAATTTGCTTGTTCTCGCCTATAAGCTTATTAACTGCAGTAACTACCTCCTGCCTACCACCATAATTTAATGCAATTAAAAGGTTGTGCTTATCATTGTTTTTCGAGTTTTCTTCACACTCGTTTATAATCGCCTGTAGGTCACTAGAAAAACGCTCTTTTTCGCCAATAACCTTTAGCCTAACTCCGTTTTTAAGCACTTTTTTTATAAACTTTTTAAAATACACTGAAAGAAGTCGCATTAACTCGTCGACTTCTTCCTTCGGTCTATTCCAATTCTCTTGTGAAAAGGCGTAAAGCGTTACCGTTTTAACGCCCGAGCTAAATGCGTATTCTACTACACTTTCTATTCTGTCCGAACCCTTTTTATGCCCAAACGAACGCTTTTTACCACGCATTTTTGCCCATCTTCCATTGCCGTCCATTATAATTCCAACGTGCAAGGGAATGTTCTTTGCTTCCATTATACGCTCATAATATCCTTTTCTTTTTCTGCGAACAACTTGTCAATTTTGTCGATGGCTTCAGAAATTACCTTGTCAACGTCCTTTTCGCAAATTGCATGTTCGTCTTCAGAAATCTCTTTGTTGTTCTTCATCTTCTTTAGCGCGTCCATTGCATCTCTACGAACGTTACGAACTGCCACTTTAGAATCTTCTGCCATCTTCTTTATTTGTTTAACTAATTCTTTTCTTCTTTCTTCTGTTAAAACGGGGAATACTAATCTTATAACCTTTCCATCGTTAGATGGGGTTATACCAATGTTGTCTGCTAAAAGTTGTTTTTCAATAACCTTTAACATGGTTGCATCCCACGGCGAAATTACTAAACATCTTCCCTCGGAAACAGATATGTTTCCAACTTGATTTATTGGCGTGGGCGTTCCATAATAGTCTACTAAAATTTTATCTAAAATATGCGGGTTTGCCCTGCCTGCTCTTATGGTAATATACTCGCTATTTAAAACTGATATGGTTTTATCAGTTTTTTCCATTGTTTCCATCATTATCATTTCAAATTGTTCGTTTTCAATTGCCATAATCGTTCTCCTTATTTAATTATCGTTCCTATATTTCCTTCCGTAACCGAGCGAACAAGTGCGTCCTTTTCAAACAACCCAAACGCAAGCACGGGTATTTTATTTTCCATACAAATAGTTATAGCCGTAGCATCCATAGCCTTTAAGCCGTTATCAATAAATTCCATATATGAAACTGTTTCTAGCTTCTTTGCATTGGGATTTATCTTGGGGTCAGAATCGTAAATTCCGTCCACGTTCTTTGCTAACAATAGAACTTCTGCACCGATTTCAGCAGCACGGAGGGCCGCTGCCGTATCCGTAGTGAAATATGGGTTACCCGTTCCGCACGCAAAAATTACTATTCTGCCCTTATTTAAGTGCGACATTGCCTTTCTTAAAATATATGGCTCTGCCACTCTTGTAATGTTTAATGCAGTTTGAACTCTGGTGGGAGAGCCTTTTCTCTCCAACGCGTCTTGTATAGCTAGGGCGTTTATTACCGTTGCTAACATTCCCATATGGTCTGCCGTTGACCTGTCCATTTCTCTACCCTGTCTGCCACGCCAGAAGTTTCCACCACCAACGATTATGCCGATTTCTACACCAAGCTTTGATACTTGAATGATTTGGTCGGTAATCGAATCTAATATAGCCTCGTCAATGCCACTACCCTTTTCGCCGGCTAGTGCCTCACCCGAAAGTTTAATTATAACTCTTTTGTATAAGGTTTTCATGTTTGCTCCTAAAAAATGTTATACATTTATTATATACTTTTTTTACCGTTTTGTCTATACCTTAACCCAAATAGATAAAATTAAAAGGCGACTTTTTTTCAAAGTCGCCTTATTCTTAGCCTTTTTGTTGAAGTCTTCTTTCTCTTCTCTTCTCTCTTGCAAGTTGTTTTTTGAATTCCTTTTCAGCTGCAATGTTTGCTACAACAATATCAATACTGTCCTTAATAGCCTTAACCGTTTCAGCAGAGGTGATTTTAATCACCGTTGAAGAATGCTTAACAGATACCTTGTTCTCAGCTACGTAATTCTTAAAATCAGAATTGTGCATTGAGAATTCGCAGTGAATTATTCCACGCTTAATATTTAAACGAACTATTCTATAAGAACCAATCTTATATTCTTCATAACGATTGTTCTTAAAGCACTTAGCACCTTCAACAGCACCAGCGTAACCAACAACCTCGTCGTAATACTTTTTGTTTGTCTTGTCTAAAGCCTCATACTTTTCTTCTAGGGTTTGAGTTTTATCAGCAGAGAAAACAACAGCGTTGTCTTCAACTTTTGCAACCGCTACCTCATTTTCAGCACCTTCGGTATCTTTTGTAACAACAATTTCTTTCTTAGTAATAGTTTGACATTTCTTTTGTCTGCCCATATAAACTATACCAGCTAAAATGATAACGAAGCTCGCTAAGCTAGCCGTATATAAAAATATAACGGTAAAAACATCAATTAATTCAGGAAACATAATTTCACCTCCGTATAATTTAACTATATTTTAATGCATTAAATGTCGTTTGTCAATACTATTTTTTAAAAAAATTTCCACCGTGCTTATTTTTTTTAAGCACGGTGGTTAATTTTAAGGTTATTATTTCTTCATTTGAGCTTCAACTTCAGCTGCAAAGTCATTCGACTTCTTTTCTAAACCTTCGCCCATTTCAAAACGGGTAAATCTCTTAATAGTTAAGGTCTTGCCCATTTCCTTGCCCTTTTGCTCAACGAGTTTTGCAATGGTGAGTGATGGGTCTTTAACGAATACTTGGTTTAACAAGCAGTTTTCGTCGTAATATTTGTTGATTTTTCCTTCAACCATTTTGATTTTTACTTGTTCAGGCTTGCCTGCAAGCTTTTCATCATTCTCGATTTGAGCAAGAAGAATTTCTTTCTCGTGGTCGATAACCGATTGTGGAACCTCACTTGAATTTAAATATAGTGGCTTACCAGCTGCAATTTGAAGTGCTACGTCGTGTGCTAATTCTTTAGTAGCATCGCAAGTGCATCCTTCAATCTCTACTAGAACGCCTACCTTTCCACCACCGTGAATATAGGTTTCAACAATACCAGCCTCTGAGGTATACTTTACGAAACGACGGATTGCGATTTTTTCACCAATCTTAGCAGTAGCCGCAACAGTTTCATCTGCCTTGATTGCTACTAATTCATCAATATCTTTAACTTCGTTTTCACATACAAAGCTTGCAATGCCGTTAACGAACTCTAAGTATTGGTCGCCCTTTGCAACAAAGTCTGTTTCACAGTTAACTTCTACTAATACGCCTGTGTTGCCACAAATCTTTGCAGCAACAACGCCTTCTGCAGCTATTCTAGTTGCCTTTTTAGCAGCAGTAGCCATTCCCTTTTCTCTTAAAAAGTCGATTGCCTTTTCCATATCACCATTGGTTTCGGTGAGTGCCTTTTTGCAATCTAATACGCCTGCACCTGTCTTTTGACGAAGCGCAATTACGTCTGCACCTGTAAACATATCTCTTTTCTCCTTAAAAATATTATTCAGCAACTTCTTCAGTCTTTTCTGCTTCTTCTTCCTTAGCAACTTGCTCGCCTTGCTTTGCTTCTAATACAGCGTCTGCAATTACTGATGCAATAAGCTTTACTGCACGAATAGCATCATCGTTGCCGGGAATAACGTGGTCTACTACGTCTGGGTCACAGTTAGTGTCTGTGATTGCTACGATTGGAATGTTGAGTTTTCTTGCTTCTAATACTGCAATGTCTTCTTGCTCGGGGTCTACGATAAACATAACTCCAGGTAAGCCTCTCATTTCCTTAATACCACCAAGGTTGGTTTCTAGCTTATCTCTTTCAGCCTTTAAACCAATAACTTCCTTTTTAGGTAAAATATCAAACTCGCCCATTTTTTCCATGTTGTTGAGCTTGTTTAATCTTTCAATTCTTGACCTAATCGTCTTGAAGTTGGTAAGTGTGCCACCAAGCCATCTTGAGTTAACGTAGAATTCTCCGCATCTTTCAGCCTCTTCTTTGATAGCTTCTTGAGCTTGCTTTTTCGTTCCTACGAATAAAACGCTTTTGCCTTGTTTAACCTGTTCTACTACGAAAGGATAAACGTCGTTTTCGATAAGCTCTACGGTTTGCTCTAGGTTAATGATATGAATACCATTTCTTTCGCCGTAGATATACTTCTTCATCTTAGGATTCCAACGTCTTGTTTGGTGACCAAAGTGCACTCCTGTTTCAAGGAGCTGTTTCATTGTGATAACTGCCATTTTTAATTCCTCCGTTTCTCCTCCCCGAACTCGTTTTTTGCGATAACATTTTCCCGATTGATTTTTTTTTGGAAAACACGAACATCGCCAAGTTTGCGGGTGTGAATTTTTTAGCCTTTCTATTCTACCACATAAAAAGGGTTTGAGCAAGGATTTTTACGTAGTTTTAAACAAATTTAAAGCCTTTGCGTCGTTTTTTTGCAAAGGCTTAATGTTTTTTATTGATTTATCTACTAGCAAAGTATTCGATTGCCTCTCTATACCCTTCAAAACCTTTGCCTGCTATCACCTTTGAAGCGTGCATTGAAACAAAGGAATGATGACGAAACTCTTCCCTTTTATAAATGTCGGTAATATGAACCTCTACCGTCAATAAATTAGCACTCTTTAGTGCGACTAAAATAGCTATGCTCGTATGAGTGTAAGCACCAGCGTTTATTATAATTCCATCGAATTTTTTGGGTGCTTTTTGAATCGCTTCTACTATCTTGCCCTCAAAATTACTCTGAAAAAGCTTAACCTTTACACCAAATTCCTTCGCACTGTTTTTAATATCTTTTGTTAAAGCCTTAAAATCACGGTTTCCGTAAAGCTCTGGCTCTCTCGCCCCTAACATATTAAGGTTTACGCCATTTATAACTAAAATATTCACAATATGTTCTCCTCTATCATTCTAGCACACTCTTCAATCGTGCCTACGTTATCGACTTGTAAATCAGCCGTTTTTTCATACAGTGGCAATCGCTTAAAATAAGCCTGCTCTGCCCCTCCGTTTTCAAAGAGTGGTCTGCCCCTAAAATCACAATCGGTTATTGAACGCCTTATAAACACCACTTTCCCGTTAGCTCTTAGCATATCTCGGTTAGCCTCGCTTAAAATCGCTCCTCCTCCCGTTGCTATAACCAAGCCGTTCTTAAGATAAAGCTCTTCAACAACCTCGCTTTCAATTTCCCTAAAACGCCTTTCTGAAAATTTAGAAAAAATTTCAGGAATAGTCATTTTCTCCCTTTGCTCAATCAATTGGTCGGTGTCAACAAAAACTCTGCCCGTGCGTTTTGCCAATTCTTTACCCACTGAGCTTTTGCCTGAGCCTGCCATTCCTACCAAAACAACGTTTCCTAGTGAGCTAACCAAATTGTTGTATGCGAGCTTGGCTTTCTCAGCCTGTCCCACGTTGCCAACAAAAAGTTCAGATGCTTTTACTGCTTGATATACTAGCATAGTTGCTCCACCTAAAGCACTAAGTCCTTTAGAAAGCGCATCAAGCACAAGCTTTGTGCGAAGTGGCGTGTATACTAAATCTAAGACACCTTTAAGATGAGTAAATTTATCTAAATTTAATAAACTTTGCACGCTTGAATTTCCAACCGGTGTAGCGTTTACTATAATTTCAGCATCTTTTGCAAACTTATAAACGTTGCCATAGTTGATTTCTCCACTACGACTACATATTAAAATTTTAGCCACCCCTAAATCATAAAGAGCCTTAATAACAGCCTTGCTTGCGCCACCGTTACCTAAAACTAGAGCGGTTTTTCCTTTATAATCTACGCCAATACTTTCGGCTTGTTTAATAAACCCATAATAGTCGGTATTATAACCAACAAGCACACCGTTTTCATTTACGATGGTGTTAACAGCACCTATCGCCTCAGCCTCATCAGAAATTTTATCTAAATATTTTATACATTCAGTTTTATAAGGCACGGTAACGTTTATACCCGAAAAGTTTTTCTTTTGAAAAAACTCCTCCAATTGTTCTTTTTTAATATCAAATACCTTATAATCGTAACCCCCTAGCTGAGCGTGAAGCTCGGGTGAACGAGTGTAGCTTATACCACAACCTAATATTCCAAAAATTTTTTCCATAATTTCACCTAAAGGGCTTCTACCTTGCCACCCAGCTTAATAACGTCGTTAAAAAAAGCTGGATTGTGTTTATTGATAACTCCTGCGTCTAATAAAACGGTAGGATTTTTTGCACTTAGTGCCAGCACGGTTGCCCCATAGATTAGCGATGCCTGCTTATTACAATCAACCATAACTCCACCCTCAATCTCATTTTTACCGAAAACCCTAATACCGTTTGAGGTTTTTTCTGTCATTATGCCAAATTTGTTTAGCATTTGTTCACATTCTTTAATGCTTAAAAACACGTTGTCCTTGATTGGCTCTAAAACAAACTCCGTTGTTCTTTGCTTTAAGCTTGCAACAGCACATAGAATGGGAAGAAGCTCTACTCTGCTTTTAACCTCTATCACGTTTTTGCCTTTTTCAATATCATCAAGCAAACTAACAATACGCTTATCCTGTTGAAAGGAGTTTTCTTTTAATCCTTTTATAGAAAGCTTATGACCTAAGCTTTTTAAAGCTAAAAAACACGAGCTTGCAATATAGTCCCCCTCAAGTTCAAGTTCTTTTGGAGAAACAAACTGCTGTCCACCCTTAATAAAGTATCCGTTGTCGGTTTTTTCCACCCTAACTGAAAAGCAATCAAGCATTTCCACGCAAGCATCTATCCCTGCTCTGCCTTGAAGCTTGCCTGAAAAATTGATTGAGCTATCTTCTTTAAGCGTTGCTAGAGCAATTATAAGCCCACTAATAAAGTTTGCTCCTTCAGCACCAGAAAGCCTATACTGTCCTCCCTCTAGATTGCCTCTAACGGTAAACGGAAGTCGTTCAGAAGTAAAACCAACCCCTTTTAATGCGTAAAGCACGTCTGCGAACGATTGCTTTTTTAGTCCGTCGCCACTCTCGTATTCTAAATTATCGTAAAGGCAAGCACCAATTGGCAAGAAAAATCTAACAGCCGAGGCATTGTTTTTAACGTTTAGAAAAACTCTGGGGTCTTCACTTTTCTCAAATGGCGAAACCATAAACGTTCCATCAAGCTCTCTAACTGAAACGTTTAGAAACTTTAGTCCATTTATTATCGCAAGAGCAAAGGAAGGCAACGCTCGTGCCTTAATAAATGTAGAGCTACTAGACAAAGCCGAAGCAGTAAAGGCAAAACACGCAGCTTGCTTGTTAGACGGTGCTTGCAAAATTCCAGATAGTTTGTTTGGGTAAATCTTAACGTCCACAAAATCTCCTAAACGCTTGTAAAATACTTGTGTTTTATCAATTGTATTACTTAGTTTAAGTATACTATGCAAGCAAGTCTTTGTCAATAACTATAAAAAATTTTTTCTTAACGTTAAATTATGTTTTTTTGCTTTCAAAAAAAATAAATTATGGGTTAAAGCACTTGAAATAAATTATATAATGTGATAATATTTATATATAAAAATATTAAAGGAAGCTAAAGAGGATAAATATGGCTTACGATTTTAAAAAAATTATTTCTAACTTTAACCTAGCAGGCGAGCTTATCTCGTGCGAACGCTATGGCGAGGGGCATATTAACGAAACCTATCTTGCCATCGTTAATGAAAACGGCACGGAGGTAAAATACATTCTCCAAAAAATAAACGGAAAATTGTTTACTGACGTAGATAAACTAATGAACAATATTCGTTTAGTAACCGAGTTTAACCGTGAAAAAATTAAAGCTCGTGGTGGAAACCCAGATAGAGAAAGCCTTTCTCTAGTTTATACGCTTGATAATAAGCCTTTCTATCGCACTGAAGACAACGATTGCTTTAGAGTATATAAATTTATAACAAACGCAATCGCATATCAAATAGTTGAAAAGCCCGAACATTTTTATCAAAGTGCCGTGGCATTCGGTAATTTTGCAAATCTTCTTGCAGAGTTTGACGCTACTCAGTTGTTTGAGGTTCTACCCGATTTCCATAATACTGAAAAAAGATTTAGAGATTTTGAGGCTTCGCTTAAGGCTGATAAAATGGGAAGAGCAAGTTCAGTTAAAGAAGAGATTGACTTTTATCTTTCTAGAAAAGATTACTGCTCTAAAATCGTTAGTTTATTGAGAAGTGGCGAGATGCCCACAAAGGTTACGCATAACGACACTAAGCTTAATAACGTTATGTTAGATGCTGACTCTGGCGAATACGTTGCAGTTATCGACCTTGATACGATTATGCCTGGTAGTATTTGTTACGATTTTGGTGACAGCATTAGATTTGGATGCAACCCTGCGGCTGAGGATGAAAAGGATTTATCTAAGGTAAACTTTGACATCAACCTTTTTGAAACCTATGCTAAAGGATACCTAAGTGCGTTAGGTAGTTCAGCTACTAAGATTGAAAGAGAAAATCTTGCATTCGGTGCAATTTTAATGACTTATGAATGTGGAATGAGATTTTTATCTGACTATCTTGACGGTGACGTTTATTTTAGAACGCACAGGGAAGGACATAATCTTGACAGAACGAGAACTCAAATGAAGCTTGTTTCTGATATGGAAAAGGTTTTAGATAAAATGCAAGCAATCGTTGCTAAATATTAAAACAAAAATCAAAGCATAAAAAAAGAACACGCTATGGGCGTGTTCTTTTTTTATTTAACTAAGTTTTTTTCTTAAAAATTATTTAACCTTAATAGACTTAATCTTTGCAGCAACAGCTCCGTCAGCCATAGCAATTCTAATCGTGTGATGTGCATAACAAACGTATTGGTCGTTCTCAGGAACAAAAATTCCGTTCTTTTCAAGCTCATCAACCGTTGGACTTTTTCCGTATTGCTCTTCAAAAACCGTCTTATCCATATAATTAAAGGTCAGGCCGTTGTTTGCCACAGAGTTATCCGTCGTATAGTTTTCGCCATTGGTATAGTAAACAATATATTCTTCGCAGTTAGCCGAGGTCTTAAGTGCCTTTTCGACAGCAGAGAATGCCGTATTGTTTGTTTCATCATCTAAATCAATTTGACCAAAAATACAGAAATATCCGTTATAATCAGCAATTGCCGTTGTTGGTAAAAACCAGGTTGCTCTGCCCGTATCCATACCGTTAGAAGCCTTGTGCGCATTTCCACCATCGTCTTGAGCAAACCAAGTTCTCCATAGTCCAACAGCGCCTTTTTTATTAGTAAGGTTAGAGCCCGTTGTCATTCCGTGCTCAAACTCGCCGTCTAACGCTACTTTTCTTTCAGTTTGAACAAGACTAGTGCCGTTAAATTTGTAGTCGCCAATCATTATTGCCTTATAACCCTCATATGGCAATGAATAGAATGGTAAATTATCGTAATAACCTGCCTGTGCATAAGAAGTAATAGCGTCAACCGTTTGGTCTGCTAGGTGGCGATAAAGGTCAATTGTAAGGGTTGTATCCTCTTCATCAAGCCAAGTCTCGTTGTCAAAATCATAAACCGATAAGGTTACCTCTAACGTAACAATTTCTTCACAACCTACTAAACAGAAGCAAGACACTGCAAGCATAATTCCTGCTACTAGGTTTACAATGAGTTTAGAAAAACGTTTCATCTAAATTCTCCGTTATATCGAAATAAATTTTTACTATATTATTTTACTAATATTTTGTGTTCTTGTCAATAAACTTTTTAACTTTTAATAAAATAAACTGTCATAATTAAGTTTTGTTTTTAAATATTGACAAATTTTATAAAAGTGATACAATATTTGTGAGGTGAATTATGGGCAATGCATTTAAAAAAATTAGTTACGGATTATTCGTTGTAACCACAGCGTTAGAGGGTTATGATAACGGTTGTATAACCAACACTGTTATGCAAGTGACCACCACTCCAAATCGTATTTCGGTTGCAGTGAACAAGAACAATTACACCCACGACTTAATGTTAAAGAGTGGAATATTTAACGTTTCGGTTATATCTGAAAGTGCTAATTTTGAACTTTTTCGTCATTTTGGCTTCCAGAGTGGGCGTGACGTAGATAAGTTTGAAAATTTTTCTGACTTTAGTCGTTCTTCAAACGGCTTAACCTATATCACAAAAGGCACAAACGCATTTATCTCCGCAAAAATAATCTCAACCGTTGACTTAGGCACGCACACCATGTTTATTGCAGACGTTGTTGAGGATGGAGATATTGACCAAACGCCGTCTGCCACCTACTCGTATTATTTTGCAAACATTAAGCCAAAGCCTCAAAAGGCAACTCAAACCCTATGGCGTTGCACAATTTGTGGGTATGAGGAAAAAACCAATGAGCTTGCTGAAGACTTTACTTGTCCTTGGTGCAAGCACCCCAAATCCGATTTTGTAAAAGTCGAAATTTAACAATACGTATTAAAAAAATTAACACGCAAGAGCTTTCCTGCGTGTTTTTTTATTTTCTGTTTTTTTCTAATTCTTTAACAGATTTCCAAATTCTTAAACTTTCCTCTGGTGTGGTAGGCTTTGGCACGTCACCAAAAACGTGTGGGTGACGGCGAATTAACTTTGCACAAATCCCCTTTATAACTTCATCCATATCAAAAAGACCTTGCTCTTTAGCAATCTCCGCATTCATAACTACTTGAAGTAAAACGTCTCCAAGCTCTTCGCAAAGATTTTTGTAGTCTTTTTTATCAATGGCATCTAAAGCCTCTCCCGTTTCGTTAGACAAACACTCCTTCATTGAATTAAAATCTTGTGCCCTATCCCACTCACAACCGTCAGGACTACGTAAAATATGCACAATTTCTTTTAACTCGTTAAAATCATGTGGATTAAATTCTAAATATTCCTTTCCGTTATACTTTCTCATAACTATCTCCAATAAAAGATTATAGCCATATTTTACTACAAATTATAATTTATTTCAAGTTTGTGAAAAGAGTTTTTCATTTTTCCCCTTAAACACTAAGAGGCTAGGGGTTTGAAGAGTTTGTGAAAAAGATTTTTACTAAAATAGAAAACATAAATAACAAACTCATTCCTCCACAAACATCTGCCAAAGGTCGACCAAGAAATAAAGAACTAAATCTTAAAACAGCACCAATAAACATAACATCAATTTTATCAAAAATAAATAAAATTAGGAAGCTTTTAGACTCTTTAGAAAACGAGCTTACCTAAAAACTCATAAACGGTCATTAAAATTTATAACAAACCACTATCGGTCAAGATTATTCGTTGTGTAAAAACGTAAAAAAAGAACCACTCTTTTGAGTAGTTCTTTTTTATTGGATGCAGCAACAACCTTTCAGCCGAGCTTTACGAGGGTATGTCGCAATAATATTATATATTGTTAACGGTTAGCAATAAATGAGTGGTTTGTAATAAATAACCGTTCATCAACTGCGACCCTTTCCCGTGCCCACGGGAAGATATAAACTAAATAAAACAAAAAGAACCACTCTTTTGAGTAGTTCTTTTTTATTGGATGCAGCAACAACCTATCTTCCCGTGCCGTCTCCAGCAAAGTATTTTCGGCGCTAGTGAGCTTAACTTCTGTGTTCGGTATGAGAACAGGTGGGACCTCACCGCTAACGTCACCGCAATGGTATATTTCGGATTTCTCCGTTAATATCGATTTTCTAGTGTATATCTAGTATACACTTTTTCTCGTCAACCGTCAATTTATTTACACGGTAGATTCACAACTGCATAGTTTTTTTCTAGACTTCGTACATCTTTTGGCCAGGCCAAATTGTATAGTT
>JAZOLT010000002.1:0-266951 GCA_045653205.1 Christensenellaceae bacterium | reverse complement strand
TAACCGCAGTGTCGACAGTTCGAGTCTGTCAGGGGCAGCCAACAAAAGAAAAGACCAACACAAGTTGGTCTTTTTCTTTTGCCGTCGGTCACCCGACGGAGATGAACAAGTCGAACAACTTGCTGTTGCAAGTTGTTGTCGACGACACTCGTCCGTTTCACTACCGAGGGCGAGTTGCACGGAGTAAAAAAGATTTGTAACGGTGTCAATAGTTTAGGCAACTCGCAAACACGAGTCTGCTTTATGTATATAGCCCCTGATAGACTAAAATAGTCAACTATGTAGCAAAAGTCGTGTTTTTAATGGGCTTTTTATTAGTATTAAACTTGTGTTATATATCTTTTTTTGATATAATAAATATATTATTCGCACATTTTTATTAAAGAAAAGGGGAAGTTATGCAAAAGAGACTGCGTGCAAATTTAATGCTATTAGTTGCTGCACTTATTTGGGGTAGCACCTTTGTTGCGCAAACTACGGCAAGCGATACAGTAGAGCCTTTTACTTTCCTTTTTTCAAGAAGCTTTATTGGATTTTTATTTTTAATACCAGTTATTGCGATATTTAATTTTCAAAAAAACAAAAATTTAACGTGTGGCGAGCACAAGCAAACCTTAAAGCCATCAAAATTGACAGCGATTGCTGGAATTTTGTGTGGAGTTGCCCTTACAGTTGCAAGTTTTTGCCAACAAAAAGGCATAGCGTTAATGACTGATAATGCTTCGGGAAAGGCAGGATTTATAACTGCATTATATATAGTGTTTACGCCAATATTTGGTGTGATTTTAAGAAGAAGAATACCAAAAATTATTGCCATTTGCGTGCCAATTGCAACAGTAGGTTTTTATTTATTGTGCATTAAGACTGGATTTAAGATTGAAATTGGCGACCTTTTAACCTTAATTAGTGCATTTTTCTTTACCTTTCATATTCTAATCATTGATTACTTTATGGAAAAGAGGGCAAACCCAATAAAAACTTCTTGCATTCAGTTTTTGGTGGTTGGCATTATGTCGCTTATATTGGCATTTATTTTTGAAAAGCCAGACCCTTCAATAATTTGGAACGCAAAATTTGAAATTATGTATGCAGGCTTTATGTCAAGTGGTATTGCCTATACGTTGCAGATAATGGCACAAAAGGATGCCGACCCAACGAGCGCAACCTTAATTATGAGTTTAGAATCGGTGTTTGCCGTACTTTCTGGCTGGGTGGTTTTAGGCGAATCATTATCAAAAAAAGAACTTATCGGTTGTTTGTTTGTTTTTATTGCAGTAATTTTAGCACAACTTCAATTGCCACTACCTAAAAAGAAAAAACAAATTAACGGGGATTCTAATATATCGAAAAAGAGTAGCTAAGACTTGCTACTCTTTTTAAATATGCTAAAAAACTCATTCCTTTTTATCTTAATAGTGTCAAAAACTCAGTTAATTAAGCATAAAAAAAGACCGTAAATTCACGGTCTTTTAATCTTCTAATCCTAAAATATAGTCAGTCGATTCATTAAAAAATTTTGCAAGCGTTATTATTGCACTAGCCTTTGGCTCTGTTTTCCCAAGCTCCCATTTAGCAATTGCTGATTGACTTAGCCCAGTTTTATTAGCCAGCTCCATTTGACTTAAATTATTTATTCTTCTTAACTCTTTCAATCTTTCAACATATCTCATACCTTCATTATAAACATTTCAAGTCATAAAATACTTGACAAGTCTTATTAGACTTGATAAAATTGTCTAAGTTGTGCTTTATTTTAGATTTTGCTAGTAAAGGAGGAGAATGTGTTTAATTATTTAGTAGTTTATAAAAATCCTAAGAACATGAGTTTAGACAGTGAAATTATTGAATCGGAAAATGGAGTAGAGGCTATAAATACAATAAAGAGAAAGTATAAAGATTATTACGAGCCTGTAATTATAATAAACGTTGTTAAATTGGATTGAGCTTAAAATCTATTATCTAGCAAACAAAAAAGACCGTGAATTTACGGTCTTTTAATTTTCTAATTCTAAAATATAGTCAGTGGTTGTGTTGTAAAATTTTGCAAGCTTAATCAAAATATCAATAGGTAATTGTCTTTTACAATTCTCATACTGCGAATATGTATTTTGCTTTATGTTTAAATACGAAGCAACCTCTAGCTGAGTTAAATTGTTTTCTTCTCTTAATTCTTTTAATCTCATATAATTATTATACGACATCTCTATTTGAGATATAGACAAACATCTCAATTTGTGATAAAATTAAAGAGAGGAGATAAAGTTATGTATCAAGGGCAAACAAAAAATCACAGTAATTATTTAGTAGTTTATAAAAATCCTAAGAATATGAGCTTAGACAGTGAAATTATTGAATCGGAAAATGGAGTAGAGGCTATAAATACAATAAAGAGAAAGTATAAAGATTATTACGAGCCTGTAATTATAATAAACGTTGTTAAATTGGACTAGTGTTTTAAGCAACCTATTAATAATTCTTTTATCATGGTATTCTATTTTGTAAAATGAAATCAAAAGCTTATAAGTATTTAGTTAAAAATTCTTTTTTTTAGTGACAAAAAGCATATTATTTGATATAATATCCTTTAATAGAACATAAAAAAATTAAGAGCGGAAAGTAATTATGAAGATATTGTCTATTGGAAACAGTTTTTCTCAAGACGCACATAGATACATATATGAGCTAGCCAAGCAAGACGGAACTAGGTTAAAAACCGCAAATCTTTATATTGGAGGATGTTCTCTAAGAAAACATTACTTAAATATTTTAGACAATAATCAAGCGTATTTGTTAGAATATAACGGACAAAATACGGATGTTAAAGTTTCCATAAATCAATTATTAGCTAGCGACGATTGGGACGTGATTACTTTGCAACAAGTAAGCAGTGGCAGTGTAAGTTTTGAAACTTATACACCGTATATCGAATTTATAAACGAACACGTTAAGCGTTACTGTCCAAAGGCAAAAGTATATCTTCATCAAACTTGGGCCTATGAGGATGGAAGTGAAAAGTTAAAGAGTGTTGAATATGACAGTGCTAAAGCTATGATAGAAGATGCTAAACAAGCATATTTATTAGCTCTAAAAGCGATTGGTGCAGACGGAATAATTCCTAGTGGACAAGCAATGTATAATGCTTTACAAATGGGAATAGGCAAAATTCATAGAGATACCACGCACGCTTCATTTGGTGCGGGAAGATATCTATTAGCTTTAACGTGGTATAAGGCATTAACAGGTAAGGATATTAGCAATAATTGTTTTAACGATTTTGACGAACCTGTTAGTGAGGAAGAAAGAAAAATCGTTATAAACGCAGTAAACTCTGCATTCTAGTAGTATAAAGCTTATAATTGTTTTTATAGTTTGCATAGCTAAGATAATAATAGATTACTAAAGCCATTGCGAACCTAAAAAGGAGTATAAAATGGAATACCGTATTGAAAAAGATACTATGGGTGAGGTTCAAGTTCCTGTTGATAAGTATTGGGGAGCGCAGACTGAAAGAAGCCGTCAGAACTTTAAGATTGGTGGTGAGGTTATGCCTAGCGAGATAATTAATGCTTTTGGCATATTAAAAAAATCTGCTGCACTAGCAAACAATGCTTTAGGAGTATTAGGTGATGAAAAAGCAAATACGATTGCTGAAGTTTGCGACGAAATTATTTCAGGGAAACTAAATGAACATTTTCCTTTGGTGGTATGGCAAACGGGTAGTGGAACGCAATCTAATATGAACGTGAACGAGGTTGTGGCTAACCGTGGCAACGAGCTTGTCGGTAAAAAACTTTTACACCCCAATGATGACGTTAACAAAAGCCAAAGCTCAAACGATACATATCCAACGGCAATGCACATAGCTTCTGTATTAATTATAGAGGATAAATTATTACCTGCGATAGACCAGCTTACTAAGACCTTTAAGAGATTGGAAAAAGAAAACGAGGGTATAGTTAAAAGTGGTAGAACACATCTTCAAGACGCAGTTCCCATTGCTTTCTCGCAAGAAATAAGTGGTTGGACAAGGATGCTAGAGGTGAGTAAGGCACAAATTATCCTATCGCTAAGCGACTTAAAACAGCTTGCGCTTGGTGGCACGGCTGTAGGCACGGGATTAAACGCTGTTAAAGGTTTTGACGTTGAGGTTGCAAAGCGCATATCAATAGAAACGGGCAAGGATTTTATTACAGCAGAAAATAAATTCCACGCTCTTTCATCAAAAGATGCTTTCGTGTTTGCGCATGGAGCAATCAAGGGGCTTGCAGCAAATTTAATGAAGATTGCAAACGACGTGCGTTGGCTTGCATCTGGTCCTCGTGACGGATTAGGGGAAATATTTATTCCCGAGAACGAACCCGGTTCATCAATTATGCCCGGCAAGGTAAATCCCACACAGTGCGAAGCAATTACTATGGTTGCAGTTCAAGTTATGGGTAACGATGCAACAATTGGCTTTGCTGGTTCACAGGGTAATTTTCAGTTGAACGTATTTATGCCTGTAATCGCATATAACTTCTTGCAATCTGTTAGGCTTTTATCTGACAGTATTATCTCTTTTGATGAAAAATGTGCAAGTGGAATAAAGGCAAACAAAGAAAAAATGCGTTATAATCTCTACAATTCATTGATGCTAGTAACAGCATTAAATCCTTACATTGGTTATGAAAATGCAGCAAAAACAGCAAAAAAAGCATACAAGGAAAATATATCATTAAAGCAAGCTTGTGTGGAGCTCGGCTTTTTAACTGCTGAAAAGTTTGACGAGGTTTTCCACCCCGAAGATATGGCATTGATAAATAAGTAGGATAAAACAAATTATTGTCAATAATTTTGCTATACGTAAACAAAAAATAAAACCACTCTAAGCGAGTGGTTTTTTATTTTTAAATATCTAGGTTTAATTTAAGGTTATGTCAATCGCTCCAACACCACCTATGATTTTTACACGGTTTTGACCGTTTCCTAGGTTGTTAGAATCGTTAATGCTTTCTCCGTCAACAGTGATTTTTCCAATCCCTTTTCTAATTTCTAATTTATAGTCCTCAAGTTTACCGATTAAAATTATATTAGACTTTCCAACTCCAAAATTTAAATTACTATTTCCAAGCAGTTTGGCTGAAAAAGTTAATGCACCAACACCCATATTTAGTGTTAAATCGTTTATCACGCCTCCTTCAACTACTATTTGACCAGCTCCACCTTTAATCTCAGCATGAGATGAAACGGATAAGTTGTTGACGTATAGGTCGCCAGCGCCTAAGGTCAAATCAATTGTGTCTGTAGACAACGAGCCCACAGTTAACTTGGCTGCACCTGTTTGAATGTCTACGTCATTAAACACTAATTCGCTTGGTATGTATATGGTTAAGAATGCGTTAATAAAGCTACTATTTATTTTTGCGTTATCAATAATTTCTAAAACTCCATTATCTTGAGTAACTGATAAATATTTTAGGTTGCTTTCAACTAAAAGGCTTTCTCCAGCTTCAATCTTAAAGTCTGCCGCCTTTATCCTAACGTCTAAAGAATGTATTTCAGAAGTTATTTCATAGCTTTCAGTGTAGTCTAAAACAGCGTTTTCTATTGAGCATGACGTAAAAGTAAATAAAGAAAGGACAACCAATAATGCTAAAATAAACTTTTTCATATTCCACCTCCTGCATATTTCGACATTATTATTGTATCAAGAAAATGCCAAGAATTCAACTACTTTTATAAAAATCGCTTTGTTTACGTTTTAATAACGTGATTTATTTTTTAGCTCTAAATTTTCTATAATACTTATATATTCGTTAAATTTGTGCTCTCTAATGGGCATAATTGGGTGGCGAGGGTCATCAAAAATTAAAACTAATGCAGGGGAAATGCTGTTATATTTAGAGCAAAAATAAAAGTCTTTAAGTTTTCCCTCTTTAATTAAACGCTTTGCAGTTGCGTGATAATTAAAATAACTCATGCACATAGTATTTGTAGCTATGAATAAATTAGTCGACAACTATAAACAAAAAAAATCTTGAAAATTGGTTTTTTGTCGTGTATAATGATATTAAACATATAAAGGAGGAGAAAATTAGGGGATTTTTAACAGGTAAAACTGCCATTATAACAGGTGGTGGGAAAGCCACTCCACTTAGTGATGGCTCAGCTGGTTCGATAGGGTATGGCATAGCAATAGCATATGCAAAAGAGGGTGCAAACCTCGTTTTAACAGGTAGAAACCTAGCCAAGCTAGAAGATGCAAAGGAGGAGCTTGAACGCCTATATAAAATTAAAGTATTAGTAGTTCAAGCAGACATAAACGAGAAAGAAAACGGAGAGGAAGTTGCTAAAAGTGTTGTAGATAAGTCTATTAAAGAATTCGGAAGAATAGACGTTTTAATAAATAGTGCTCAAGCTTCGGCTTCTGGGGTAACGCTTGCAAATCATACATTAGAGCAGTTTAACCTTGCAATATATTCAGGGCTATATTCAGCTTTCTTTTATATGAAGTCTTGTTATCCATATTTAAAGCAAACAAAGGGTAGTGTAATAAACTTTGCCTCAGGCGCAGGACTTTTTGGAAACTATGGTCAGAGTGCATACGCTGCGGCAAAAGAGGGTATTAGAGGACTTTCTAGGGTAGCGGCTACAGAGTGGGGCCCAGACGGAATAAACGTTAACGTTGTATGCCCACTTGCTTGGACGTCGCAATTAGAAACGTGGAAAAAACACAACCCAGAAGCTTTTGATGCCAACGTAAAAATGCCACCTATGGGACATTTTGGTAATAGCGAGCTTGAAATTGGAAGAGTTTGCGTTCAACTCGCTTCGCCAGACTTTAAATATATGTCAGGGGAAACTCTCACACTAGAGGGTGGAATGGGTTTGAGACCTTAAACGTTTATAAAAACAACAAAACTAAAGTCCGAAGAAACATCTTCGGACTTGTTTATTTATTTTAGATTTGCTTCTGAATAAAGCATACACATTGAAAGGGCTGTGATTGATGCTGTTTCGGCTCGCAAGATTCTTTTGCCTAGCGAAATAGATATTCCGTTAAGCTCTATTGCCTTGTCGATTTCAGCTTGTTCAAAGCCACCCTCTGGGCCGATTAAAATTCCCACCTTGTCGCCATTTTTCATTTTTGCTAGGGCTGAGATGGTAGAGCTCATTCCCTCTTGATTTTCATAAGGCACTAAAAATAGGTCTAGCGAATTTGCAAGTTCTAAAGCTTTATTAAAAGACAAAATCTCATTAACTACGGGAACTGAGTTGCGTTTACTTTGCTTTGCGGCACTTTCGCATATGGCTTGAAGGCGTTTTTGACGCTCAATTTTCTTCTTATCGTCAAGCTTTACGATTGACCTTGACATTTCAACAGGAACAATCACGTCTACTCCTAACTCTACTGCTTTTTGTGCAACAAGCTCCATTTTATCGCCCTTTAGCAGGCCTTGAAAGAGATAGAGTGAAACGGGTAGGGAGGTATCAAAAAAGTTTTCCTCTATAATCTCGCAAATGGCTTCGTTTGCAGTAAACTCTTTTAGCCTACATAAATCACTTTGACCATTATAGCTAACCAAAAACTGTTCTCCCACCTTAAAGCGAAGAACGTTTTTCATATGGTTAAAATCTTTATCGAGAATTTTATACTGCCCGTCTATCCTTGGGCTGTTAGAGAAAAAGTTAAACATATTTCACCTTTAATTTTATATATTTATTATATCAAGAAAGGGAGAGTATTACAACAAAAATATTCAATTATATAACTAAAAAATAAATTTAGTAAATGTTTTTATTTGCGTTGACAAACATATATATTAGTGTTAAAATTAAGAAGTTTACGAGGGATGGAGTTTTATTATGTATACTTTACTTAGTTTAGCAATAGCAATTTTTGGTGGGTTAATGCTTTCAAGAGTGGCTAAGGTGTGCAGTTTACCAGCGGTTACGGCATATCTTGTTACGGGCATTTTAATCGGCCCTGACCTAATAGGTGGATTAGGTGTTTCTGGGTTAGGCTTAAGCCAAGCTCAAATAGATTCTTTTGCGATTATTTGCGACGTGGCTTTGGGCTTTATAGCATTTTCTATTGGTAACGAATTTAGGCTTTCGCAATTAAAACAGATTGGTAAAAAGGCAACTATTATAGGCATTTTGCAAGCCGTTGTGGCTACAATTTTTGTAGACGTTGCATTAATTGCGTTACATTTTATAATTCCTGATAAGTTTCCGTTATCTGCGGCAATAGTGCTAGGCGCTGTGGCGTCGGCAACTGCACCGGCAGCAACTTTAATGGTTGTTCGTCAATATAAGGCGAAAGGCCCTGTTACCGACACGCTTTTACCCGTTGTAGCCATTGACGATGCTGTTGGTTTAGTCCTATTTGCTATCTCATTCGGCGTTGCTAAGGCTATGATTTCAGGACCTGTGGAGATTGTATCAGTAATCGTTGAGCCACTACTTGAGGTTATTCTTTCTCTAACGCTCGGAACGGTTATGGGATTATTGTTTACCTATTTTGAAAGGTTTTTCCATTCTCGCTCAAAGCGACTTTCTATGTCGGTTGCGTTTGTGTTTTTAACTGTTGGGCTTTCTATGCTAGAGTTTAAGATTGGCAATATTCACGTTTGCTTTTCTTCGCTTTTAACTTGTATGATGCTTGGCACAATCTTTTGTAATTTCTGTGATTTCTCTGAGCAACTTATGGATAGGCTAGAGCGTTGGACTGCTCCTTTGTATATACTGTTTTTCGTTATAAGTGGTGCAAAGCTAGATTTAGACGTGCTTGGTCAAGGCTTAATAGTTATAGCTGGGGTAGTTTATATTGTCTTCCGTTCGCTTGGCAAATATTATGGGGCAGGGCTATCTTCATCTTTGGTTAAGGCTGAGCCTAACATTAAAAAATATTTGGGCATTACTCTTCTTCCCCAAGCTGGCGTAGCACTTGGAATGGCAATGAAAGCCACGTCGCTTGGCATAGTTAACGGCATTGAGGTTGGTGTTATAGTTTCAAGCATAACCTTGTTCTCAGTTTTAATTTACGAGCTAGTAGGACCTTATTTAACAAAAGTTGCACTCACTAAGGCAGGGGAAATCGACCCTGAAGGAAAGGTTAGTGAGAGAGTGCAAACTGAATCTAAATAAAATAAAAACGCAAGATTTTCTTGCGTTTTTTTAGTTACGATAGGTTTTCATCATATATTGCCCTAATTCCACCAATGAACTTGGGGCGAACTCTAGCTGCCGTTAGGTGTGCTTCGCCAATGGCGTTTATTGAAAGCCTTACGGGCACTGCAACTTTTTTTAGGTGCATACCTATAAAAGTATCACCAATATCTAAACCTGCGTCCGCCTTTATATCTTCAACAACTATTGGCTGGCTAAAGTTTTGATATGCTACGGTTGCAAGCGAGCCACCCGCCTTTTTTTGTGGCACAACGTTAACTTGTTCTGCATTGGGAAGAGCAGATTTTTCTACTACGATTGCACGATTTAGATGCTCACAGCATTGAACAGCAAGGAATACGCCGTATTCTTCAGTAGTAGATTTTAGAGCATTAAAAATCACTTCTGCTGTATCAAAATCTGAATTAGTGCCGATTTTACTGCCCACCACTTCGCTAGTAGAACAGCCTACTACCAATATATCACCCTTGCTTAATTTTGCCTTTTCAATTAGTTCTATTGTTGCTTGTTTTACTTGATTTAAAATTTCCATAATTTTATTATAATGCCAGTGTAAAAAAATTTCAATCAATTTAACTATTTTAATTGAAAAATTAGATTAAAAATAGTTTGAGTTTATTTTTTTGCTCCATTTTGTTCAAAATTGGTTGTTTTGAACAAAATGGAGGCGTAAGTAATTAATAGATAAGCCCATGAAAATATAAAAATAGAAGATTTTACTATGTAAAAGTATGTTGTCAACGTTTGATTTTTGTTAATTAGTGTGGTATAATTGCTATACTAGCGTATATTCTCCACTAGAATAGTTTAATTTTACCAAAAAATGTTTTAACCAGAAAGGGGTAAGATATGTATAAGATTGAAAGAAAAAAGGTATTAAATCCAACCGTTGTGCAAATGGAAATTGTTGCACCACTTGTTGCGAACAAGGCAAAGCCTGGTCAATTTATTATTTTAAGAGTTGACGAAGAGGGCGAGAGAATACCATTAACGGTAGCCGGTGTAAATAAGGCTGACGGAACGGTAAAGATTATTTTCCAAACGGTAGGAGCTACAACTGAGCTGTTGGCACATAAAAACGAAGGTGAATATATACAAGACTTTGTTGGGCCATTAGGTAGAGAAACCGAAACTGAGGGCATTAAAAAAGTTTGTATAATCGGTGGTGGTGTTGGTTGTGCGATTGCAATGCCCGTTGCTGAAGAATTCCATAGAATTGGTGCAGACGTAACCTCGATTATAGGTTTTAGAAATAAAGACTTAGTAATTTTAGAAGAGGAATTTAAGAGCTTTTCAAACAATTTTGTATTGATGACTGATGACGGCTCGTATGGAAGACACGGAAACGTTACTATTCCACTAAAGGAAATGCTTTCAAATGGCGAAAAGTTTGATATGATTATCACTATTGGACCATTGATTATGATGAAATTCGTAACTTTAACGGCAAAGGAATTTGGTGTGCCTGTAACCGTATCTATGAATCCCATAATGGTAGACGGAACGGGAATGTGTGGTGGATGTAGATTGACCTTAAACCGTGACGGAAAGAAAATAACCAAGTTTGCTTGTGTAGACGGGCCTGATTTTAACGGTTACGAAGTGGATTTTGACGAGGCTATTTCTAGAGGTAAAACCTACGCCGAGTTTGAAAGAGAAGCAAGGGAGAAAACTTGCAATCTATTTAAGAACGCATAGAGGAGAAAAAACTATGGCTATAAATCCTAAAAAGCACGAGATGCCCACTCAAGAAGCATTGGTTCGTGCAAATAACTTTAAGGAAGTTGCACTTGGCTATACGGCAGAGATAGCTGTTGAGGAAGCAAATAGATGCTTAAACTGTAAAAACAAGCCTTGTATTCAAGGTTGCCCTGTAAATATCGACATTCCTTCATTCATTATGAAAATAAAGGATAGTGACTTTGAGGGTGCTTATCAGGTAATTGCAAACTCATCAGCTCTACCAGCAGTTTGTGGTAGAGTATGCCCACAAGAAACTCAGTGTGAAAGCAAATGCACGCTTGGAATTAAGTTTGAGCCTGTTGGTATTGGTAGACTTGAACGCTTTGTTGCAGACTATCATAATGAAAATGCTAGTGGCAACGTAGAAAAGCCAACATCAAACGGCAAAAAGGTTGCCATTGTAGGCTCAGGTCCTGCAGGTCTTACTTGTGCAGGCGATTTAGCTAGAAAGGGTTACGAGGTAACCGTTTTTGAAGCATTGCACACGGCAGGTGGCGTTTTAGTTTACGGTATCCCTGAGTTTAGACTTCCCAAAGCAATCGTTAAGCAAGAAGTAGAAAACCTAAAAGCACTAGGAGTTGACGTTCAAACAAACGTTGTTATAGGTAAAACCTTAACCATAGACGAGTTGTTTGATATGGGCTTTGAGTCAGTGTTTATTGGCTCGGGCGCAGGCTTGCCTAAGTTTATGAATATAAAGGGTGAGTCGTATAAGGGTGTATATTCGGCTAACGAATTTTTAACACGTATCAACCTTATGAAAGCATATAAGTCAGACGGAGCAACGCCTGTTCAACGTGGCAAAAAGGTATGCGTAGTTGGTGGTGGTAACGTTGCTATGGACGCAGCTAGATGTGCAAGACGATTGGGTGCAGAGGTTACTATCGTATATCGTAGAACTGAAGAAGAGCTTCCCGCAAGGCGTGAAGAAGTAGAGCACGCAAAGGAAGAAGGAATTATATTTAAGCTATTGACCAACCCCTTAGAAATTCACGCAAATGAAGATGGTTGGGTAAAATCAATGACATGTCAAGAAATGAAGCTTGGCGAGCCAGACGCATCTGGAAGACGTAAGCCCGTTGCAGTAGAGGGCAGTCAGTTCGACATTGAAACCGAATGCGTTATAATGGCACTAGGTACTTCGCCTAACCCATTGATTAAGGATACGACTGCGGGCTTAGAAACAGCAAGCTGGGGAGGAATTACCGTTGACGAAAGCACGGGCAAGACCTCTAAGGAAGGCGTATACGCTGGTGGTGACGCAGTTACGGGTGCAGCAACCGTTATTCTCGCAATGGGTGCAGGAAAGACGGCGGCAAGTGCAATAGACGAATATTTATCGAATAAATAAATCCTAAAAACAGGAGAAAGGTATGGAACAAAAGATAGACATAACAATTTTAGACAAAGCGATAGCTGAGTTTGGCAACGAAGAGAAAGCGTTGATAGCAATACTTCAACGTGCACAGGAAGAATACAGATATTTACCTAGAGAGATTTTCCCATATCTTTCTAAAAAGCTTGACATTCCTGAGGCAAGAATTTACGGCGTAGCAACTTTTTACGAAAACTTTTCGCTAGAACAAAAAGGCAAATACATCATTAAGATTTGCGATGGAACAGCTTGCCACGTAAGAAAGTCAATTCCTGTATTAAATGAAATTAAAAAGCAACTAAATCTTGGAGCGGGTCAAAAAACTACCGAAGATTTCTTGTTTACGGTTGAAACCGTATCTTGCTTGGGTGCGTGTGGTCTTGCACCTGTTATGATGATAAACGAAGAAGTTTATCCTGCAATGACACCTGAAAAGGCAAGAGATGTTATTAACAGTATTAAGGAGAGGGAAAATGCCTAGATTTACCACGATTAAAGATTTGCAAGATTTTAGAAGCTCGTGTATTAAAGAGATGAAAGGACAAGAAAAGAAAATTCTTGTTTGCGCAGGAACGGGTTGTGTTGCTGGTGGCTCTATTGATATATACAATAAATTTATTGAAATTTGCACTGAAAAGGGTATAAACGTTCAAGTTTCTTTGGAAAAACACGTTGAGCATCCTATTGGTGTTAAGAAAACAGGTTGCAACGGTTTTTGTGAATTAGGACCTTTGGTTAGGATTGAGCCACAAGGCTGGTTATATACTAAGGTTAAGATTGATGACTGTGAAGAAATTATCAATTCTTCTATTATTGGCGGAGAGCTTATAGAAAGATTGGTTTACTGTGCAAAAAGGGAATATGCTGTTCAAGAAGAAATTCCTTTCTATAAAAAACAAAACAGAGTAGTTTTTGAAAACTGTGGACATATTGATGCAGAAGATATTAGCGAATATATAGCTAAGGGTGGCTATCTTGCTTTAGAAAAAGCTCTTACAGAACATACTAGTGAGCAAATAGTTGATGTAATTACCGAATCTGGTTTGCGTGGCCGTGGTGGTGGTGGATTCCCAACAGGCAGAAAGTGGGGACAAGTTGCAAGACAAAGAAACTTCCCCAAATACGTTGTTTGTAACGGTGACGAGGGTGACCCCGGTGCGTTTATGGACCGTTCAGTTATGGAAGGTAACCCACACGCAATGTTAGAGGGGATGCTAATTGCTGGTCTTGCTACAGGAGCTACTGAAGGCTACATATACGTTCGTGCAGAATATCCTTTGGCTGTTGCTAGACTTAAAAAAGCAATTTCTCAAGCTGTTGAACACGGCATTTTAGGTGAAAATATTTTAGGAACTGAGCATAGTTTCAATCTTCATATAAACCAAGGTGCAGGAGCATTCGTTTGTGGTGAAGGTTCGGCGTTAACTGCTTCTATCGAGGGTAAACGTGGTATGCCTAGAGTTAAGCCTCCTAGAACGGTTGAACACGGTTTGTTTGATAAGCCAACCGTTCTAAATAACGTAGAGACTTTTGCAAACGTTCCACTAATCATTTCAAACGGTGCAGAATGGTTTAAGAAGATGGGAACAGAGAAGAGCGCTGGAACTAAGGCTTTTGCTCTTACAGGTAACGTTAAAAACACTGGTTTAATAGAAGTTCCTATGGGAACAACTCTAAGAGAAATCATTTTCGATATCGGTGGTGGCATGCGTGACGGCGGAAAGTTTAAGGCCGTTCAAATTGGTGGACCTTCAGGTGGCTGTTTAACCGAAGAACATTTAGACTTGCCATTAGATTTTGATTCGCTTAAAAAGGTTGGAGCAATTATCGGCTCGGGTGGACTTGTTGTTATGGACGAGAAAACCTGTATGGTTGAAGTTGCACGCTTCTTTATGAATTTTACACAAAACGAATCTTGTGGAAAGTGCATTCCTTGTAGAGAAGGCACAAAGCGTATGCTTGAGATTTTAGAGCGGATTGTTGCGGGCGAAGGACGTGACGGGGATATTGAGCTTTTAGTTGAGCTAGGCGAGATGATTTCTGATATGGCACTTTGTGGTTTAGGAAAAACTGCAGCAGGTCCTGTGCTTTCTACTATTAAATACTTTAGAAAAGAATACGAAGCACATATTTACGAAAAGCGTTGTCCAGCAGGCGAATGCCAAAAGTTAAAGAGAATAGTAATCGACCCCGAGCTTTGCAAGGGCTGTTCTAAGTGTTCACGCATTTGTCCAGTTGGAGCAATTAGTGGAAAGATTAAAGAGCCTTTCACTATCGACCTTTCTAAATGTATACGTTGTGGAAGCTGTATTTCAGCTTGTGCGTTCAAGGCGATTAAGGAGAACTAACAATGGATAGCAAAAAAATTGTAACGATTGACGGTATAGCCGTAGAAATAAATGGTGAAAAGAACCTTTTAGAGCTTATAAGAAAAGTAGGTATTCAAATGCCAACTTTCTGTTACTACTCTGAGCTTTCTGTTTACGGTGCGTGCAGAATGTGTATGGTTGAAAACGAATGGGGTGGCTTAGAAGCTGCTTGTTCAACCCCACCTAAAGCAGGAATGAAAATTAAAACCAACACCGAAAAACTTAGAAAATATCGTAAGAGTATCTTAGAGTTATTGCTTGCAAACCATTGCAGAGATTGCACTACTTGTGAGAAGAGCAAAAACTGTAAATTACAAGACTTAGCAAGACGCTTTAAGCTAAACGATGTTCGTTTCCCTAACTCGTCTACCGAGAAAAAGGAAGACCGTTCTTCAGCTTGTATAGTTAAAGACCCAAGCAAGTGTATTTTGTGTGGCGACTGCGTTAGAATGTGTAACGAAGTTCAAAACGTAGGTGCAATAGACTTTGCACACCGTGGTTCAAAAATGACTATTAGCACAGCGTTCAACGTGCCATTGGCTGAGTCACCTTGTGTGGGTTGTGGTCAATGCGTAGCCGTATGTCCTACCGGTGCATTAGTTCTAAACAGTGACGCTGATAGAATTTGGAAGGCGCTTGATGACAGTGAAGTGAAAACTACTGTTCAAATCGCTCCAGCAGTTAGAGTTGCGTTTGGCAAAGAGTTTGGAGTTAAGGACGGCGAGAACGTTATGGGTAAAATTGTAACGGCACTTCGCTTGATGGGTTTTGATGAGGTTTATGATACTTCGTTAGGTGCAGACTTAACCGTTTTAGAAGAAACAAACGAGTTTGTAAACCGTTTAACTGACGGAGGTAAGTTGCCTTTAATTACTTCGTGCTGCCCTGCTTGGATTCAGTATGCAGAGAAAAAGCACCCCGAACTACTTGATAACATATCTACCTGTCGTTCGCCTATGCAAATGATGGCTTCGCTACTAAAGGCTAAAACTAGAGAAGAGGGCAAAAAGCACTTCCACGTAGCAGTTATGCCTTGCACGGCTAAGAAATTTGAAGCTGTTAGAGATGAATTTAAGGTTGATGGAGATGCTAACGTTGATGCAGTTTTGACTACCAAAGGTCTTATCCGTATGATAAAAGAAGCTGGCATCGTGTTTGACGAGTTAGAGCCAGAAGCAGTAGATATGCCTTACGGAACAGTTTCAGGCGCAGGTGTAATCTTTGGAACAACTGGTGGCGTAACCGAAGCTGTGCTTCGTAGAGTTTCAGACATTAAATCTCGTTCAGAGTTAACCTCAATTGCATCGTTAGGTCAAAGAGGTAATGACGGTATTAAAGAGTTTGAGCTTCCATTTGGTGAAAAGAGCTTAAAGATTGCAGTAGCTAGTGGACTTGCAAATGCAGAAAAGCTTATCAAGAGAATGAAAAATGGTGAAGAGTTTGACTTTATTGAGATTATGGCTTGCCCCGGAGGTTGTGTAAACGGTGGTGGTCAACCATTTGCGTTGTTTGAGGATAAACAAAAGCGTGTTAAAGGCTTATATAATGCCGACAAGCAATTGCCTATCCGTCGTGCAGAAGAAAACCCAATTATCGATGGTATTTAT
The DNA here is from genome assembly GCA_045653205.1 of Christensenellaceae bacterium. Taxonomy (GTDB): domain Bacteria; phylum Bacillota; class Clostridia; order Christensenellales; family Borkfalkiaceae; genus UBA1259. The sequence goes on along the minus strand of JAZOLT010000002.1, from coordinate 250,686 downwards.
AAGGAAATCATTAAGGGTAGAGAACACGAGTTATTACACGTTCACTACAAAAAACACTAATTTTAAGAAAAAATAAAAAGGAGTTCAGTAGAACTCCTTTTTTTATTTTATTTTTTATTAAGGCGAAACACGATTGATATCTCTTGGGAACATAGTAGCTTCTCTAACGTTCTTAAAGCCTAAAAGGTGCATAGTTAGTCTTTCTAAGCCAATGCCTAGTCCACCGTGTGGAGGTGCGCCGTATTTGTGAAGCATTAGATAGGTTTCAAAATCCTCAGGGTTAGTGCCTAGCTTTTTCATTTTTTCTACTTGTTCATTGTAATCGTGAACACGTTGTCCACCTGAAGTTATTTCTAAACCCCTAAATAATAGGTCGAAAGATAAGGTGTATTCGGGATTAGCTGGGTCATCCATAGTGTAGAATGGACGCTTGATTGAAGGGTAGTGAGTAATGAAAATAAAGTCGCTGTTAAATTCCTTTTTAGCATACTTGCCAAGCATTTCCTCTTCGCTGGGGTCAAAGTCTTTCATGTCGGTAGGCTTATACTTAAACTTGTTCATGATAATATCCTTTGCTTCCATAAAGGTTATAGCAGGAATAGAGTCTATCTCTGGAATATTAGCGTGTAAAAGCTCTACCTCTTCAGCATATTCAGTCTTTAGTAAATTCATAATGTATTTGAGAGCGCCCGTTTCCATATTCATAATGTCTTCAAAGCTGTTTATAAAGCCCATCTCAAAGTCCATAGAGGTATACTCGTTAAGGTGGCGTGAAGTATCGTGATGCTCTGCTCTAAATACAGGGGCAATTTCAAAAACCCTTTGGAATACACCAACCATTGCCTGCTTATATAGCTGTGGTGATTGAGCAAGGTAAACTTGTTTTCCAAAATAATCTAGCTTAAATACGTTTGTTCCACCCTCTGCACCAGCATAGTTGATTTTAGGTGAACGAATTTCTGTAAAGCCGTTTTGAAGTAAGAACTCTCTAAAACCTCTTGCAATGCCCTCTTGCAATTTAAATATAGCACGTTCTTTTGGGTTGCGCATAGAAACAGGGCGCAAATCTAAAACGGTAGAGAGCTGAATGTTGTCAAGCTGTTTTTTATTAATAACAATAGGAAGCTGTTCAGCAGGTAAAGATAAAATTTTGATATCGTGTATTTGAATTTCAAATCTTTCGTTACCCTTAGCGTCCACACTTTTTACTACTTTGCCTAAAATTTCAACGCAAGCTTCTTCACGTAAGTTTTCATCCCATCTATAATCAGAAAATTCTGGAGCGTAAACGCATTGAATAGTTTCGCTAGCAGTTCTTATAATTACAAAGGCAAAGCCGGTCATCTCTCTAATGCGATGAACGTAGCCCTTTATTGAAATTACCTTATCTTCATAATTTTTGAATTCAGAAAAGGGGATTTGAGTGTTTAAAATATTTCCGTCAATTTTCAACATAAAATTCTCTCTCCACAACATTTATTACAATACATTATATATAATAGCATTTTTTTAAAGGTTAAATCAAGCATTTTATGATTAAATTTTATTGCTTACGTTTTTTAGTTGGCACTTTTTTTGTTGCCAAAATTTTAAAATTGTGTTATCATTACATAGAATATTTTTTTATTTATTATAGGGGTTATTATGAAGATTGCAGTTTCAGTTGAATCTACAAGCGATTTAAGTTTAGAATTATTGAATAGATACGACATAAAAGTTATACCTTATCAAATTTCAATAAAGGATAAAACGTTTTTAGACGGAGAGTATACCACGGAAGAGTTGTTTAAGATGGTAGACGAGATAGGTGAGCTTCCTAAAACTACTGCAATAAACGAGTTTGAATACACAGAATATTTTGAAGGTTTATTAAAAGACTATGACGAGGTTATTCATATTTGTCTATCAAGTGGTTTATCTTCAGCTTGTTCTCACGCACAAGCTAGTGCAAGCTCGTTAGAAAAGGTTTATATTGTAGATAGTGAAAGCTTATCTACGGGAATAGGTCTACTTGCAATCACGGCAAGAGAGCTAGCAGACGGTGGAAAGACCGCAAAAGAGATTAAAGAAGTTCTTGACAAGAAGAAAAAAGAGCTTCAAGTTAGCTTTATCATTGAAAGGCTAGATTATTTACACAAGGGAGGAAGATGCACGGGCTTTCAAAAGCTAGGCGCAAACCTATTAAAAATTAGACCAAAGATTGTCGTTAAAGACGGAAAGATGGGGCAAGATAACTCTGTTCGCTACCGTGGAGATATGGGCAAGGTTATGGAAAAGTATGCTAACGACGTTTTTGCAAGCTACCCTGAGCCTGACCTAGAGAGAATATTTATTACTTATACAACGGCAACGCCTGAGATGAGAGTTGCAGTTATCAGCGTTTGTAAAAAAATGGGCTTTAAGCACATTCACGAAACGTTTGCAGGTTCTACGATAGGCAGTCACTGTGGAGCAAACACTATGGGAATACTATTCTATAGCGTTTGTCAAAAATAAAAAGAAAACAAGTTAAAAACAGTTGACAAAAAAGATTAGATAATGTATTATATAAAAGCTTAAAGAAGAAGTGACCCTTCTCGCCGACGGAAAAGTTCGTTCGGCTCAATACTAAAATTGCTAAAATAAAGCTATAGTATTTTTCGGGTTGTTCTTTTTGAGCAATCCGTTTTTTATTTGGTATAAACCACGTAAGTGGAATTTTTATTGAGAGGTATAAAACCATAAAAAAGGAACATCAGGTCAACGGCGATATCCGTGACAGAGAAGTCCGTCTTATAGGAGAGGACGGGGAACAATTAGGAATTGTGTCTTCAAGAGAAGCACAAGAGATTGCAGACGATAGGGGATTAGATTTAGTTAAGATTTCACCTAACGCAAACCCACCCGTTTGCAAAATAATGAATTACGGTAAATACTTATACGAGCTTGGCAAGAAAGCTAAGGAGAATAAGAAAAACCAAAAGGTAGTAGAAATCAAAGAAATTTGGTTGTCTATGACCATAGACGTTGGTGATTTAAACGTGAAGGCAAAGCAAGCCCAAAAGTTTTTATCAGCTGGCAACAAGATAAAGGTGTCGATAAGAATGCGTGGTCGTCAAATGGCACACTCTGAACTCGGAATTGAAGTAATGAAGAGATTTTTTGAGCTTGTAAAGGACTACGGAACGCAAGAAAAACAACCGCTTATGGAGGGTAGAAGCATTTGGATGATGCTAGCCCCCAAACAAGCATAATAAAATAAAAAACAAACGGAGGGTATAACTATGCCGAAAATGAAAACCAAAAGTGCGGCAAAAAAACGTTTTAAGACAACCGCAACGGGTAAGATTAAAAGAGCTTGCTCGGGTAAGAACCACATTTTAACCAAAAAGTCGAGAAAGAGAAAGAACAATCTTTGTGATGGAGCATACGTAGATGCTACTCAAGCAAAGACAATTCAAACGCTTATTTACAATAAATAATTAAGGAGAAAATAATTATGCGTATTAAAAGAGCAGTAAACGCTGTAAAGAAGCGTAGAAAGATTTTAAAATTAGCAAAGGGCTACTTTGGTGGCAGAAGCAAGAGATATAGAGTGGCTAGAGAAGCCGTTATGAAGGCTCAACTCTATGCTTACTATGGAAGAAAGGCTAGAAAGCGTGATTTCAGAAGCTTATGGATTGCAAGAATTAACGCTGCTTGCCGTATCAATGGATTATCTTACAGCAAGTTTATGTTCGGTTTAAAGAATGCCGGCATTGAACTCAACAGAAAGGTATTAGCAGAAATCGCTGTGTCTGATGCAGCAGCATTCACCACTCTTTGCGAAACTGCAAAAAAGAATCTTAAGAAATAATTTTTGTAAAGCCTACCCCAAAGTTGAGTAGGCTTTATTTTGGTAAAATGATAACTTCAAAACAAAACCCCTTAATTAAAACTGCAAGGTCATTAAAAGACAAGAAAAATCGTGACGAGCTTGGCGTTTATATAATTGAAGGCGTGAAAATGGTTAAAGAGGCTATTTTTTCGGGCGTGCAAATCCAAACGGTAATAGCAACCGAGCGAGGTTACAAGCTTTTGGGTGAAATTATAAATTCGATTTCGTGCGAACTTGTTTCGGAGCAGGTGTTTGATTGCATTAGTGATGAGGTCACGCCTCAAGGCGTTCTTGCGATAGCCAAAAAACCTAGCCTAAAATTACAAGCACCGTTAGGCTCTTGTCTTTATTTAGACGGAGTGAGCGACCCAAAAAACGTTGGTGCAATTATTAGGACTGCGGCGGCTTCTGGTTACAAGGATTTATACCTAGTTTCTTGTGCAGACGCATATTCGCCAAAATCGGTTAGAGCTAGTATGAGTGGAATTTATAAAGTGAACGTTTATTCTACTCAAAAGGAAGAAGCTTTAGCGCTTATTAAAATGCCGTTAGTAATAGCAGATATGTCTGGTAGTTCGGTGTTCGAAAGTAAAATAGAAGGGGATTTTTGTCTGGTAATCGGCTCTGAAGCACACGGAGTTAGCAAGGAAATTAAAGAACGTGCAGATTATACGGTCTGTATACCTATGCAAAACGGAATGGAAAGCTTAAACGCAGCCGTATCAGCAGGTATACTAATGTATGCCTTAAAAAACAACAAATAAGGAGAAAAAATATGTCAGGACACAGTCACGCAGCCAACATTGCGGCTAAAAAAGCCAAGACAGATGCTGCAAAGGGTAAGATTTTCACTAAAATCGGCAGAGAAATAGCTGTTGCAGCAAAGTCAAACCCCGACCCAAGCACAAACAGCAAGCTTGCAGACGCTATTGCGAAAGCAAGGTCGGCAAATATGCCCAACGACAATATTAAAAGATGTATAGCAAAGGCAGCTGGAGAGTTGTCTAGTGCTAACTTTGAAGAATTGACCTACGAGGGATATGGACCTGCAGGAAGTGCAGTGATTATTAAAACGCTTACCGACAATAAAAATAGAACGGTAGATTATGTTAGAACTGCTATGAGAAAGCACGGAGGTTCGCTTGGCAATGCAGGTTGCGTTTCTTTTACCTTCTCTAATATGGGTATAATAGTAATCGAAAGAACGGCAAATTTATCTGAAGATGAAGTAATGGAATATGCGTTGGACGCAGGTGCTGATGACGTTATATCTGAAGACGATGCTTTTGAAGTTCAAACTTCAGTTCAAAACTTTTCAAGTGTTAGAAAATATTTAGAAGAAAAGGGATTAAACTTCTTTGAGGCAGAAATTACAATGGTTCCCCAAAACAAAATTACTCTAGAAGGTGACGAGCTTACAAAGTTTAAGAAATTAGTGGACGCACTTGAGGATTTAGACGACGTTCAAAACGTATATCACAACGTAGATTTACCTGAAGAAGAATAAATTTTATAATTTATGAATAAAACTACCTTACTTGCTTATACTTAAGGTGTCGGCAGTAAGGTAATTTTTATACAAACGACAATAAAGATTACAAATGCTACTGCCGTTAAAATACCGCTTAGCTTTTCGGTTGAAAGACTATGAATTTACGTCCTTTCGTTCCGTTATAGCAATGCGGAACGGAAGGGCGTGCATTAACGCCCTTTTGATTTTTTTGTAAAAAGCAAAAAAATTTTCTTTTTTTTAAGTTTTTTTCAATCGAACTTATGGTAGAATAGTATTGGAGGATTGAATTATGAAAAAAATATTCAAACTATTATCGGTTTGCATTCTAGCTTTGACTTGTGCTTTGTCTTCAGCTTGTGTATTTTCCGAATTTAATTATACTTACAATCCCAACGTTGATGCGATAGTTCAGGACGTGGAGTTTGGCACACCTTCAGCTAGGCAACTGCTTTCTAAGGAAGACGCTACTGCTTTAGTTGAACGTTCGGTAGTGTTGATTGATATGACTGATGGAGGACTTGCAGCAGGTGTTATTACTGATTTAGGCCTTAGTGAAATTCAAAATAGCTCTACGATAGTTTATATTATTACTTGTTACCACGTAATTGCAAAGGCTGGCGAAATAACCGTTAGCATTCCAGATGAAAAGGATACCTATTATTTAACTGACTGGACTTTTACGGGATACATTGGCTCAAGCATTGCTGGTAATGCTGACAAGGCAGTGACCTTAGTTGGCGCAGATATGGACTCTGACCTTGCGGTTTTAAAACTCGACCTTTCGCTTCCGGCAGTTTCTGGCAATCTTTTGTCTGTGGATAAAATCTGCAAAGCAAAAATTGCACCAAATGAATACGTTGCAAGAAAAGGTGAAACAGTTTTTGCAGTTGGTAATCCTACAGGTATGCTTCCCGGCTGGGCTTGCTATGGAGAAATTAGCTCTTTAGAGCAAACGGTTACTGTTGACAGTATAGGCAGTATGAAGCTTATGGGTATATCAGCAACCACAAACCCAGGTAATTCTGGAGGAGGTTTATTTAACCTTTACGGTGAGCTTATTGGTATTACGAATGCAGGAAACACTAACTACGAGGCTATAAATTTTGCTATTCCTTTGGTTACCTCTAACGCAAACGTTGAGGGTGCGATTGATTCTGGTTTAATAAACATTGTAAAAAACCTAGTTGGAACTTACTACGACCAGAACGGTAATATTTATTCTACCTATGGATACGTTCCTGGTAGAAAAGCAAAGTTTGGATTTGTTGTAGAACAAAGCACTAGTGGTGGCACAAACTTTATAAAGGTTAGTTCGGTTACTGAAAACAGTCTTGCATCAGTTGCAGGTTTAAAAAAGGATGATATTTTACTAAGAGCAACCCTTTATAATTCAGAAGGTGTTACAAAGGCAACGGCAAGTTCTATCTCGGTATTAGCAGATTTTTCTTCTTTGTCAAATAAATCTGTTATAGGCGATAAAATTAAGTTAACCGTTAGCAGAAAAATTTCAGTATTAGAACAAAGAGAAGTAACCATAGAACTTGACGTAAAGCAATATATTTTTGGTGGAGTTCTTGGCTAGAACCAAATTAAAAACTAATAAAAAAACCGATGCTTAGCATCGGTTTTTGTTTTTTAGGTTAAATTATTTGCATTCATCTGCTTTTCCAGCACAACCAAGCACGTTGATAAGCTTATGCTTAACAAGTTCTTTAATGTTTGCTCTTGCAGGCTTTAAATATTCTCTTGGGTCAAACTTATCGGGGTGGTCGTTGTAGAACTTTCTAATAGTTCCTGTCATAGCAAGTCTTAAGTCAGAGTCAATGTTGATTTTGCAAACTGAAAGCTCTGCAGCCTTTCTTAATTCGCTTTCTGGAACGCCAATAGCGTTAGGCATTTTACCACCGTTTTCGTTTACCATCTTAACGTAATCTTGTGGAACTGAAGATGAGCCGTGTAAAACGATTGGGAAGCCGGGAAGCTTTTTGCTTACTTCTTCTAAAATATCGAAACGTAGTGGAGGGGGCACTAATATTCCATCCTCGTTAACTGTGCATTGTTCGGGAGTGAACTTATATGCACCGTGTGAAGTTCCGATAGCGATTGCAAGTGAATCAACACCAGTCTTTTCAACAAATTCAATTACTTCTTCTGGCTTAGTGTAGCTTTCGTGACCTGCTTCTACCTTAACGTCATCCTCAATACCTGCTAAAGTTCCAAGCTCGCCTTCTACCGTAACACCGTGTGCGTGTGCGTATTCAACAACTTTTTTGGTGAGGGCAATGTTTTCTTCAAAAGGAAGGTGTGAGCCATCAATCATAACTGAGGTAAATCCTCCGTCGATACAAGCCTTACAAGTTTCAAAATCAGGGCCGTGGTCTAAGTGAAGTGCGATTGGAATGTTTGGGCATTCTTTAACTGCTGCTTCAACTAGCTTTACAAGATAGGTGTGGTTAGCGTATGCTCTTGCACCCTTACTTACTTGTAAAATTACAGGTGCGTTTACTTCTTGACAAGCTTCGGTAATACCTTGAACGATTTCGATGTTGTTAACGTTGAAAGCGCCGATGGCATAACCATCCTTGTAAGCTTGTTCAAACATTTTTTTAGTGTTTACTAATGGCATTTGTGTATATCCTCCAATTTTTATCTCATACAATTCATTTTTTTGTGTCAACTTAATTAATTATAAACCTTTTTTGTAAATTTTGCAAATATTTTTACAATTCATTATAAAATACTTTATAATTTTGAGTAAAAGTTATATAATTATAAAAAAAGAACAAGGAAAACAAAAATGCAAGATTTAAGAATAAACAAGCTTGCATACGGATTGGTTAACTATTCGTGTGCGTTAAAAAAGGGAGAAAAGGTATTAATAGAGGCAAAGGGTATTGACTATATGCTTGTTAACGCCATTATAAAAGAGGTATATAAGGTGGGGGCGTATCCCTTTGTTGAAATGTTTGATAACCGTGTGACTAGAGAGTTGCTTTTAGGTCAAACTGAAGAGCAAGCCAAATTAAAGGCAGACTTTGCTAGTTATAGAATGAGCCAAATGGACGCATATATTGGAATACGTGGTGGCGATAATGCTAACGAGAATTCAGACGTGCCAAGTGACAAAATGCAGATTGAGAGTGAATTTTATTTAAATCCCGTTCATCACGACATTCGTGTTAAGAAAACCAAGTGGGTTGTTTTAAGATACCCTAATTCGGGAATGGCTCAGTCAGCAGGAATGAGTAGCGATGGGTTTGAGGATTTTTATTTTAACGTTTGCACTCTCGATTATTCTAAAATGGATAGGGCTATGGACGCATTAAAGAAAAGGCTTGATAATGCTGACAAGGTTAGAATTATAGCAAAAGATACCGACCTTAGTTTTTCTATAAAGGGAATAGGTTCAAAAAAATGCGCAGGGGAATGCAATATTCCTGACGGAGAAATTTATACTGCCCCCGTTAAAAATAGCGTAAACGGGTATATAACATATAACACTCCGTCTGTAAATAACGGCTTCACTTTTGAAAACGTTAAGCTTAGCTTTAAGGACGGAAGGATTGTTGAGGCTACTGCCAATAACAGTGAAAAGCTTAATAAGATTTTAGATACTGATGAAGGGGCAAGATATATTGGCGAGTTTGCTTTTGGAGTAAATCCTTATATAACAAAGCCGATGAACGATATATTGTTCGATGAAAAAATAGCTGGCTCAATTCACTTTACGCCAGGAAGCTGTTATGAATCGTGTGATAATAACAACCATTCAGCAGTGCATTGGGATTTAGTTCAAATTCAGACAGCCGAATACGGTGGGGGCGAGATTTATCTTGACGGAGAGCTCATTAGAAAGGATGGAATTTTCGTTACCGACGACCTAAAGTGTTTAAATCCCGAAAATTTAAAATAGGCGTGTAAAATATTTGACTAAAAATGTGTAAAAGGCTATAATAAATAGGAAAAAATTGAAAAATCTATTTTGGAGGACATAGAAAATGTCAAAAACCACTAAAGTTGCAATTAACGGTTTCGGTCGTATCGGCCGTCTTGCTTTCCGCCAAATGTTTGGTGCAGAAGGCTATGAAGTTGTTGCTATCAACGACTTAACCAGCCCAAAGATGCTTGCACATCTTTTGAAGTATGACACAATGCAAGGTAACTACGCAAGAAACCACGAAGTTTCTTATGGCGAAGCTGTTCTTAACGAAGACGGTTCAGTTAAGACTGACGGCTACATCGTAGTAGACGGCAAGAAGATTACCATCTACGCAATGGCTAAGGCTAACGAACTTCCCTGGGGTAAACTCGGAGTTGACGTAGTATTAGAATGCACAGGCTTCTATACAAGCAAGGCAAAAGCTCAAGCTCATATCGACGCTGGTGCAAAGAACGTTGTTATTTCTGCTCCTGCAGGTAACGACCTTCCCACAATCGTTTACAACGTAAACCACAAGACCTTAACTAAGGATGACCACATTATTTCTGCAGCATCTTGCACAACTAACTGTCTTGCTCCTATGGCTAAGGCTCTTAACGACCTCGCTCCTATCGAAGCAGGTATTATGACCACTGTTCACGCTTACACTGGTGACCAAATGATTCTTGACGGACCACAAAGAAAGGGTGACTTAAGACGTTCAAGAGCAGGTGCTATGAACATCGTTCCAAACAGCACTGGTGCTGCTAAAGCTATCGGCTTAGTTATTCCCGAATTAAACGGCAAGCTAATCGGTTCTGCTCAACGTGTTCCTACTGCTACGGGTTCAACCACTATTTTAGTTGCTGTAGTTAACAAGGCTGTTACTGTTGACGAAGTTAACGCTGCTATGAAGGCTCAAGCAAACGAATCTTTCGGCTACAACACCGAAGAAATCGTTTCTTCTGACGTAATCGGAATGAGCTTCGGTTCGCTTTTCGATGCTACACAAACTATGGTTATTCCTATGGCTGACGGCAAGACTCAAGTTCAAGTTGTTTCTTGGTATGATAACGAAAATTCTTACACCAGCCAAATGGTAAGAACTATTAAGTATTTCTCTGAAATTAAATAATTTTAGAAAAACTAAAGGCACTCTTAGGAGTGCCTTTTTTATTTATTCAACTATTAGCATCAGATTTTCGTTTATGTTTTTATTTGAGGCTAAAGAATATAGGTCGTTTGCACGGCTGTCTAATTCATAGCATACCGTAGCAGTTTTTTCTAGCTTCAACGTGTCGCTCTTTCTAGTTATTACAGGGATAGAAGAGCTTTCACATATTAACGATATTAGCTCCTTACTCTCTTTTTTTACAGCTAACACTTTAGCATATAATCCATTTTTTAAAGCAGACGGAGCGTCTTTTTTATCTATTCTTAAGAAATTCGAAAGCAATATTCTTCTAACTCTTGTTTCGGTGTAGCGCTTAGTAGTAATTTTTTCAACTAAGGTATCTAAATCTTTATTATCCTTAACAAGAGCCTTAATTCTATTCTCTAGTCCCTCTGTGCAATCGGGGGTGCGTTCAATTTCTTGTGGCGAATTTTTAATAGCTTCGGCAACGATAAGCCTATCTAAAATAAAGGGGTATTCGCCCAAATCTTTATATACGTGTTTGGGAACGCAAGACTTAACTTTGCTTTTTTTACCTTGCTTTATAGCATTGCGAATACTTGAAGCACTTGTGATGCCTTTCTTTAATTTTTTATCACGGTGGTCGCCTTCACGAAGCAAGGGGCAGATTTCCAGGGTAGAGTTTAATGAAAGAATGGCTTTTGTATATTCTAAACCTAATATATTATTTGGTAGGGAAACTAGGCTCTGGTCAAAAGCATTATTATTTGTTGCCTTTACGGCTTCAAACTTAGCCTTTGCAAGAGAAACGCCTTTGTCAAGATTTTCCTTTAATGCCTTTTTAAATTCTTTGCTTTCATTATTCATAGCTTTAGCAAGCTCAATAAAAGCTTGTTTATCGCCACCCTCAATTCCAAAACATAAAAGCTCGCAAACGTTAAGGCTATCAATTATTTGAATTGCTCCTTTGGCAAAAATTTCAGCATTAGCCGTTGCAAAAATGGTGGGAAGCTCAATAACCATATCAGCGCCTGCTTTAATGGCTTGTTCAGCACGAGTAAATTTATCTAAAATGGCAGGTTCGCCACGCTGAGTAAAATTACCACTCATAAGGACGATTATTTTATCAGCCCCAAGTTCCTTTTTGATAAAATCTAACTGTTTTTTATGACCTAAATGAAAAGGATTATATTCGGCAATGACAGCACAGATTTTCATTTTTCCTCCACTTGATAAAATTAACTTTTATCCTAAAAATTTGCCTAGTTCGTTTTACTTTTTTATCTAAATGTTGTAAAATAGAAAAGTATAGAAATATTTTACATCATTTTAATAAAAATTTCAAGTCTATTAAATCAAAAGGAGTGGTAATATGTCTAGCGTATTAGAAAGTATTAAAAAACAAGCTAGTTTACTTAACAAACGCATTGTTCTTCCAGAGGGTGAGGACTCTAGAGTAGTGGTTGCTGCTGGCGAAGCACAAGCACAAGGCTTAGCACAAGTAGTTGTTTTAGGTAATTTAGAGGAGATTAAAGCTAAAAATCCCAGCGTAAATTTGGACGGCGTTGAGGTTATCGACCCCGTTACCTATGATAAAACCTATGCTTATGCAGAAATTTTATATAAGGCAAGAGAGGGCAAAATCAACAAAAAGACAGGCTTGCCTGAATATGCAGACGTTGAATCTGCAAAGCAAAGCATTCTAAAGGACTACACAATGTATGCAGCTTTAATGCTTAAGGCTGGCGACGTTGACGGTTTGGTTTCAGGTGCTTGCCACCCAACTGCAAATACTTTGCGTCCAGGTCTACAAGTAATTAAAACAGCTCCTGGCATCAACACGGTTTCTAGTAGCTTTATCATGGTAGCTCCATCTAAAAACGAATATAATCCTGATGGGGTTGCCGTTTTTGCAGATTGCGCTATTAACATTGAGCCAGATGCTCAACAAATTGCAGATATTGCTATTTCTTCTGCTCAAACTGCAAAGGATATTGCAAACATTGAACCAAGAGTTGCAATGCTTTCATTCTCAACCAAAGGCTCTGGTAACGACGATAAATTCTTTAAGTCAGTTCCTAAAATGCAAGAGGCAACTCGCTTAGCAAAAGAAGCTGCACCCGAGTTAGCTCTTGACGGTGAATTCCAGTTCGACGCTGCTGTTGCACCAGAGGTTGGACAATTAAAAGCTCCAGGCTCAAGTGTTGCAGGAAAGGCAAACGTATTTGTTTTCCCCAACATAAACGCAGGAAACATTGGCTATAAAATCGCACAACGTTTTGGTGGATATATGGCGCTAGGTCCTATTTGTCAAGGCTTTGCAAAGCCAATAAACGACTTGTCTAGAGGTTGTAATTCAGAAGACATCATTGCAGTTATCGCTATAACTGCATTGCAAGCAAAATAATTTTAGGAGAGTTAAAAAATGAAAATTTTAGTTATAAATGCAGGTAGCTCGTCACTTAAATATCAATTGATTGATATGGTAGATGAAAGCGTAGTATTAAAAGGACTTTGTGAACGTATTACTTTTGCGGGTGGCCAGCTTTCACAAAAGACCTTTGATGGTAGAGAAACTGTGATTAAGCAAGATATGCCTTCGCATAAGGAAGCAATGGAATTAGTATTAAAGGCAATGCTTGACGAAAAGAACGGAGCTATCAAGAGTGTTGATGAAATTGGTGCAGTAGGCCACAGAGTTCTCCACTCTGCAGAAGACTTTAAGGCTTCTGTTGTGATTGATGATGAAGTTATTGCAATTTGCGAAAAGAATGCTGAATTAGGACCTCTACATATGCCAGGCAACATCGCTTGCATTAAGAGTTGCAGGGAGGTTATGAAAGGCGTTCCAATGGTAGCAGTATTTGATACGACTTTCCATTCTACGATGCCACAAAAAGCATATATGTATGCAATTCCTTATAACGTATACGAGGAATTTAAGATTAGAAAGTATGGTTTCCACGGAACTTCACATAAGTTTGTAAGCCAAGAAACAGCAAAGCTTTTAGGTAATCCCAATGCAAAAATGGTTATTTGTCACTTAGGCAACGGTTCTTCAATCTCTGCTGTAAAGGACGGCAAGTGCCAAGATACTTCAATGGGCTTTACTCCGTTAGAAGGTTTAGTTATGGGAACACGTTCAGGAGATATTGACCCAGCAGCTGTTGAGTATTTAAGAGCAAAGCTTAACTTAAAGCCAGAAGAGGTTGTTGATTATCTCAACAAAAAGTGTGGTGTTTACGGTGTAAGCGATAACTTATCAAGTGACTTAAGAGATTTAACTGCAGCTATGGAACAAGGCAATGAAAAGGCAAAGCTTGCTTTAGAAATGCTAGCATATAGAGTTAAAAAATACGTTGGAAGCTACATAGCAGTTTTAGGCGGGGCAGACGCAATCGTATTTACCGGTGGTATTGGCGAACATTCTCCACTTATTCGTGGTTGGGTAATGGAAGGAATGGAATACGCAGGTGCTAAGTTTGATGAGAAGAAGAACCAAGAATATTCTTCTGGCATTGGATATTTGAACGCAGAGGATTCAAAGGTAAAAATTATCGTTCTTCCAACAAACGAAGAATTGTCAATTGCAAGAGAAACGGCAGATTTAACCTCTAAAAACTAATTAAAGAATAAGTCGCTTAAAAATTCTTGAAAAAAAGTTGACAATGCAAAATAAATAGTATATACTAATTAGGCTGTTATTTTGGTGTATTATGATTTTAGATTTAAGAAAGCTTAAAAGAAGCGGCAAGGATTGGGAAGAATTTTATTTTGAGTATTCGCCCGAAACCGACTTAATAGATATTCCTAACGCAGATTTTTCGTTGCCAGTTAAGGTTAACGGAACAATAACGCTTAGTGGAGAGCATAGTGCAATCGTAGAGGGAGAGATTTCCTATACAATTAAAGGTGAATGCACAAGGTGCTTAGAGCAAACGGAAAGGGAATACGTAGCCGAGTTTTACGAGCAAGTAGAACAAAATAATCCCGATGGGTATGAAGTTAAAAACGACACGGTAGACTTATCAAAGATTGTAGATGATGCCGTAGCGATAAGCGTTCCCATAAGTTTTCTTTGCAAGGAAGACTGTAAGGGAATCTGCGTGGAATGCGGAACAAATTTAAATCACGCAGAGTGCAAATGTAAAAAATAATAGGGAAGGTAGAAAACAATGGCAGTTCAACAAAGCAAAACGTCTAAACAAAGAACTAATACAAGATTCGCTCAATGGAAGATAGAGGCTCCCAATCTTTCGGAATGTCCTCAATGCCACGAACTAAAAGCATCTCACAAGGTTTGTGCTAAGTGTGGATACTATGATGGCAAACAAGTTATCGACGTTAGCAAGAAAGAAAAGAAAGACTAATTTTACTAAATTATAATGCCTAAAACGGCTTGCTTTTAGCAAGCCGTTTTTTGTTTTTAATTTTTTTGTCAAAAAATAGAAAAAATTTTTTTAAAATTATTGAAACAAGCTTGAAAAGATGTTATCATTATATTATGAAATATATGTGCAAAAAGCACGATAGGAGGATTTGTATGAACAAGTTTGGTAAACTTCTTGGTTTCGACCCTGAGAAGCAAACTACTGTTAAAACAGAAATCATTGCTGGTATAGTTACTTTCTTAGCGATGGCTTACATTTTAACAGTTAACCCTGCCCAAATTTTAGTAGGTGTTGCTGATGCTGACTTATATTGGCCTTCAGTATTTATCGCTACTGGCTTAGGGGCAATAATCGGAACGCTTTTAATGGCTTTCTTTGCAAAAATGCCTTTAGCACAGGCTTCAGGCATGGGTCTTAACTCATTGCTTGGTGGTCTTATTGCTTCTTATGCAATGTATACCTACGGTGTTAATTTCACCTTTGGTCAAGCATTCTTAATGGTTCTTATTTCTGGCGTTATCTTCTTGGCGTTATCGCTCATTAAGATTAAGGGTAAGACTTTCCGTGAATTAGTATTTGATGGAATGCCTGTAGCTGTTCGTGGTGCAATTGCTGTTGGTATTGGTTTGTTCATTGCTTATATTGGCATGCAAAACGCAGGTATTATCGTTACTAACGACTTTACTCAAGTTGGTTTTGTTGATTTAACAAACTGGGGCAACCAAGTTGTTAACAATGGTAATATTAACTGGGACTCTGTTACTGGTTTAGGTGCTACAGATGCTTTCTCTGGAACTGTTAGATATGCAGCTGCTAAAACTGCAGTTGTTGCTTTCTCTGGCTTGTTCTTAATTGCTATTCTCGATAAACTTAAAGTTAAAGGTTCGGTAATTTTCGGTATTTTAGGTGCTACCGTAATCGGCATTCCTTTTGGTGTTACTGATTTATCAGTTCTCGCTGGAACAGATACCATTTCTTGGAAGTTCTGGGAAAACTTTGGCAACTTCTTCAGTGGCGAAAACACCGTATTCTTATCATTTACTGATGCTTTCTCTACTGGTTTCCCTGCAGGTTCATTATTCACAGTAATTATGATTATTATTACTATGTGTATGATTGATATGTTCGATACTATGGGAACTATCGTTGGTTGTTGTGGTGGTAACAGAATTTTATCTGATGAAAATAATAAGCCACATAACTATGGCAAGATTATGATTTCTGATGCTATTGCAACTTGCACAGGCGCTATGCTTGGTACTTCAACCGTTACTACTTTCGTAGAATCTGGTGCTGGCGTATCTGCTGGTGGTAGAACTGGTCTTACCGCTTTCGTAACAGCGTGCATGTTCTTCTTAGCATTATTTGCAATGCCATTATTTGCTGCTATTCCATCTGCGGCAACTGCGTCTGCTCTTATCTACGTAGGCGTTCTTATGATGAAGAATAACGTTAAGTCTATTGACTTTAGTAATGCAATAAATGCAACTGCTGCATTCCTTACCGTTGTAGTAATGGTTCTTTCTTACTCAATCACTAAGGGTATTGGTATTGGTATGATTGCTTATACTTTAATGTCAGCAATTGCTTACTTAGTATCATTAATTAAGTATGCTATCGACAAGAAAGAAAAACCTGTTTGGAACGTTTCAGTTGTTGCACTTGTAGTAACTGCTTTGTTCTGCTTGTATTTCTTTATGCCGGTTGTTCTATAATAACTTAAAATAAAAGCCTTGGCGAACGCCAAGGCTTTTTTATTTTTAATTTTTATATTTGTTTTAGAGTTGCAGTTGCACTAACACAAATTCCTTCTTCTCTACCAACAAAACCTAAACCCTCTAAGGTGGTTGCTCCTATTCCTAAATTGTCTATCGAAATGCCAATAACGTTTGCAAGATTTTGTGTAATAGTAGGTATATGTTTTAATAACTTTGGCTTTTCTGCCATAATAACGGCTGAAATATTGTTAACCGTATAGCCTTTTTCGTTGACCATATCTAAAACTTCTTTTAACAGGTCAATGCTAAATGCTCCTTTGTATTTTGGGTCTGTGTCAGGAAAGTGGAAGCCAATATCACGCATTGATAGGGCAGAAAGTATAGCATCCATAATAGCGTGCGTTAGCACGTCTGCATCTGAGTGACCTAAAAGCCCTTTGTCGTAGGCAATTTCTATGCCACCTAAAACAAGCTTTCTTTTTTCTACTAGCTTATGGCAATCAAAACCAGTTCCAACCTTAATAGATTTAATTTCTCTTAATTTCTCAAAATCTTCAGGATAGGTTATTTTAATATTCTTACTATCGCCTAAATAAGTCTTAAGCTCACTAAAAGCATTAAGATAAACCTCTCCGTCATCGTTAAAAACCTGTCCGTTAATATTTTCGTATGCTTTTCTAATTTTATCGGTGTTAAAACCTTGTGGGGTTTGCAAGCAATGTAAATCTTTTTTTCCGATATAAGTAACTATATCTTGCTCTTTAATAATAGTATCGGGGCAGGGGATAATGGGCACAGCACTTCCATATTTACAAACCGTGTAAATACAATCTTTAATCATTTTTTGTGTTACAAAAGGTCTTGCGCCATCGTGAATAAGCACAATATCGCCACTAACGTGGTTTAACCCGTTTTGAACAGATTGCGTGCGAGTATCACCACCAATAACGATTTTTGCAAAGTGGCTATATTCATTATATATATAATTATAGTCGTTTTGATTGCAAACTATAATATATTCATTGATAAGCCCACATTTAACAAAAGAGTTAATAGTTATAAAAAGCGGTGTTTTACCGTTTATATCAACAAGTAATTTGTTTTTGCCTTGCCCGGCACGGCTACCCGTTCCAGCACAAGCAAGAATTAGCGAAACTTTCATTATTCTTCAATCACCTTATATAAGCTTTCAGCTTGTTCTTTTTTTACTGTTTCTTTAAGCTCTAAAATTTGGAACTTAAACCCCCCGCTGTTAAACAAAACCTCAACAACGTCGCCAACTTTAACCTGATAAGAGGGCTTTACCGTTCTGCCGTTAACCTCAATTCTGCCGTTTTTTCCAGCCTCAACGGCTAAGGCACGGCGTTTTAAAATTCTAGAAACCTTTAAAAATTTGTCGATTCTCATACAAAAAAAACGAAAAATATTCCTTTTTTAAAATTATTTTTGTAAAGTTATTTTATTTACTTGACAATGTGGACTAAATAGGATAACATAATATAATGTATTATGATAGGTTAGTATCGAATTTTATCGCCTTTTTTAGAAAATTTATTAAAAATTTAAGGGTGAATAACCCTAAAAAAGGCTAAATAAAACCTGATTAAACCTTTTATAAACCCCAACGGAAACAATTATACTACATTTTTAGCGATTTGTCTATACCGCTGGAGAATAATTTAAATTTTTTTAAGGAGTGTGTTTCGATGACACGTAAACTACCCGAAATTCAATGTGGCAAGGTTAAGAGAAGAACGTTTAGCAAAATTAAAGAAGCTATTGAACTACCTTATCTTGTTAAGATTCAAAAAGACTCTTATGACGCTTTTATTAAAGACGGCATAAGCGAAGTTTTCGAAGATTTCTCTCCGATTACTGACTATTCAGACCACTTTGAGCTATACTTTCTAGAGCATAATCTAGATGGTGCACCAAAGTATGACGAAAAAGAATGTAGAGATAGAGATGCTACATACGCTCGTCCACTTCGTGTTAAGGTTAGATTAGTTAATAAAGTAACCGATGAAGTAATCGAATCAGACGTGTTTATGGGAGATTTCCCTCTCATGACCGAAAATGGCTCGTTTATTATTAACGGTGCAGAGAGAGTTATAGTATCTCAACTAGTTCGTTCACCTGGCGTTTATAACGCTTCGCAAATGGACAAGTCGGGTAGAAAAATATTCGATACAACCGTTATTCCTTCACGTGGTGCTTGGCTCGAGTTTGAACAAGATTCACAAGGCATTCTTTGGGTGCATGTTGACAGAACCAGAAAATTAACTGCTTCTGTGCTTTTGCGTGCCTTAGGCTTTGGAACGGATGAAGCATTAAAGCAATTGTTTGACAATGATGCTATGATTTGTGCTACCGTAGAAAAGGATTCTGCTAAGTCTGAAAGAGAAGGTTTGATTGAGCTTTATAGAAGATTGCGTCCCGGTGAAATTCCTACGGATGAAGCTGTTAAGCAACATCTTAAGAACTTATTCTTTGATGCTAGAAGATATGACCTTGCAAGAGTAGGTAGATATAAATTCAACAAACGTCTGCGTTTAGGTGCAAGAATTGTTGGCTTAAAGGCGTTTGAAGACGTTATTAATAGTGACGGCGAAATTTTAGCAAAACAAGGTCAAATTATTGACAAAGTGACGGCTGAAAGCATTCAAAATGCCGGCATTAACCAATTCTATGCAGACGTTAACGGTGCAAAACACAAAATTATTGCAAACAACGTAGTTTCTTATCAAGATATTACGGGCATTAAGCCTGCATATTTAGGTTTACTTGATTACGTTTATTATCCCACGCTCGTATTCTCTAAGACGGTAGCTGAAACAGCAAAGGCAAATGGAGAAGATGAAGCGGCAGAAATTCTAAAATCAGAAATTAACGACCTATTCTATCTTGAAGAAAAGGCGCTTAACGGTGTTGAGACTAAGCCTGAAGACAAGAAATACGAGGATAGAGCAAGAGAAACCAGAGTTAAATTCGTTAAGGCGTGCGTTCGCTACTACGAACTTATTGAAGGTGGCTTAGAAGCTGAAATCTCTTCAGTAGATAAGAAGGCTATTCGTCCTTTACTTGACAAGCTTAACCATAAACACATTACCGTAGACGATATTATTGCAAGCGTTTCGGTAAACTTAGACTTAAACTTTGGATTAAACAGTGTTGACAACATCGACCACTTAGGAAACCGTCGTGTTCGTTCAGTTGGCGAGCTTTTACAAAACCAATTCCGTATTGGTATTGCAAGACTTGAAAGAGTTATCAAAGAAAGAATGGCAACTCAAGACCCCAAAGACGTAACGCCACAAGGACTTATCAACGTTCGTCCCGTAAGCTCGGCTATTAAAGAGTTCTTTGGTTCTTCTCAACTCTCGCAATTTATGGACCAAACAAACCCAATTGCAGAACTTACTCACAAGAGAAAATTGTCTGCGTTAGGACCTGGCGGTTTAAATCGTGATAGAGCTACCTTTGAAGTTCGTGACGTTCACCACTCTCACTATGGTAGAATGTGTCCGATAGAAACTCCTGAAGGACAAAACATTGGTCTTATCTCGTCGCTTGCTGCTTATGCACAAGTAAACGAATTTGGCTTTATTGAATCGCCTTACAGAAAGGTAGAGCACGTTATTGGCGAAGACGGAAAGATTGAAACTATCGTTACCGAGCACGTTGATTATTTAACTGCTGATGAAGAAGATAATTATATCGTTGCTCAAGCTAACGAACCATTAATAGATAACAAATATTTTGTAAACGAGCGTGTTTCTTGCAGGCATAGGGAAGAAATAACCGAGGACGTTAAGGAAAAAATGGACTATATGGACGTTTCACCTAAACAGCTCATCTCGGTTGCAACAGCTCTAATTCCTTTCTTAGAGAACGACGATACAAACCGTGCATTGATGGGCTCGAACATGCAACGTCAAGCAGTGCCACTACTTTGTCCTGAAAACGCTATTGTTGCAACGGGTATTGAAAGACGTATTGCATACGACTCTGGCGTTATGGTTAACGCAGTAAACGGAGGAACGGTTAAGAGCGTAGCTAGTGACAAAATCGTAATTACAGAAGATGACGGTTTTGAAAGAGAATATAAATTAAAGAAATTCGAACGTAGTAACCAAGGCACTTGCCTAAACCAAAGACCTATTGTTGATAAAGGCGAGAGAATTGAAAAGAGCCAAACTATTGCAGACGGTCCTTCGACTAGAAACGGCGAGCTAGCACTTGGCAGAAACATTCTCGTAGGCTTTATGAGCTGGGAAGGTTATAACTACGAGGACGCTATCTTACTTTCTGAAAAATTAGTTCGTGAAGACGTATTTACTACAATTCACATTGAAGAACACGAAATTGAAGCAAGAGATACACGTCTTGGTGAAGAAGAAATTACAAGAGATATCCCCAACGTTGGTGACGACGCATTAAAAGACCTTGACGAGAACGGTATTGTTCGTGTAGGTGCAGAGGTTAATAGTGGAGATATTCTAGTAGGTAAGGTAACACCTAAGGGTGAAACCGAATTAACGCCTGAAGAAAGATTGCTACGTGCAATTTTTGGTGAAAAGGCAAGAGAAGTTAGAGACACTTCTCTAAAAGTTCCACACGGTGAAGGTGGTATCGTTGTTGACGTTAAGGTGTTTACCAGAGCGAATAAGGACGAGCTTTCACCTGGCGTTAACAAGTTAGTTAGAGTTTATATCGCTCAAAAGCGTAAGATTTCTATCGGCGACAAGATGGCTGGTAGACACGGTAACAAGGGTGTAATTTCAAGAATACTTCCTGAATCTGATATGCCATTTATGGCAGACGGCACGCCTTTACAAATCGTGCTTAACCCACTAGGCGTTCCTTCTCGTATGAACATCGGTCAAGTATTAGAAGTGCACTTGGGTCTAGTATGTAAACAACTAGGTTGGAAGATTGCTACGCCTGTATTCGACGGAGCATCAGAGAGCGATATTAAAGAATTATTAAGAGAAAATAACATTTTAAATCCTGACGGCGAGGTTGACGGAAAGATTCAATTATACGATGGCAGAACGGGTGAGCCCTTTGAAAATAGAGTTACCGTTGGTCAAATGTATATGATTAAGCTTATCCACTTAGTTGACGATAAGATTCACGCACGTTCAACAGGACCATACAGCTTAGTAACGCAACAACCTTTAGGTGGTAAGGCACAATTTGGTGGACAACGTTTCGGTGAAATGGAAATTTGGGCACTTGAAGCATATGGTGCAGCTCATATTTTACAAGAAATTCTTACCGTTAAGTCAGACGACGTTGTTGGTCGTGTAAAAACTTACGAATCAATAGTAAAAGGCACGAACATCAGCGAGCCTGGTATTCCTGAAGCATTTAAGGTGTTATTAAAAGAATTGCAAAGCTTAGCGCTCGATATGAAGGTGCTTAATGAAAACAAGGAAGAGCTTGCAATTAAAGACCTTATCGAAAATGACTTTGACGACGTTCCAAACTTTAAGGAAAGAGAGCATCGTGAAGAAGTATCAATTGAGAACGAGGTTAAAGAGGTTGTATTCGAGGATAGCGAAAACGTATTCGCTGACAGTGAGGACGTTGACCTTGATGAAGACTTTGGCTTCAGCACCAAGGATATGTTTGATGATGAAGATGCAGAGATAGACACCACCGTTTCTGACGGTAGTTTGCTTGACGATATCGATTTTGATGAAGATTTTGATATTGAAGACGGCGAAGACGCATAATAGGGAGGAATGAGAAGATTATGTTTGAACTTAACAATTTCGATTCCATACAAATAGGAGTAGCATCTCCCGAAAAAATTAGAGAATGGTCATACGGCGAAGTAACAAAGCCTGAAACCATCAATTACAGAACGCAAAAGCCCGAGATGGGCGGACTTTTCTGCGAAAGAATTTTTGGACCTACAAAGGACTGGGAATGTCATTGTGGAAAATATAAAAGAATTCGTTATAAAGGCGTAATTTGCGATAAGTGTGGTGTAGAAATCACAAAGGCAAAAGTTCGTCGTGATAGAATGGGTCACATCGAACTAGCAGCCCCTGTTTCGCATATTTGGTATTTTAAGGGTGTTCCGTCAAGAATAGGTCTTATTCTTGATATGAGTCCTAAAGCATTAGAGCAAGTATTATACTTTGCAAGCCACATTGTGTTAGACCCAGGTTCAACCCCACTTTTATACAAGCAAGTTATTAACGACAAAGAAAAGCAGGATTTTGAAGCACAGTATGGCATTGGCTCGTTCAAAACGGGCATGGGTGCAGAAGCTATTAAAGAACTTTTAATGGCTGTTGACCTAGATAAAGAAAGTGCAGAAACCAAGAAGATTATCGAAGAGAACGTTTCTGGACAAAGAAGAATCCGTGCCGTTAAGAGAATAGAGATTATTGAATCGTTCAGAAAGAGTGGCAATCGCCCTGAATGGATGATACTTGACGTGCTTCCCGTAATCCCCCCGGAACTACGCCCAATGGTTCAGCTTGACGGTGGTAGATTTGCAACGAGTGACCTTAACGATTTATACAGACGTGTCATAAATAGAAACAACCGTTTGAAGAAATTAATGGAACTCGGCGCTCCAGAAATCATTATTAGAAACGAGAAGAGAATGCTTCAAGAAGCCGTTGACGCTCTTATTGACAACGGTAGACGTGGCAAGGCTATCAGTGGTGCAGGTAACAGAGAGTTAAAGTCACTTTCTGGTATGCTTCGTGGTAAGCAAGGTCGTTTCAGACAAAACCTTTTAGGTAAGCGTGTTGACTATTCTGGCCGTTCAGTTATCGTAGTAGGACCTGAATTAAAGCTATATCAATGTGGTTTACCAAAAGAAATGGCAATCGAGCTTTTCAAGCCTTTCGTAATGAAAAAGCTTGTTGAGAACAACATTTGCCATAACATAAAGAATGCAAAGAGAACGGTAGAGCGTGCTAAAACTGTTGTTTGGGACGTTTTAGAAGAGGTTATTAAAGACCATCCCGTTATATTGAACCGTGCGCCTACGCTTCATAGACTATCTATTCAAGCGTTCGAGCCTGTTCTAATTGAAGGTAGAGCAATTAAGCTACACCCACTAGTTTGTGGTGCGTTCAACGCCGACTTCGACGGTGACCAAATGGCTGTTCACGTTCCTCTTTCAGTAGAAGCAAGAGCAGAAGCAAGATTTTTAATGCTTGCATCTAACAACATATTAAAGCTTTCAGACGGAAAGCCCGTTATGAGTCCTACTCAAGATATGGTTATGGGTTCGTATTACCTCACCATTATCCGTCGCCAAATCGGTCAAAAATATAACGAAAAGGGCAAAAAAGATGAGAACGGTGTAGTTTATGGCGTTCCTGAGTGGACTGTTTCATACTCATCTCCTGAAGAAGCAATTATGGCTTACCAAACTGGTAAAATCAAATTGCAAGATGAAATTATCGTTCGTCGTTCAGTAGAGGTTAAGGGCGAAATAGTAACTGGTAGAGTTCGCACTTCGGTTGGTAAAATTATTTTCAACCAAGCAATTCCTCAAGACCTAGGCTTTGCACCTAGAAATACTAAGGAAGATTATCTAAAGTATGAAATTGACAAGCTTGTTGGTAAAAAAGACCTTCAAAAAATCGTAGGTGCTTGCTTTAAGCGTCACGGAACAAGCTGTGCTGCAGACGTTCTTGATGATATTAAGGCATTGGGCTTTAAGTATTCAACCGTTGGTGCAATCACTACTAGCGTGTTCGATATGCACATGCCTAAGGAAAAGGGTGGCATATTAAAAGAAGCTGAAAAGCACGTATTAAACGTTGAAAACCTTTATAAGAAAGGCTATATAACTGATGAAGAAAGATATAAAAAGGTAGTTTCTATTTGGAAAAAGGCTACCGACGACGTTACTGAGAAGCTAAAAGGTACGCTTGACGAATTTAACCCAATTCTAATGATGGCAAATTCAGGTGCCCGTGGTTCAATCGACCAAATTAAACAGCTTGCCGGAATGCGTGGTCTTATGACTGACCCGAATGGTAAAACCATTGAAATTCCTGTTAAATCGTGCTTTAGAGAAGGTCTTTCTGTTCTAGAATACTTTATTTCTTCACACGGTGGACGTAAAGGTCTTGCCGATACGGCGCTTAAGACGGCTGACTCAGGTTACCTAACCCGTCGTTTAGTAGACGTTTCGCAAGAAGTAATAATCAAGGAAGACGATTGCTTCGAGGGATTAGGTGAAAGTCCTAAGGGCGTTGTGGTAAGTGCAATTAAGGGAAGCAAGGGCGAAGTTATTGAAGGCTTGCGTGACAGAATTGCGGGTAGATTTGTTGTTTCAGACGTTATCAATCCTACAACAGGCGAGGTAATGGTAAAGGCCAATGAAATGATTTCTGAAGATATGGCAGATGAAATCGTTAAGGCTGGTATTGAACAAGTAGAAATTAGAAGTATATTTACTTGCCGTTCAAAGACTGGCGTTTGTGCTAAGTGCTACGGTAAGAACATGAGTAACAATAACCCCGTTCAGATTGGCGAAGCAGTAGGTATTATCGCTGCTCAATCAATCGGTGAACCTGGAACACAGCTTACTATGAGAACGTTCCATACCGGTGGTATCGCATCTACGGGTGATATAACGCAAGGTCTTCCTAGAGTAGAAGAATTATTTGAAGCTAGAAAGCCCAAGCATGCAGCAATCGTATGTGAACATAGTGGTATAGTTGAGATTGAAGAAAAAGACAAGATTATACACGCTATTGTTAAGACAGACGATGGTGAAAGAAAAGATTACACTATTCCATTTGGCACGGGCGTAATCGTTAAAGACGGCGACAGGGTAGAACCTGGCACAGTGCTAACAAACGGTGCAGTATATCCTCAAGATATCTTAAAGACAAAGGGTATAAAGGGTGTTCAAGACTACATCTTGAAAGAAATTCAAAGCGTATACCGTTCACAAGGCGTTGATATTAACGATAAGCACGTAGAAATCATCGTTCGTCAAATGATGAAGAAAGTTCAGGTTGAAAATCCTGGCGATGCAGATGTTTTACCTGGTGAAAAGATTGACCTACACAGATTTGAAGAAGAAACGATGAAGGCTTTAGAAGCAGGACATCGTCCTCCTGTTGGTAAAAGAATTCTTTTGGGTATCACAAAGGCAGCTCTTGCTAAGGAAAGCTTCTTATCTGCAGCATCATTCCAAGAAACAGCAAGAGTTCTAACCGAAGCTGCAATCAAGAACAAGGTTGACCCATTGCTTGGACTAAAAGAAAACGTAATCATTGGTAAACTTATTCCTGCTGGAACGGGTATCAAAGATTATAAGAACGTTTCACCTCAAACGGTATTGCAAAAGACCGTTGAAACTACCGAAGTTTTGTAGTATAGTGAAAAACGTTTGACAAAACCTGAAAAAAAAGGTAAAATAGATACTTGCTGAGCGTAACGTTCGGCAAGTAAAAAAGTTTCTTAAAACGGATATTTCCGAATCCGTTTTCCGAATAACCGAAAAAAATTAAGGAGGTGGATTATGCCTACAATTCAACAGTTGATTAGACAAGGTAGAAAGAAGATTACTTACAAGTCAAAGTCGCCAATTCTAGAGGAATGTCCTCAAAAGCGTGGTGTATGTTTGTCAGTAACAACTACTACCCCTAAAAAGCCTAACTCAGCACTTCGTAAGATTGCCAGAGTAAGACTTACCAACAAGGCTGAAGGTATCGTATACATTCCTGGTGAAGGTCACAACTTACAAGAACACAGCTCTGTTCTTATCCGTGGCGGAAGAGTTAAGGACTTACCTGGTGTAAGATATCATATCATCCGTGGTGCACTTGATACTGCCGGCGTTGCAAAGCGTAGACAGGCAAGATCGAGATATGGCGCAAAACGCCCAAAACAATAACACTCGATAGAATAAAAAGTTATTGAATTAAACACCTACTTAAAATCGGAATTCGGAAAATTAACCCGATTAGTGGTAGGCAGTATGTCGAAAGACAGAAGGTTCGCTACCTGAGAAGGCAAGCGATAGCTGTATCCTAAGGGTTTACCCTTAACAAAGGCACGAAAGTGCAAAAAATTAAAGGAGGATTTAAATATGCCGAGAAGAGGCAATATCGCAAAAAGAGATGTTTTACCCGATCCCGTGTATAGCGACAAGGTTGTAACAAAGCTTATCAATCAAGTAATGCTTGACGGTAAAAAGGGTATTGCGCAAGGCATTGTTTACGAAGCGTTTGATATGGCAGCTGAAAAGGTTGGCCAAGAAGCAAGAGAAATGTTTACTCAAGCGTTAGCAAACATTATGCCAATGGTAGAAGTAAAAGCAAGGAGAGTTGGTGGTGCAAACTATCAAGTGCCAATCGAAATCCGTGCTGAAAGAAGACAAACACTAGCAATTCGTTGGTTAGTAATCGCAGCAAGAAAGAGAGGCGAAAGAAAAATGGCTGAAAGACTTGCTGGCGAGCTTGTTGATGCGTTCAACAACACCGGAAGTGCAGTTAAGAAGAAAGAAGACACTCATAGAATGGCGGAAGCAAACAAGGCGTTCGCACATTACAGATTTTAATCGGGAGAAAGAAAAATGGCTAGAGAATACAGCTTAGCGGTGACCAGAAACATTGGTATTATGGCTCACATTGACGCTGGTAAGACAACTACCACCGAAAGAATTTTGTTCTATACCGGTAGAGTTCACAAAGTAGGCGAAACCCACGATGGTGGCGCTACGATGGACTGGATGGCTCAAGAACAAGAACGTGGTATTACCATTACGTCTGCTGCGACCACTTGTCACTGGAAAAACCACCGTATTAACATTATTGATACTCCCGGTCACGTTGACTTTACCGTAGAAGTAGAGCGTTCACTCCGTATTCTAGACGGTGCTGTTGCTACTTTCTGTGCTAAAGGTGGCGTAGAACCTCAATCTGAAACCGTATGGCGTCAAGCAGACAAATATAAAGTTCCTAGAATCGCATACGTTAATAAGATGGACATCAACGGTGCAAACTTTGAAAACGCCGTTGAAATGATGCGTGATAGACTTCACACTAACGCTCTTCCCATAACTCTTCCTATCGGAAAGGAAGATACTTTTAAGGGAATTGTAGACGTTATTGAAAGAAAGGCAACCATTTACAAAGATGAAATGGGTAAGGATACCGAGATTATCGAAGTTCCTGCTGACCTAAAAGATGCTTGTGAAGAAGCGCACGCACAAATCGTTGAAATCGCAGCTGAGCAAGACGATGCTTTAATGGAAAAATACTTTGAAGAGGGAGACCTTTCAGTAGAGGATATTAAAGCAGGCTTACGTAAAGCAGTTCTTGCAATGAAGGTTACACCTGTTCTTTGTGGTTCATCATACAAGAACAAGGGCGTTCAAAACCTATTAGACGCTATCGTTGAATATCTACCCAGCCCATTAGACGTTGGTGAAATTAAAGGCACTGATGACGACGGCAAAGAAGTTGGTAGAGCACCAGACGACAATGCACCTTTCTGTGGTTTAGCGTTTAAGATTATGACAGACCCATTCGTTGGTAAGCTAGCATTCTTCCGTGCATATTCTGGAACTCTTAAAACTGGTTCATACGTTTATAACGCAACCAAGGGTAAGAAAGAAAGAATTGCAAGAATAGTTCGTATGCACGCTAACCATCGTGAAGAAGTTGAAGAAATTTACGCAGGTGATATTTGTGCTATCGTAGGTTTAAAGGAAACCACTACAGGTGACACTTTATGTATCGAAAACGCACCTATCATCTTAGAGCAAATGGAATTCCCAGAGCCAGTTATTAGAGTAGCAATCGAGCCTAAGACCAAGCAAGGTCAAGAAAAAATGGGCTTTGCACTCGCTAAGCTAGCCGAAGAAGACCCAACCTTTAAGACTTATACTGACCCTGAAACTGCACAAACAATTATTGCAGGTATGGGTGAGCTTCACTTAGAAATTATCGTTGATAGATTACTTCGTGAGTTCAGAGTAGAAGCAAACGTAGGTAATCCTCAAGTTGCTTATAAGGAAACCATCCGTATGGCAGTTGAAGCTGAAGGTATGTTCAAGCGTCAAACCGGTGGTCACGGTCAATATGGTCACTGTAAGATTCGTCTTGAGCCTCAAGAAGCTGGTAAGGGTTACGAATTTGTTGACGAAACAGTTGGTGGTTCAATTCCAAAGGAATTTATTCAACCTATCAACAAGGGTATTCAAGAAGCAGCTAGAAACGGTATTTTAGCTGGTTACGAAGTAGTAGACTTTAAGGTAACCGTATACGACGGAAGCTATCACGACGTTGACTCATCAGAAATGGCGTTCAAAATCGCAGGTAGTATGGCGTTAAAAGACGGTTTACAAAAAGCAAAGAGCGTTCTTTTAGAACCTGTTATGAAAGTTGAAATCGTAACACCAGACGCTTACTTTGGTGACTTAATGGGTAACGTAACCGCACGTCGTGGTATTATCCAAGGCACAGAAGACCGTAACGGCGTTAAGGTTATTGACGCACACATTCCTCTATCTGAAATGTTCGGATACGCAACTGATTTAAGAAGTAGAACACAAGGTCGTGGTAACTACACAATGCAGTTCAGCCACTACTCAGAAGTTCCTAAGTCAGTAGCAGAGAAGATAATGGGCAAAAAAGCGTAAATAATCGTTGACAATTATATATTTTTATTGTAAAATAATAATAATTGATGGAAAACCATCGAAAAACAAAATTAAAAACTAAAAAATAAAAAAATTATAACATTTAGTAAATTTGGAGGAAACAATAATGGCAAAGGCTAAATTTGACAGAAGCAAACCGCATATCAACATCGGTACTATCGGTCACGTTGACCACGGTAAAACCACTCTTACTGCTGCTATCACCATGACTTTATCGTCAATCGGTAATGCACAGAAGATGAGATACGACGAAATCGATAAGGCACCCGAAGAAAAGGCAAGAGGTATAACAATTAACACCTCACACGTAGAATATCAAACCGAGAACCGTCACTATGCACACGTTGACTGCCCCGGACACGCTGACTACGTTAAGAACATGATTACTGGTGCTGCACAAATGGACGGTGCTATCCTAGTAGTTGCTGCTACCGATGGTCCTATGCCCCAAACAAGAGAACACATTCTTCTTGCTCGTCAAGTAGGTGTTCCATATATCATCGTATTCATGAACAAGTGTGACCAATTAGATGACCCAGAACTTCAAGAGTTAGTAGAAATGGAAATCAGAGACCTTCTTTCTGAATATGGTTTCCCTGGCGACGATACTCCTATCATTAAGGGTTCAGCATTAAAGGCATTAGAATATGCACAAGCTGACCACTCTGCAGACGAAATTAAGGCTGCAGCTGAATGCAAGCCAATCTTCGATTTAATGGCAGCTGTAGACAGCTACATTCCTACTCCTGCAAGAGACGAAGACAAGCCTTTCTTACTTCCTGTAGAAGACGTATTCACGATTTCTGGTCGTGGAACTGTTGCTACTGGTAGAATGGAAAGAGGTGTTGCACACGTTAACGACCCAGCAGAAATCGTTGGTTTATCTGAGGAATCAAGAAACACCGTTATTACCGGTCTTGAAATGTTCCGTAAGTTACTTGACGAAGCACAAGCTGGTGACAACGTTGGTGCTCTTCTCCGTGGTATCGACAAGAGAGATATCGAACGTGGTCAAGTTATTGCTAAACCTAACACGGTTAAGCCTTTCACCGAGTTCGAAGCTCAAGTATACGTATTGAAGAAAGAAGAAGGTGGTCGGCACACCCCGTTCTTCAACAACTATCGTCCTCAATTCTTCTTCAGAACTACTGACGTTACCGGTTCTATTTCTCTTCCCGAGAACGTAGAAATGGTTATGCCTGGCGATAACATCAGCATGACTGTTAAGCTAATCGTTCCTGTAGCTATGGAAGAAGGTTTACGTTTCGCTATCCGTGAAGGTGGCAGAACCGTAGGTTCAGGCGTTGTTGCTAAGATTATCAAATAATTTTAGAAAATAGCTAAATTATAAGGCACTCTGTTAAGAGTGCCTTTAATTTTTTATTTTTTAGCAATAAAATAAGGAGTGAATTTTCACTCCTTTTAATTTTATTATTTAATTACTTCTAATGCAGTTTTAACAATGTTTTCTACTGAGAAACCATAGTGTGGGAACAATACTTTTGCTGGAGCACTAGTTCCAAACGAATCCATGCCGATTACTTTGCCGTCTAAACCTACGTATTTATACCAGCAGTCCTTGCTTCCTGCTTCGATAGCAACTCTTGCACGAACAGAGTTAGGTAAAACGCTTTCCTTATATTTTTTCGTTTGTTTATCAAATAATTCTTGACAGGGCATAGAAACTACTCTAGCATCAATGCCTTGTGCCTTTAATTCTGCCTTTGCCTTTAACGTCATTTCAAGCTCACTACCGGTTGCAATTAAAATGATGTCGGGCTTAGATTTTTCGCTATCTGAAACTACGTAGCCACCTTTTAGTGCGTCTTTTGACGTGCCTTCAAGGTTAGGTAACGTTTGACGTGATAGGAAAAGACAGGTTGGCTCTTTTCCAGTAACAGCACTAATCCAAGCAGCAGTTGTTTCCTTGCCGTCTGCAGGGCGGAAGACCTTCATACCAGGCATTGCACGATAGGTTGCTAAATGTTCGATAGGTTGATGGGTTGGTCCGTCCTCACCGATTCCAATAGAATCGTGAGTTAAAATAAAGGGGATTGGCAATTCCATTATAGCAGACATTCTCATTGCATGCTTCATATAGTCTGAGAATACTGCGAATGTTGCACAATATGCTCTTAGTCCGCCGTGTAATTGAATACCATTAGTTATTGCACACATTGCGTGTTCACGAACACCAAAGTGTAGGTTCGAGCCGCTTCTATCTTCAGCAGTATAGTCACCACGTTTTTTCATATTAGACTTATTGGTAGGTGCTAAGTCTGCACTTCCTCCAATAAGGTTGGGAATTAAGTCTGCTAGCTTGTTTAAAATAGTTCCACTATATCCTCTAGTAGCGTCATCTTTATCAAACTTCCATAAATCTTCATTATTTTCAATGTCAGGAAGTTTTCCGCTTTGCCAATCTAAATATTCACTAGCAAGCTCAGGGTATTTTTCGGCATAAGCCTTAAACAGCTCTTTCCAAAGCCTTTCAGCCTTTTTACCCTTGTTTGCAAATTTTTTGCAATGCTTAAATACTTCTTCAGGAACTTCAAAGTCAGGATATTCCCAACCAAGAGTTTTTGCTAGGGCATCTACGTTATCTTGTCCTAAAGGTGCACCGTGACATCCAGCATTATTAGCAAGGGGAGAACCGTAACCGATTGTTGATTTTACAATAATAAGCGAGGGCTTTTCAGTATTTGCCTTAGCTTTTTTAATTGCCTTGTTTAATGCGTTTAAGTCATTAGCGTCGCTAACCTTGATAACTTGCCAGCCAAGAGCTTCGTGGCGTTTTCCAACGTCTTCATCAAAAACAGGGTCTGTGCTACCCTCAATAGAAATATCGTTATCATCATAAATTACAATAAGCTTAGAGAGTTTTAGTGTTCCTGCAAGAGATGCAGCTTCGTTCTCAATACCTTCTTGCATACAGCCATCACCACATAAGCAATAGGTATAATGGTCAACGATATTAAAACCATCTCTATTAAACTTGTTAGCTAAATAGTTTTCAGCTAGAGCCATACCAACGGCATTTGCAATGCCTTGACCTAATGGGCCTGTGCTGGTTTCAACACCCGGGCAAACGTTGTATTCGGGGTGGCCTGCGGTTCTTGAACCGAGCTGACGGAAGGTTGAAAGCTCTTCCTTTTTTAATCCGTGACCAAAAAGATAATTTAAGGAGTAAACGAGCATTGAAGCGTGACCTGCTGACATAATAAATCTATCACGGTTATCAAATTTTGGGTTTTTTGGGCTAAAAGCCATATTTGAATAGATAGTATAACCAACGGGGGCTGCACCTAAAGGCATTCCTGGGTGACCAGACTTTGCCTTTTCAACAGCACGGGCTGAAAGTATTCTGATAGCATTTATTGTCAATTGTTTAACGTCTTGCATAACGTCCTCCTTAAAAAAGTTTGTTGATTTTTATAATTATATCCTATAATTACATTATATAGTATGGGACAAACTTTTTCAAGCCTTTTTCAAGCGATTTTGGGTAAATTATAATAAAACAACTTGATTTTTTTACGTTTGTTGTATATAATAAAATGGATAAAAAATATATTAAAATAGGAAAAGTATAAGTTATGGAAGGAAAACAATTCGTTACACAAATAGCTGACATCAATGAGAATTTTGCACAATGGTATACAGACGTGGTTTTAAAAACCGAGTTAGTTGACTATGGTCCTGTAAAGGGAACTATGGTAATCCGTCCTTATGGCTATGCAATTTGGGAAAATATTCAGGCTGACCTAAACAAAAGATTTAAGGCAACGGGCGTTAAAAACGCATATTTTCCTATGTTTATACCAGAAAGCTACTTAAAAAAGGAAGCTGAGCACGTTGAAGGTTTTGCTCCTGAAGTAGCAGTTGTTACACACGCAGGTGGCGAACAACTTGCAGAACCTTTAATCGTAAGACCTACGAGTGAAACAATTATTTGTCAAATGTATGCAAAATGGTTGCATTCATATAGAGATTTGCCAATTCTAATAAATCAATGGGCAAACGTTTGCCGTTGGGAAAAAACTACAAGACCTTTCTTAAGAACTAGTGAGTTCTTGTGGCAAGAGGGTCATACAGTTCATGCAACCGAGCAAGAAGCTATGGAAGAAACTATGCAAATGCTAGGTGTGTATCGTGATTTTGCAGAGCAAACCCTAGCAATTCCTGTAATAACTGGAAGAAAGACTGAAAAAGAGAAGTTTGCAGGTGCTGTTGCAACTTTCGGTATGGAAGCTATGATGCTTGATGGAAAGAGCCTACAAGCAGGAACTTCGCACTATTTAGGTCAAAATTTTGCTAAAGCTTTCGATATGAAGTTTTTAGACAAGGATAGTGTTTTAAAATACGGATATTCTACTAGCTGGGGCGTTTCTACAAGGCTTATTGGTGCTATTATTATGGCACACGGCGACCAAAGAGGTTTGGTGTTGCCACCAAGGGTTGCTCCAATCCAAGTAATTATCGTGCCCGTTGCTGCACATAAAGGCGGAGTAATTGAAAAAGCGAAAGAGCTTGAAAAGCAATTGTTTGACTTAGGCATTAGAGTTGAAACAGACGTTAGGGATATGAGTCCCGGTTGGAAATTTAACGAATGGGAAATGAAGGGCGTTCCTTTAAGAATAGAAATTGGACCTAGAGATATTGAAAACGGTCAAGTTGTAGTTGTT
This sequence comes from Christensenellaceae bacterium, assembly GCA_045653205.1. GTDB lineage: Bacteria > Bacillota > Clostridia > Christensenellales > Borkfalkiaceae > UBA1259. The sequence goes on along the minus strand of JAZOLT010000002.1, from coordinate 216,805 downwards.
AGAAGAGATAATTTTGAAAAGCAAATTGTTAAGTTTGAGGATTTAGGCGAAGTTATGCCTAAGCTTTTAGAAACCGTTCAAAGCGATATGCTTATTAAGTCTAGAAACAACCGTGACAAAAAAATTGTTGAGGCTGACAGCCTAGATGGTATAGTTGCAGGCGTAGAGGGCAAAAATTTTGTTAAGGCTGGCTGGTGCGGATGCAGAGAATGTGAGGACAAAGTAAAGGAAGTTGCTTCTGCTACCTCACGTGTTATGTGTGATGATGAGGGCGTGCCTGAAAAATGTGCTATTTGTGGCAAGCCTGCTAAACACAAGGTTGTTTTTGCAAGAGCATATTAAAAACTTGGAGAATTTATGATAACTTTTATTGACGAATACGGTGGAAATTTTAATTTTGAAATCACAGCAATTTTAATTGTTGGCATAGTTTATGCACTAATAGGCGTAGCATTTTATTTGCTTCGTTCTATAGGTTTATATAAGCTTGCATTAAGAAATAACGCTAAGCAAGCAAAGCTTTCATTTGTGCCATTTGTATGGCTTTACGTTGCTTGTAAGCTTATTGGTGAGGTAAGGTTTTTTAACAAAACATATTCTAAGCTAGCAAAAGTTTTAACGGTAATTTTTACAGTTTCACAAGTTTTAGTTCTTATCGCAGAAGCGTTATGGTATTTTCCCGTAGTTGGTTACGTTATAACTGAGGGTGCTAACGCTGTAATAACAGTTCCATCTGAATCGCTTAGTGGATTGGTTGGTGAGATTTATTGGACGGGAACGTTCTACGTTGGTAACAACGTCACAAGCTTAGTATATCCATATCCTAACGTAAATCTAATGTATAAAATATTAAGAGTATTAGACTTAATAAATATGTTCTTGGATATTGCTGTTGTTGTTATAACAATCTCGGTATACCTTGCACTATTTAGAAAGTTCTGGCCACAACATTATATACTTGCGTCAATACTATCAGCACTTGGCCTTTTTGCACCATTCGTGTTTATAATTCGCAAAAACAAGGCTGTTCAGTGGTCGGAATACGCACGTTCTAGATATAATTATTACACACCATATAACAAGCCATATGGCAATCAATATGGTAGACCTCAGCCAAGAAGAGAAGAAAAGGTAGAAAACCCATTTTCAGAATTTTCTGATGAAAGTAAGAAAAATGATGAACCGTTTTCAGAATTTTCTGACAACGATAGAGAAAACTAAGGATAACAAATGAAGAATGACAACATATCGGCAATTTCAACAGGGCTTGTTGCCTCTGGCGTTGCTATAATTAGGCTAAGTGGGGATAGCCCATTATCAATAGCAGAAAAAATGTTTAAGCCTTCTGGTAGGACAGAGGTTAAAGATTTTGAGCCTAATAAGATGTATCCAGGAGAAATTATTGCCGAAGATTTTACAGATTACGGTTTATGCGTTTATTTTAAAGCACCAAAGAGCTTTACGGGCGAAGATATTGTAGAGTTCCATTCGCACGGTGGCGTGGCTATTTCTAAGGGTATACTTCAAAAAACCATATCGCTTGGTGCAAGGCTTGCTGAAAACGGTGAATTTACAAAACGCGCATTCTTAAATGGCAAGCTTTCATTAGCCTCAGCAGAAGGGCTTATAAATATGATAAATAGCCAGTCTATTTCTTCTGTTAAGGCAGGGTATGCCTTATATAGAGAAAAGCTTACCTCAAAGATTTGCAAATTGCAAGACGAGGTTACCGACGTGCTTTCTCAAATAGATGTGGATATGGATTTTCCTGAAGAAGATTTAGAGCTTACTTCAAGACAGCAGGTGAAGAACACGCTTGAAAAAGTTGTTTTAGAGCTTGAGGAGTTAATAAAATCATATCGTATAGGAAGAGTTGTTAAAGACGGGGTTAAGGTTGGAATTGTTGGAAAACCTAATACTGGAAAAAGTTCTATATTAAACGCACTCTTGAATTATGATAAGGCAATCGTTTCAGACGTTGCTGGAACAACACGTGACGTGGTAGAGGGCAGTATTGATATAAACGGTGTTCGTTTTAACTTTTCAGACACTGCAGGCATCCGTGAGAATGCTGATAAAATTGAGGCGATAGGTGTTGATTTATCTAAAAAGACTGTTTTAGAGAGCGATTTAATATTATTTGTGCTAGATGCTTCGTGTAAAACTGCAGAAGATGAAGAAATTTATATGCTTGTTAGGGACAAAAATTTAATAACCGTTGTTAATAAAACTGACCTAAGTAGTGAAAAAGATACTAGAGCAAACGTATATATTTCAGCATTAAAAAAAGAAAACGTAGAGGAATTAAGACAAAAAATTTACGAACAAGCGATAGGCTCGGTAGATTTGAACGGCGATTTTTTAATGGAAGAAAGGCACTTGCTAGCCTTAACTAATGCAAAAGCTAGATTTGAGTGTGCAATAGAGGCGTTAAATACCGTTCCACTAGACCTATTGGCGATAGACGTTAAAGACGGTTGGGATTATCTTGGTGAAATATCAGGTAAAACAGCAACCGAAGAGATTATAAATAACATTTTTTCTAAGTTTTGTGTGGGAAAATAGGTTAAGGAATTTATAAGTTTTATTTTATAAAAGGAGAACTAAAAATGGAAGTTTGGCAAGCTATATTGCTTGGTGCTGTTCAAGGCTTTGCAGAATTTTTGCCTGTTTCAAGTAGTGGGCATTTATTATTACTACAACGATTATTAGGGATTACTGAAGGCGGGTTGTTCTTTGACGTAATGTTACATATTGGAACACTTATCCCTGTGTTTATAGTTTTTTTTGGGGACGTATTAAATTTATTTAAGGCACCCTTTAAGAAGATGCTCTGGCTTATTATAGCAACTATTCCCGCAGGGTTAACGGGTGTGCTTTTTGGAGATATGGTTGACGAGGCTTTTTATGCAGGAACGACTCTTTCTGCAGTGTTATTATCGATAACGTTTTTACTTACTGCTAGTGAGCTTTTTATATCTGAAACCATTCAAAAAAACAGCAAAAATGCACTCCCCTTAAGTCTTAAAAGAGCAACGATAATGGGGCTTGCACAAGGCGTTGCAATTGTTCCTGGTTTATCTAGAAGTGGAACGGTTATTTCTGCTGGTGGCTTTACAAAGCTTAATAGAGAAGAAAACGCAAGTTTTGCTTTTTTAATGAGTATACCAATTATACTAGGTGCGGCCTTAGTTTCTGGATATAAGGCGATTAAAGGTGGCATTGTTTTAGAGATTTGGCCTTTATTCTTTGGTGTTTTAACTGCAACAATAACAGGTTATATTGCAATTAAGGTGATGCTTAAAATTATTAAAAAGGCTAACTATAAATGGTTTTCGTTGTATTTGGTTATAATGGCAATAGTGTCGCTAGTATCTAAGCTAGCATTTGGGGTATAAAAAGCACAAAGGCGGAAAGATATGTTTAAGTTAAAGTCAAGCATTGCAGTGAACTGTTTAGTTTGTAATGGACTAAAGGACGGAAAATATCGCTACAAGTTTAGCTCAGATTTTAAGCACAATTTAAGTGAAGTAAAGCGAGTAGGGTTTGATGCTGTTACAATAGACGTTTGTGGAATGGCGTATGCACCGATATTTGAAAAGTATTCAGTAAAAGCGTGCAAAATGGCTAAAAAAGCAGGTTTACAAATAGAAACAATCCACTTACCATTTAATGCCTCGTGGGTTGATTTATGTTCGCCTTGGGAAGCAGATAGAGAGGAAATTATTAAATGGGTTGTTAAGGTTTGTAAACGTCTAGAGAGGTTTGGTGTTAGAGCTTTTGTAATGCATCCAGGGTGCCCAAAATGCGATGAACAAACAAGGGGAAAATGGGTAGACAAATTAGCTGATTCAGCTGAAAGAATAGCTAAGCAATTAAATTCCTACTTCTGTGTAGAAAATATGGTTCAAGGAGCTTTGCTTAATACTGCCAAAAAGCACAAGGAATTTGTTGATAAAGCACCGTCAGCCTACGCTGTTGTGGACGTTAACCACTTTCTTTTAGACAAGCCTGAAGATGCTTTGCTTAAGCTTGGAAATCGCATTAAAGCAGTTCACATTTCTGATTATGATTTTGTTTATGAACGACATATGTTGCCCGGAGAAGGTCAGATAGACTGGATGAAGGTTATTGGAGCTTTAGAGCAGATTGGTTTTGACGGAGCGTTTAATTTAGAACTCCGTATGGAATTGGGTTACACATTTAAACAAGCAAAAGAAAGAGTAGATGAACTCTTTGATAAATATAATTCTTATAAAAGTTAATACGTAATCAAAAAAGGCGGTCAACATAGGACTGCCTTTTATCATACAATAACAGTATGTTGAATCAAGCTGTTATAAATTTAAGAACGCTAAAAAGAAACGCACAAAACGTAAAAAAGCAACTCCCATCTAAAACAAAACTTTGTGCTGTCGTGAAGGCCAACGCATACGGTCATGGTGCAGAGGAAGTGGCTAACGCACTTTATCAAATTGCAGATTACTTTGCAGTTACACTAGTAGAGGAGGGCGTGGCATTAAGACTTTCTGGAATAGATAAGCCAATATTAGTATTAATTCCGGTTGACCGTTCTGAAATAGAGAGAGCTATAAGTTATTCATTATCTTTAGCAGTTGATAGTGACGAGGGGTTGAAAGAGATTGAGCGTGTAGCAAGAAAGCTAAGGTTAAAAGCCCACTTGCACGTAAAAGTTAATACGGGAATGAATAGGCTTGGTGTAGAACTAAATGAGCTAGACCGTATATTAGAATATATTCAAAAAAGCAAAGCACTAATGCTAGAGGGAATGTTTTCACACTATTCTAATCCTGAAAGCACGAGGAGTTTAAAAAAGGCAACCGATAAGTTTTTGCTTGCAATTAAGCGTGTAAAGGTTTATAATAAAGATGCTATATGTCATATATCGGCAAGCGGGGGCTTTTTAAGAGAGCAGTATTTTGATATGGTTCGAATTGGTCTATTGCTATATGGGTATAAGCCGTTTGCAAGTGATAAAATATCGGTTAAGCCTATTATGCGTGTTTATGCACCTGTAATAAAAACTCGACTGGTAAAACAATTTTCAAACTGTCTTTATGGAAGTTATAGGCTTAAAAAAAGCCAAACGCTATCAATTATTCGTTACGGATATGCAGATGGGCTTAATAGATATAAAATAAAAGGGCAGATAAATAATCGTTGTATGGACGTTACGGCGATAAAAGGCGAAAGGTCAGAAAGGGTTTGTGTTATGTCTGATGCAAACAGAATAGCAAAAAGATATAGGACAATACCTTACGAGATTATAGTAAAATGTGCTCAAAGGGCAAATAAAATTTATATTAGATGAGGGGATGAAATGTGGACGTATATTAAACAATCGTTTATGGCGTTTTTCTATTTATTATTTATGGTTAGCACAACCTATGCGATAGCCTTGCTAGAAGAAAAATTCTTTTGGCTAAAAATATCGCTTTGTCTTGCAAATCTTATACTATATTTTATAATTCTTGCAGGAGCATCTTTTAAGGATGGTGAACAAGCCTTAAAAGTTAGAAATGTAAACGATTTAAGAAGAAAAGAGATTATCAGGACGGGAGAGGACTTGCCATTAAAAATTCACGAAGAGTATGCCGTGTGGAAAGGTTTTTTAGCAGGTTTTATTGCTTGTATTCCTTTAGTTTTGTTATTACTTATTCATACCGTTTTACTAATTTGTGGCTCAGAGGTAACAATATTTGGCAATATAGCAAGCTGGATATACAATGGTTTTTTTGTTTGGGTTAGATTGCTTGGCGACGTGAATTCCTATACGTATTATTGGGCATTAATCTCAGTTCCATTTATTGTAGGAATTTCGGGAACGTTTTATATTTTAGGTGCTAGAAGGGTAGAATTAGAACAAGAAAACATAAAGCAAATTCATAAAGTTATTCACGGAGAATAGATGAGAGTAATTGGTGGAATATTTAAGGGCCGAGTTTTAAACGAATTTAAGGGGAAAGACGTTCGCCCCACGTCAGATATGGCAAGAGAAAGCTTGTTTAATATTTTAAGAAACAAGCTTACCAATTGTTGTTTTCTAGACGTTTTTTCGGGGACGGGAGCTGTTGGGATAGAAGCTTTTTCTCGTGGTGCGAAAAGGGTTGTTCTAAACGATATTTCAAGAGATAGTGTTCGGCTGATAGGCGAAAACCTAAAAAAACTTGGCCTAGAAAGCCTTGTTGAGCTATATAATAGAGATGCTTTAGTGCTTTTAGACCAAATCACAGAAAGCTTTGACGTTATTTATTTAGACCCACCTTACAATTCCAATATTAAAACAGAGGCAATTAAAAAAAGCAGTAGAATATTAAGTGATGAAGGACTTATAATTTTAGAAGACGAAAATTTTTTTGAGGACAAGATAGAAGGACTAGTTGAGATTGACCGTAGAAAATACGGAAGAGTGCATCTCACGTTTTTTAAAAAGGAGAAATAAATGAACGTATGTGTTTTCGCAGGAACGTTTGACCCTGTGACTAACGGACATATTGATATAGTAAAAAAAGCTCTTTGTTCTTTTGACAAGGTGGTGGTGGCACTAGGTATAAACCCCGAAAAAACCCCGTTTTTTTCAAGGGAGGTTAGACTAGAATTGCTTAAACTTGCCTTTAATGAAAATGAAAGGGTTGAGGTTTGCTCGTTTGACGGTTACTTAGTAGATTTTATGAAAGAGCGTGGCATTAAAACCACAGTTCGAGGCATAAGAAATGCTAGCGATATAGAATACGAAAAGATAATGGATGCAAACAACAAAAAAATGTATCCTGAAATAAACACCGTTTTTATTGATTGTTCGTTTAGAACAAAAAAAATAAGTTCTAGTCTTGTTCGTGAAAAGCTAAAAAAAGGTGAGAGCGTTATGAACCTAGTTCCAAGTTCAATATTGCCAATAATAATTAGAGAAAGTAGAAAATAAACACTTTATCCTTTTGATAAAGTGTTTATTTTTTGTTTATGTTTTGATTTTATTCTTACACCACTTAGTTAAGCCGAGTATGAGGAATATTAGTGATAAGAAGGCTATTGTTAAGAAAATTATGCAATGGATATTGTTATCTAACGTAACCTCATCCTTCCAAACTGAAAAGTTTGCCTTTAATATATTTAAGTCATCAATAAACTCATCTTGAATAAAAGAATTTTTGCTTTTAATAAACATTGGTGGTAAATATAAAAATAAATTTATCAAAGTTAACACAATACAAGTCTTTAACAACTTGTTTACCCTTATAAACTTTGTGCAAACTAAAATATTTACTATTAAATAAGCAACAAGGGAAGTCGGTAGGGCAATTTGGAGATACCAATTATTTACCGCATAACCGTTTGAGATGGTAAATGAATAAATAACTAGCAATAAAACATTTAGTAAAACAAAATCTATCGCAATAGATATAAAAGTGTTAAAACTTTTTATTTTGCTAAAAGTTTTAAGTTTTGAGATATAGATTGGTGCAAATATAATAATAAATCCTAAGAGAACCGAAAGCGATGCTATAAAATACCAATTTCCTTTAGTATAAATAGCCACAATCGCTAAAAGCAACAAAATGGCTAAACACGGTGATAGAGAGAGTAAAACAAGCTTATGTTTTTTGATTAGTTTAGGTAAGTTTGTAAAAGTGAATGATATAAGTAATGCCGATAGAACAATCCAAAACCAAGAGAGTTTCCCGTTTATTGCTAGGTTACATATAAAACAAGTAACTAATGTGACAGCATAAGCGATATAGAAGGATAAGTTCCAAGAAAAACAAAGCTTTTGCCACTTTTTAGCTTGAGCCTTTTCCTCCCTTGATTGCTCGTCTATACTTGCCGTTATAAGCTCGTGTTCTGTTACGGATAAAATATCGCACAATTTTGAAATCAAGCTAATATCGGGATGGGCAACGTTCTTTTCCCACTTGCTTACTGCAGACTCGGTAACAAACAAGGCTTTTGCCAATTCCTTTTGAGTAAGGTTTTTTTCTATTCGTTTTTGTTTTAAGAACTCTCCAAAAGTATTTTCCATAAAATCTCCCTAGAAATTATTAAAATTATAGCATAAAATTATAGCCTTGTCCTACTTTTTAGTAAATATGTTACTTGAAAAACGTTCAAGTATAAATTTAGAGGTAAAATAGGCGGTTGTTTTTATTTTTATATTATATTACGACTTGAAAAATAGATAGCAATATGGTAAAATATAAATATGGATTTATTTGATTTAGCAAACCAAAATAAAACAACAGCTCCACTAGCAGAGCGCATGAGAGCTAGAAACCTTTCGGAATATATCGGTCAAAGGCATATTGTATCTGAAACGGGACTGCTTCGTCGTGCAATCAAGCTAGACAGATTGGGGAGCTGTATTTTTTGGGGACCTCCGGGTTCTGGAAAAACAACGCTTGCAAACGTCATTGCCCTAAGCACAAGTGGAAACTTTGTTAAATTAAATGCCGTATCTTCAGGGGTTGGCGACGTTAAAAGGGTTGTGGACAAGGCAAAGGAGGACCTAAAGCTTTTCGGCAAAAAGACCTTTTTATTGCTTGACGAGTGCCATAGATTTAGCAAAACTCAAAGTGACAGTTTATTGCCAGCAATAGAGCAAGGCGATATAATTTTTATTGGGTCTACTACTGAAAATCCTTTTGCCTCGATGACACCTGCTATCGTTTCAAGATGCAGAGTGTTTGAATTAAAGAGATTAAATGATGACGAGATACTAAATGCGTTAGTGCTTGCCTTAAAGGACAAGGAGCGAGGACTTGGAAATTATAATACGGTTGTAAGTTCTGATGCCTTAAGCCACATTGCAAGAACATCTGCAGGAGATTTAAGGGTTGCCTATAATGCGTTAGAGCTAGCAGTTTTAACAACCGAGCCAGATAGCGATGGCAAAATTAACGTTTCGCTAAAAGATGCAGAAGAATCTATTCAGCAAAAAGCTTTATCCTATGATGAGCAAATGTATTACGATATGCTATCTGCATTTTGTAAAAGTTTAAGGGGTAGTGATTCTAATGCTGCACTATACTATATGCAAAGGCTAATAAAAGGTGGGTGTGACCCATTGCTTATATTACGCAGAACGATTGCACACGCAGCTGAGGACGTGGGAATGGCAGACCCCAACGCATTGGTTGTTGCAACTAGTGCATTAGTAGCTTTTGAAAAAATGGGGCTTCCAGAGGGATTGCTTCCTTTATCTGAGGCAATAATCTACGTTTGCGAGGCAGAAAAGTCTAACTCGGTTGTCGAGGCTATGGACTTAGCTGGTCAAGACGCTGTTTTAGTTAAGGATGATAACGTTCCACCGTGGGTAAAGAACGCCGTTTATGGCAGTGATGAGGATAAAAAGCAGGCTAGCCAATATAAATATCCCCATTCATTTGGTGGCTACGTTGAGCAACAGTATTTGCCTAATAGCCTTAAGGATAGAGTGTATTATAAACCAAGCGATAACGGTTATGAAAAGACCGTGAAGGAAATAAGAAAAAGAAAAGGAAAGAAAGACTAAATTATGGACTATTCAATAAAATTATCGAACGAATTTCATATCAAGCAAGAGCATGCAGGCAATATTATAACGCTTATTGACGAGGGAAACACTATTCCCTTTATCGCAAGATATAGAAAGGAAATGACAGGCTCTTGTGACGACCAAGTATTGCGTGATATTTTTGACAGATTAAAATACCTAAGAAATCTAGATAAAAGAAAGCAAGAAATAGTAGATTCTATTACCGAGCAAGGCAAAATGACTGATGAGATTATGATTGCCTTAAGCTCTGCTGAAACGATGACTGAGGCCGAGGATATATATCGTCCTTACAAGAAAAAGAGAAAGACACGTGCTTCGGTGGCAATTGAAAAGGGTTTAACACCACTTGCTGAATTGATTTTAGAGCAAGGTGATTTTAACCCCGAAACAGAAGCAGAAAAATATATCAGCGAAGAAAAAGGCGTTGCTAGTGTAGAAGAAGCACTTTTAGGGGCTCAAGACATAATAGCAGAAAGAGTTTCAGACGATGCTGAGTTAAGAAAGGTTTTGCGTAAAAAATTAAATGACGTAGGCGAGATTTCGTGCAAGCTTTTAGAAAACGAAAACTCAAAAACCTACGATATGTATAATGAATATAGCGAAAAGGTTAGCAAAATTCCTTCACATAGAATACTAGCAGTAAACCGTGGCGAAAAGGAAGAGTGCTTAAGGGTTGGAATAGCAGTTCCCGACCAAACGATGACAGACTATATAATTGAACAATACGTTAAAGCAGATAATAAAGCGTCGGCAATTGTTAAAGAAGCTTGTAGCGACGCTTATTCAAGGTTGATTTTCCCCTCAATAGAAAGAGAGGTTAGAAGTGATTTGACCGATAAAGCAAATGAGCAGGCAATAAAGATGTTTGAGGTTAACCTCCGTCCTTTACTTTTGCAACCTCCACTAAAGGATAAAACAATTCTTGGTCTTGACCCTGCGTATAGAACGGGTTGCAAAATAGCAGTTATTGATAGTTTTGGTAACGTTTTAGACACGGCGGTAGTATATCCCACGCCTCCTCAAAACAAGATTGAAGAAGCTAAAGTAAAGTTAAATAGCTTAATTAACAAGCATAACGTTAACGTTATATCTATTGGAAACGGAACGGCAAGCAAGGAATCGGAAATATTTGTTGCAGGACTAATTAAAGAAAGTGACAAGCCTTTATCTTATGCAGTTGTTAACGAGGCGGGAGCTTCGGTTTATTCTGCATCTAAGCTAGGAGCAACAGAGTTCCCCGATTACGATGTTTCGTTGCGTTCAGCAGTTTCTATTGCAAGAAGATTGCAAGACCCATTGGCAGAACTTATAAAGATAGACGTTAAATCAATAGGTGTAGGTCAATATCAACACGATATGCCAGAGGCTAGACTTTCTGAGGTTTTAGGTGGGGTTGTTGAGGATTGCGTAAACAGTGTTGGTGTAGACTTAAACACGGCTTCTGCAAGCTTGTTATCTTACGTAGCAGGATTAAATTCAGGAATTGCTAAAAACATTGTAGAATATAGAAAAGAAAAACGCTTTGAAAAGAGAGAGGACTTACTTAAGGTTAAAAAGCTTGGTGAGAAGGCGTTTGAGCAATGTGCAGGATTTTTAAGAATTGTTGGTGGAAACATTTTGGATAACACGGCAGTTCACCCTGAAAACTATAAGGCAGTAGAAACCTTGCTTGAGCTTTTAGGCTACGCAATGCAAGATTTACAACAGGGTAATATTTCAGACATTAAAGAGCGTATTGACAAAAAAGGATATAAGCAAACAGCTGAGGCTTGTGGAGTAGGCGAACCAACGCTTATAGATATAGTTAACGAATTATTAAAACCGGGTAGAGATATTCGTGACAGCTTGCCAAAGCCTGTATTAAGAAGTGACCTTATGGATTTAAGTGACCTAAAGGAAGGAATGGAACTAACTGGAACGGTTAGAAACGTTATTGACTTTGGAGTATTCGTGGATATTGGCGTGCATCAAGACGGATTAGTTCATATATCTCAAATTTCTGACAACTATATTAAGCACCCGTCAGATGCACTTAAGGTTGGTGACGTTGTAAACGTTAAGGTGCTTGGTGTTGATACGGTTAAGAAAAAGATTTCGCTCACGCTGAAAACAAGCGAACTACCACACGGCTTAAACGTAGGCAATCAAAAAACGGATAGGGAACGAAAAGAGGGCAGAATAAATGCTGATAAAAAGCGTCGTGAAGAGAAAAAACAAATGACAGACGACGAATTAAAGGCAATGCTACTTAAAAAATTTGGAAGATAGAAAAGATAAAAACCACTTTTTCAAGTGGTTTTTATCATTTATAAAAAATATTCTCATACAATATAGTATGGAATTATTGCTTAGTGATTTAAGAAAGCGAGACGTTGTTAATATTGTAGACGGAAGATGCTTAGGAAGAATAATAGATATTCAGTTTAGATTTCCTCAAGGGGTAATAGTAGGGATAGTAGTTCCTGGTAGAAGCACTAAGGGAATATTAAAGCTTTTTGACCGAACACGAGTATATATTGACGAAAAGAACATTATAAAAATTGGTGGCGACGTTATATTGGTGGACTTAAAATGTGGAGACGTATGCGAAAATAGCTCTAATTTAAATAAGACGTCAACGTTATCAAGCTGTAAAAAACCCACACCGCCACAGGCTAAGCCTTGCCCTCCAAAAAATAGCTGTGATTGTTCAAATTTAAGCGAGTTAGATTTGAGTGCAAGGATAGACTTAACAGATTATGAATAAATTGTTAAAAAATTTTTAAAACCCCCTTGAAAATATAGCCAAACTGCAGTATAATAGTTATAATCCGCACGGCGGAATTTTACCATTCGGACAGGGGGAAAATAAAAATGGGTAAAATAGGACCAGAAAATATTAGAAACATTGCTATTATCGGGCACAGTGGGGAGGGAAAAACCTCGTTAGCAGAAGCTATACTCTTTAACGGAAAGAGTATTGACAGAATGGGAAAGACCACCGATAAAAATACAGTAATGGATTATGAAGAACAAGAGCTTGCTAGGGGAATATCAATCTCGTTAGCAGCTGCTTATACATATTGGAGAGACGTAAAAATAAATATAATTGACGTTCCTGGATTTTTTGATTTTGAGGGCGAGTTTGAACAAGCGATAAGAGCAGTAGGCTCTGCAGTCTTGGTAGCTGATGCTAACGGACAGGTTTCGGTTGGTGCTGAAAAGGCTGTTAATTATTGTATACGCCGTCACATTCCATTAATGATTTTTGTGAACGGTATTGATAAAGAAAATTCAGATTACGTTCAAACGGTAGAAGCTTTCCGTGCAAAATACGGCAAGAAGATTTCTCCAACACATCTTCCAATAATACGTGATGGAAAGATGAAGGGCTACGTATCAGTTATATCTGGTAAGGCGTTTGAGTTTACGCAAGGTGGCAGAAACGAGATAGCAGTCCCAGACAATCTAAAAGATGAACTTGCGTTATTAAGGGAAGCTCTTACTGAAGCTGCAGCTGAAACAAGTGAGGATTTATTAGATAAATATCTATCATCTGGTGAGCTTACTAACGATGAGTTAGTAGCAGGTGCTAAATCTGGTTTAAGACAAGGCGAAACCATAGCGATTATGGGTGGCTCGGCTATTCAAAATATGGGCGTTATCAATTTAATGCACGAAATTGTTGACCTTCTACCATCTCCGTTAGAGAGAAGACCGGTTATGGCAACCGACGTTAATTCGGGTGACGTTTTATCCGTTACCTGTGACCTAGAAGCACCTTTCAGCGCTCAGGTTTTCAAAACCGTTGCCGACCCATTTGTTGGAAAGCTTAATATGATAAGAATATTTACCGGCACGCTTAAGGCTGGTATGACCGTATACAATGCAACTACGGGCGAAAAAGAAAGAATAAACACTCTTTACGTTATGAAGGGTAAGAAGCAAGAGGCGGTAGATGAGCTTTCCGCAGGCGATATTGGAGCAGTTAATAAGCTTAATAATACCAATACCTTAGATACTCTATGTGACGAAAAGAGAAAGATTAAATATTACGATATAAATCTTCCTGTTCCCGTTCTAACAATGGCTATAACGGCTGCAAAGAGTGGCGAGGAAGACAAGGTATTCCAAGGCTTAAACCGTCTTGCTGAAGAAGATTTGACCTTTAAGGTAGAAAAAGATAAAGAAACGGGAGAGATGGTTATTCGTGGTTTAGGCGAAACACAGCTTGACGTTTTATGTAAAAAGCTAAAAGCTAAATTTGGTTGCGAGGCTGTTTTATCAGAACCAAAGGTAGCGTTTAGAGAAACTATTACCCAAGTGGCAGAAGCTGAGGGCAAACACAAAAAGCAAACGGGTGGAGCAGGACAGTTTGGTGTAGTTAATATTCGTTTTGAGCCTGGTGCTGAAGACGGAGAATTTGAGTTTGTGGATGCAGTTGTTGGTGGAGCTGTTCCCAAGCAGTTTATACCCGCGGTTGAAAAGGGACTTAAGGAAGCTAAAGAAAAGGGTGTTCTAGCAGGCTACCCAGTAGTTAACTTAAAATGCACGTTGTTTGATGGAAAGTATCATCCAGTAGATAGTAAGGAAGTGGCGTTCGTTTCAGCAGCTAAACTTGCCTACGACGAAGCCTTAAGAAAGGCAAGACCTGCTATTCTAGAACCTGTTTATAGCTACAAAATCATTATTCCCGATAATTATACGGGTGATATTTTGGGCGATATGAACAAACGCCGTGGCAGAATTTTAGGCATGGAAATGGTGGACGGGTTGCAAGAAATATTGGCAGAAGCACCTCTTATTGAAATGTTAAAGTATGCAACTGATTTGCGTAGTATGACACAAGGTAGGGGTAAATACGAAACAAGCTTCTTGCGTTATGAAGAAGTTCCTTTCTCTGCACAAGAAAAGATTATTGCTAACGCAAAAAAAGATTAGTATTTAGATAATTTGGAGTAAAAAATGATATTAACCATATGCCCGAATCCGAGTATTGACTGCACGATAGAGCTTGATAGCTTGAACGTGGGAATGCTTAATAAAATTCAAAACAAGGTCGAAACCTATTCGGGCAAAGCTCTTAACGTTGCAATTGGCGTTTCTAGGCTAAATTCAAAGTGTAAATCAATTGGATTTATGTTTGAAAACCAACAAAAAATGTTTGAGCACGTTTTAGAAAAAGAGGGGGTTGATTATCAATTTGTCACCGTTAAGGGTGATTCTAGAGTAAACTATAAAATTATAGACAAACGTTCCATGCTTACCGAAATTAACGATAAGGGTGGCTACGTTGAAAAGAATTTGCAAGATAAGTTAATAGAGCTAATAAGCATTAAGTCTGATAATTCTAGCGTAGTGGTAATGAGTGGAAGCTTGCCTAAAGGTGTTGGTTCGGAGTTTTATGGACGGGCAGTTGATGCTATAAGCAAGAATGCAAAAATAATTTTAGATACAGAAAAGGAAAATATGCTCTGTGCATTAGGACGTAGAGAAATTTTTATGGTTAAACCAAACCTTAAGGAGCTTGAAACCTTTGCACAAAAGAGTGTATCTGATAAAAAAGAAATTGCTAGAGCTTGCAAAAGTTACATAGAAAAGGGTGTTAAATACGTTTTAGTATCTTTAGGTGCAGATGGTGCAGTTTTGACTGACGGCAAGAAAAGCTACTATTGTAAAAGTGCAAACGTTGCGGTAAACTCAACAGTAGGTGCTGGTGATAGCATGGTGGCGGCTGCGTGTGTTGCGCTAGAACAAGGAACTAGCCTAGAGGAATTATTAAAGCGTGCTGTTGCCGCGGGGACGGCGGCAGTAACCACTAGTGGAACTAATCTTTTTTATAAGGATAAATACGACGAGATATATCAAAAGATATTCGTAGAAGAATTTTAAGCATAAACAGTCTGCAAATTACGCAGACTGTTTTTATATGCAAAAAGCGTGGAAAGAGTTTATTTTAAACCTAAAAGAAAAAAGGATAACCTCTATTGCTGGTTCGTGGGTATATTTTTTTCTAATGGCGTTAATCCCTTTAACTTGCTTGCTTTTTATTGCATTTAAGCTGTTAGGCTTAAATATTGGCGAAAGGCTTGCTCAAAGCATATCCTTAGATTTTGAGCAATTCGGCAATGACTTGATTGTCACTGCTGGGGAGTTAACAAAAGGTATAACTATTTTTTTTGCTCTTAGTATTATTTTTTCAGGCTCTAATCTCTTTAGCCGAATGTTATCAGATGGGGAGTTCATTTATGGAATAAAGCGTAGGCAAAAAAATAATTTATTAACACGCTTGTTTTCAATAGGTGCTTTAGCCGTTTTGTTTTTGCTTTTTCTAGGCTCAGCCTTTGTTTTTACCTTTCACGAACATCTAATAAACTCACTAAAATTTAATAACGGTTTATTTTTTACCTTTATTTTGGTTCTTTTTATAATAGTTGTTGGCTATATTGTGGCAATATTGTTTAATTTGTTTATATCGCCCATAAAGACAAGTGGACAGGGCATAATGTTAGGTAGTTTACTAGCACTAGGCATTGTTGTTTTAGATACAGTGGGTTTTATATTATATATGAGATATTTTAAAAGCATAAGTACACCATACGGTGCACTTTCAAGCCTTATAATATTTTTGGTATGGACTTATATTTTAATGCTTGGTCTTTTAATGGGTGTAAACCTAAACGTATGTGTAATGAAATTAAAAAAAACGGACTGTTAGTCCGTTTTTTTGCTTTATCTTTTCCAGAAATAAGTCGGATAGGATTTTACAAAAATCTCTGCATTATTCATTGCATTTGTAACGTCAACCGTTATCCCACTATCCTCATCGTCAGCAGTAAATCTCCAGCCTGTATTATTTTCAAACGTTATACTCTTTAGTGGAAAACTATTAGGGTATCTGCCTGTGAAAGCATTTTGACCTATCCAAATAACGTTTGCTGGGATTGTTACTTCAGATATCATTGTATTATTATAAATAAAAAATGAAGCAATTTTATACTGGTTGCCACCAATATCCTGAGGCATGTCGTTTAACGTTCTTTCCTCACCAACGTATCCCATTAGATAATAATCTTCCATAGCGTCGTCTTGATAAATAATGTATCCATTTTCGTTTATAGAATAGTGGGTTTCGTTTGCGTCGTTATATACGTGTTTAGCATATCTAACAAGACAACCATAGTTTTCGCTTTCTAAAGAGATGGGGAGATTAGAAAGATTAGCTACTTCAAATAATTGATAACAAGCCTCAAAAGCATAGATGTGAACCTCGCTAAGACGAGAGCCTTCTTTAATAGTAACTCTGTTTAAGCTATAACATTTATTAAAAGCATGGTCTAATTTTTCTAAAGACGCTGGAAGAGTTACTTCCCTTAGTTGGAAGTTAGAGCTAAATGCAGCGCTACCAATATAGGTAAGTCCTTCGTGAAGAGTTACTTCCTTTAATTCATGTGCGTGAGAGAATGAGCCTGAAGGTAACTCGGTTAAAGACTTACTAAGAACCAAGTTTGTAAGTAGTTTCATATTTCTAAAACAGTTTTTGCCTATGCTTGTAACTTCGTCATCTAAAATAAGAGTTTCAACGTTTACTGCTTGATAGCTACCTTCAATGTCATTACCTTGTTCATTAGTAACTTTGTCACTAAATATACCGTCAGGAATATCTCCCTTAGTAATTCTAACGTAACTTGTTGTGCGATTTTTTTCAGGCCAAACCTTAGTAATAGCGTTTGCAGGCATTGTTATACTTTTATATTGATTTTTAATCGAAGTAAGCATAGCGTTGTTATGCATGTTTTCTAGGTTTTTAGGTAAAGTTAGGGTATAAAGCTTGTTCATTCTATAAATCGAGTTAGCTTCAAACTCCTTAATGTTATCGGCAAAGTGAAGTTCCATAACAGTGCTGTTATTATCAAACGCCAAAGAACCAACCTTAGTAACAGCAAACCCGTCTATCGTGTCGGGAACGTTTAGAACTTCGTGGCTACCCTCATATTTGGTTATTTTATATTCATACGTGCCAGGTATAAGCTCAAAAGTAATTCCATCGCTAACAATTATCTCTTGTGTAGGTGCTGGGGGTGGAGGAGTTACATCATCATCCCCGCCATCTTTTTCATCTGGGTTGCAGGCAATGGCTAAGCCTAAGCTAAAGCAAAAGCATAAGCTGAGTAATAAAATTAAAAATTTCTTTAACATAATTTTCTCCCGAACAAAAATAAACGTCTCGTGTTTTTTATGTATATTACACAAGCATAGTATACTATACGTAAGGGATTTTGTCAAGAATAAAAAAATCGCAGGCAACTGCCTGCGAAGAAAAATCTATTTAGTTGAAAGAATCTTTATATGCTTTGCCGAACTTAAATGTGGGAACCTTAGATGCTGTGATTTTGATTTTTTCTCCGGTCTTAGGATTTACACCTTCTCTAGCCGGTTTTGTTTTGATTTCAAAAGAGCCGAAACCTGAAATTTGGATTTTTTCGCCCTTTTTGAGTTCTTGGGTAATGGTATCAATAAAGCTGTCTAGAATACAACCAGCTTCCTTGAGTGTGATTCCCCCGTTGTTTGCAATTGCCCTTATCAATTCGTTTTTATTCATATATAAAACCTCCAAAGTTTTCTAATTATATTATACCATAAAATTGGTAATTTTCAAGGGGTTTTTTAAATTTTTATCGAAAATGTGCAAAAAAAACCGAATTTTTTGATTTTTTTATCAATTTTATAAAACGCTTGACTTTTTTGAGGTTGTATTTTACTATAAGATATGGGTGAAGTATGCGATTAAATAAGGTTGTTGCAAATTTAAATAATCTCCTAGGTAGTTCTCCATTAACCGTTTATGAAAAGGAGGACGATTTTTCGCTTGCAAAAGTTTGCACTTCGATTATTTATTCGGGTAGAGTATTGCTTGTAGTTAACAATCAAAACGACCTTGCAGTTCAAAGAGCTGAAAAAATTTTAACTGAAAAAAACTTTAAGGTTACACGTTATTTATTTGAAGGGAAAAGTGATAACCTTAACGAGCTTTGCAAAATGTTTAACGCTTGTGAAGACGCAAGATTAGTAATTACACTAAACAGTGAGCTAATCACACCAACCCTGTATTTTGCAACTGTAAATAAAATTCCAGCTGTAATATGCGTTAAAGATATTAAGGGATTAAAAGCGTTGAACTATAAAAATTATCTTAAAAATGGCACGATGCTAGACGAGTTTATTTTTACTCCTAGTCGTCACGTTCTAATAGACCAGCAAATATTAAGTAGCAAGGGCTTTTTATCAGAAGCGTTTGCAGAGATTGAAAGTAAAACCCTTGCACTTATTGATTACAGATTAAAGGACAAAGCAACAAAGTCAGGGATAAATTTAACAGCATATTCCACAATAAGAAATAGTATACTTGATTGTTTTTCAATTTTTAAGTATTCAAAGAAAGCACAATATCAAATACTTTTAGAAAATTTGTTTAAGATATATATTGCAGATTTTTTTGCCAAGGGTGAGGTGTTTACTAGAAACAGTATAGAAAGCGCACTATTAATCTTAGAAGGTAATAAAAATATTGGAGCAAGACTAGTGGCGCAAAAAATTATTTTAGGGCTACTTGAAATTATGTTTTCTGGAGAACATGAAAATATGCTTAACGTTCCAGATTATTTAACACGTTCTAAGCTTTTAGCAACTAAAACGCATATAGACGAGCTAGAATTTTATAATCATTTCATTAAAACTAACTCTATTTTAGATAATATATCTAGAACGGAATATAAAAAATTTTATCAAGAGGTATGTTCTCTTAAAAGTTCGACTGATAGAATGATAAATATTTTTATAGCATTAGGTGGAACACAAAATATAGAAAAGGGCGAACTTGCTAAGGCAATTAAATATGCAGGCGATTTGCCTTATGGTATAAATTCTGTAACTTTTATTAGAGAAAGTGGTATTTTAGAATTTATTTGATTGAGTATAAGAAATTTGTTTTAAGTCAATACTCTCCGTAAAATGAGCGGAGAGTTTTTTATGTTTAAAAAAATTTTTACTATAATACTTTGTTTGTTAGCATTATTTTCTTGCTATGCTATAAATGCAACCCCAGTATTTTCTGCCTACGCTGAGAGTTATGAGGTGTATTTTAATGATTACTCAACGCTTGAAAACGTTTATACCGTAGATAAAATTAGTTATTTATTATGTTTTAATAAAAAAGGGGAAAGTTGTGCGGTTAATAATGGCGTGACGGCAAAACAAATTCTAGAAAGCTTTAATGCCGTTGTTATTAAGGTTGAAAATCACGAAGGGGGAAAGAGCATTTACGCATATTCAAACAAAATAAAATACAAAAAAAGAATGTTTAACGATATAGTGAACCTTCATATAGAAATTAGCGAAAATCAAATTCGAGTGGGAACACCAATAATTTACGGAAGTTTTTAAACTAAAAGAGTATAAAATAAAAATTGCTGGAAATAATCATTACATAATCTATTGGAGGAATATAATGAAAAAGACAGGTAAGCTATCATCATTTTTAAAAAGGAACGCTTCATATCTAGTTGTTGTATTATGTATATTGGCTATTGGTTTAACAGCAACGTTTGTAGCCATCAATAATGCAAGGGGTGGGTTTGAGCAAGGAGAGGCAGTGTTGCCGAACGAGGAAAATAAGCCTAACCAAGACAATTCAAATAATGGACAAACGGGTGGAGAGAACGAGGGCAACAATTCAGAAAACGAACAACCCGTAATAGAAGTTATTTCGTTTATAATGCCGGTTGCAAGCTCTACGTCGGTTGGAGAATACAGTGAACAAATGGTATTTAACAGCACTTTAGGAAGATTTAACGCTCACATGGCTATTGACTTTTTTGCTGAAGAAGGCACAGATGTTTACGCAGTTTATAAAGGCACGGTTGAAAGTGTTGTAACTGAGTTGATTACAGGAACGACTATCGTGATTGACCACGGCAATGGCTTAAAAACCATTTACAATTCGCTATTAGACGGCGATGATGTGAGCGTAGGACAAGTAGTTGAACAAGGTGAGGTTATAGGCCAAGTATCTGCTAGTAACAGACAAGAATATAAGGCAGGGGCACATCTACACTTCCAGGTAGAAGAGAACGGAGAAATTATAAATCCTGCAAAATATTTGTCTATGCAAGAAAAATAAATAAATATTAGAATAGTGAATAAAAACTTCGAATAAGATATTTTAAAAATATTTAATTCGGAGTTTTTTTATGAAAAAAAGAGCAAGGTTAATCTCATTATTACTAGCTTTAGTTTTTAGTTTAACTTTCTATGCGCTTTCAGGCTGTAGCGATAATAATGCTAAGGTTAGTAAATATCAAATTGAAGCTACCTTAAACGAAAACGTTTTATCAGGCAAGGAAAGGGTTGTGTTTTATAATTCTAGTGAAAACGCTTTTTCGGTATTAAAGTTCAATCTTTATCCTAATGCCTATAGAGAGGGGGCAAAGTATTCTCCCATTTCTAATCAATATAAAACACGTGCTTATTATAACGGCATAAATTATGGTGCAATTGAAATTAATGGAGTGTGTGATGAAAGGGGCAATGCTTTAGAATTTGAGATTTGTGGGGAAGACAAAAACATTTTATCTGTAACCTTGCCCCAAACTGTATATCCAGATGAAAGCATTTGCGTTATTATTGATTTTTCAACAGTTATAGCACAAGTAATTTCTAGGCTAGGAATAACTGCACAATCAATCAATCTAGCGAATTTTTATCCAATACTATGTGGATTATATAACGATGCATTTTATGAATGCGTATATTATTCAGTAGGCGACCCGTTTTTTAGCGATGCTTCTGATTATGAGGTTAGCTTATGTGTAGATGAGAGCTACGTTGTAGCGTCTAGTGGTAAGCTTGTTGGTAGCTCGGTTAAGGACGGTAAAAAAACATTATCCTATACTGCTAAAAATCTTCGCTCATTTGCATGTGTTTTGTCACAAAATTTTGACATCGTTACAAAAAATTACGACAATATAGAGATTAATTATTATTTTTATAAAGACCAAACACCAGAAAAATCACTCGACACTGCTAACAAAAGCATAAGCTATTTTCAAGAAACCTTTGGGACTTATCCCTTTGAAACCTATGCTGTAGTTCAAACTCCTTTTTTACAAGGTGGGATGGAGTTTTCGGGGCTTGTAATGATAAGCGATAATTTGGAAAGGGAAGCATACGATGAGGTTATAATACACGAAACGGCACATCAATGGTGGCAAGCTGGTGTGGGCAATAACGAAATAGAGCATCCTTTTTTAGATGAGGGATTAACCGAGTATTCGGTGGTGCTGTTCTATGAAAACCATTCAGAGTATGGTTTTACGAGAGAGCAACTCATAAAGTCCTCTGAGCAGACCTATAAAATGTATTGTTCGGTTTATGAAAAGCTTTTTAACAGGGTAGATACAACAATGTTAAGACCAATAGGAGAGTTTAACGGGGAATACGAATACGTTAATCTTTGCTACGTAAAGCCGTGTATAATGTTTGACTATTTAAGAACAAGCATTGGTGATGCCAAATTCTTTAAGGCGTTAAAAAAGTATTATTCTGATTTTACTTATAAAAATGCTTGCCCTGATGATTTGGTTGGAGCATTTGAAAAATGTGGCAACAATACCAATGGTTTTTTTGAAAGCTTTTTTGAAGGAAAGGTAATAATTTAATGCAAGGAAATTAGTATATAAACGGATAAAATAAATCATAATCATTGACAAACCCTTAAATAAATGATAAAATTATCAAGTATTATGTTTATAAGGAGTCAATATGAAAAAACTTGTTAATATATTTTTTGCTTGCTTATTCGTTCTAGTAACGGCATTCAGTGCCATTGCTTGCGATGACAATGAAGGTGGTTCTAAAGACCCTGGAGTTTATGCAAGCAGAATAAATGGAGTGTTCACGTTAACTCAATACGTTGATGATGGCACAACAACTGATTTAGACCTAGGAGAAGCAGTGTTTAATAAATACGGCGAGGAATTAGGAAGAATTAAGGCAGGAGCATTCGATGGCAATGCAACTATACAAAAACTTATCGTTCCAACTTCAGTAACGGAGATTGATGGTGGAGCGTTCAGAGGAATGACGGCTTTAACAGAAATAACCCTTCCCTTTGTTGGCGCAAGCGTGAATGCAGATGCTTTTAGTAGTGAAACAGACGGAGCAGCAGATAAGGCTGTAGACGCTGAGAGAAACTTTGGATATGTATTTGCTTCAAACAGATACGAAGGTGGTGCAGTAATTACTCAAAAGTATAATTCAGGTAGTGAATCTTCTGCAACCTATTACATTCCTTATACTTTAAGAAAGGTAATTGTTAAACCAAATCTAAATTATAAAGTTCCAATGTATGCGTTCAACGGACTAACACAAATTAGCACTATTGAGTTATCGGCATCAGTTGTAGGTCTTGGAGATTTCTCGTTTGCAAATAGCACAGTTCAAAACCTAAAGGTTGGTTTAGAATATTCAAACTTAATTCTTGGTACAGATTGGGATAAGGATGCAAGTTCAGTGTTAACGATTACAGACGTTAATGGTATAGTAGAAAGATAAAAAATAACCCGTAGGAAACTACGGGTTTTCTAATTAAATAAAACGCCGTTGCTTTTGCAACGGCGTAATTTTTATATTGTTTTATATTACTTAGTAACAGAAAAGCTTGTTAGTTTATATTCTAATGCACCCATACAAAACATAGTTCCGTAACAAACTAATGGCTGAACGTAAGAGAGAGTTAAAACTTGTTTAATATCATTAGTTTTTTCTTTCATAACAGTTGCAAATTGTGGCAAGCCAGTGTTTAATCCGTTTGATAATGTAATGCTATAATTTCTAACGGTTAATTCTAAGTTTTTATCTTCGCCACAGTAGTTAAAGGTGTAAGGCTTGGAAGAGAAGTTTGTGTTTTTGCACGCTAGAATTTTTGCGTCGCCATACTGATATGATACTGTTGGCAAGCCGTAATAACTTTCTTGTGCAACATCAATGTTTCTAAGAATAAATAATAGTTGAGTGTTATCTACAACAGTTTTATGGTCGTATTCAATGGTAGTAGTCTTTTCATCTAACAAAAATCTATCATTATCTATTCTTTGATAATATTTTTCGTTTAAGGTATAGCTGGTCTTTTTATATACGGTTTCGCATACGCTCTCGCCTGTTGCAACCACTACCACGCCACCACTAATTGCTAAGGATGAATATGAACTTTCAGTTTTTGAATAAATAGGCGAGTAAGAAAGTCTATATGAACAAAAAAAAGTTTTTGTTTCAATTGTATCGGTATGCTCATATGTTTTTTTATCAGCCTTATCGTAATAACTAGCAGTTATCTCCAAATTAGTAGTATATTTATAGATGGTAGAAGCATTTTCAGGTAACTCAGTTAAAATATCCGTTTCAATGTTTAAGCTATCAAACGTTGTCTTGTCAATGGTTTCTAGAGTTGTTTTATATCTACCATTTGAAAAGTTAATTTCTACGTAATTATCAAGCGTGCTATCTTTGATTAAAAGGTTTTGATAATTGTCGGTATACTTTACATCATACACAGCTTCCTCTAAATACGAAGAGGGGTCGTTATTTTCTCCCGCAAAAGCACTGCTAAATGTAAGTGGGTTAACCACGGTGCAACCACAACCTAAGATTGCAATTAAAAGAGCAGTGATAACGGAGATTAAACAAACAAAAAATTTCTTCATTGTTTCTCCAAAATAAATATGATTTTAATATATGATAACATAAATAAAAGAAGTTGTAAAACAAGTTGTAAAAAAACCTTTAAAAGTTTATAAAATATGTTAAAATAGAAATATGGCAAAACTTTTACTTTCAGATTCCTACAATGGTGTTTTTGAACTCTTAAAAAAGGAGCTTAAAGGCGTTAGAGGTGATAGTGGGGTTAAAAACTTAATATTTTGCGAAGAAAAAATATCGTTAATGACCGAAAGGGTTATTTGTGACACTTTTAACGGTAGTTTTTTTACTGAGGTTTATTCGTTTGGCAATTATCTAAGGGTGAATAAAAAATTTGAAAAGCTATTGTCTAAAGAAGGTTCGGCAATGGCTGTTAGACGCGTGCTTAAAGATTTAAGGCTTAAGAGGTTTAAGCAAACTAAAACTAACCTAGCCCAAAAGCTATACGAGCTAATTGCTCTTCTTAAAAGTTCTAACGTATCGTGCGAGCAGTTGGAAAATGCCACCTTAAACTGTTCAGGCGTATTAAAAGAAAAGCTTGAAGACATAGTAAAGGTTTACAAAGCCTATGAACAATTTTTGCTAGAAAAGGGCTACGACGACCAAAGTTCAGAGCTTTCACATCTTCCAGAAGTAATAATGAAAAAGGACCTAAAGGACACTAACGTTTACCTTATAGGTTATTTAGGTTTTACTTGTCAACAGCAAGAAGTTATAAAATCGCTAATTAAAAAAGCAAAAAGTGTAACGGCAATATTAACTTCGGATAAAAACCAGTTTGCTTTCGTTAACGAAGCAGATAGAATATTTGAAGGCATTTGTTTAAGACTAGGGGAAAAAGTAGAAAAACAAAACTTTGAAAGTGTTGTAGGCGAAGAACAAAGGCTTATAAAAGACTTTGCATTTAATCCTAAGTCTTTTAACCTGGGTCAAAGAAAATCTAATACGGTATACTATATAGCTGAACAATCTATTGAAGAAGAGGTTCAAAGAGTTGGAGAAACGATAAAGAAAAACGTTTTATCGGGCAAACATAGGTATTGTGATTTTTCAATAGCAATTCAAAATACTGATATATATGCTGATTATATTAGCGAGGTTTTTTCACGCCTTGAAATACCATATTTTTTAGACGTAAAGACCGTGCCAGACTCACACCCCTTAATAAAACTTATAACATATTATATAGAAGTAAAAAGAAAAAATTATAGCAGAGAAGTGCTGTTTTCGTTTTTTAAAAATCCTTTGGTTTGTAGCGACAAATCGTTAACAGATGATTTTGAAAATTACGTTCGCTCACAAAACGTTGATTATAATTTGATATTAAAACCATTCGATATTGAATCGGATGGCTGGACGCCCAAGCTTGAAGAATTTAGGGTGTATTTAGTTAATTTACTTTCGGGCTTTAACGTTAAAACACTTTTATCAAAGCTATCGGTAGAAGAAAAGTTAAAAGAGTATAGTGTTGGCTTGAAAAATATGGGGGCGATTTCAGCTTCCTCTTTAAACGAACAGGTTTATACTCAAACGATAAAGGTTTTAGACCAAATGCACGAGTTGTTAGATGGTGATTTAGAACTATTAGAGTATAAAAATATGTTCTTAAACGGTATTGGTGCTTTAGAGCTTTCACTTATTCCACAGTATTCAGATGCAGTTTATATTGGTGGGTATAGAGAGGTTGCTATTGCCAAAAGCAAAAAGACCTTTGCGATGGGTTTAACTTTAGGTGTGCCAGATATAAAGGAAGATACAGCACTGCTTAGTGATAGCGATATTGGAGTTTTAAGCAGTTTTTCTTGCTTAATTGAGCCAAAAATTCGCATAATCAACCATAGAGTTAGACAAAATGTTGCTTTAGCTCTTTGTAGTTACCTAGAGGAATTATATTTATCTTATCCCGTCAACAGTGCCGAGGGAAAGCACGAAAGAAGTGAACTTATTAGCTATTTAGAAAAGATTTTTGAGTTCAAAAAGCCAGAACAACTTAGAGGATATTTAACTAAAAAACAGGCGTTGAACGATTTTTCTAAAGATGCAGGCAATTTTATAGAAGGTATAGGCGATTTTTCAAAGGCAAGCTCTTTTTATTCTCTTTGTGAAAAAACCGAACAAAACGAATATGAAAAACTAAAAGTAATATTAGATAGTGCTAATAAGGAGATAAAAATAAGGCTTGAAAAAAATCTTAAAGCTTTAGTTAAAAACATGATATCTCCAACTACCATTGAAGATTATTATAAATGTCCGTATTCAGCTTTTATGTCGCACGTAATAGGTGTTAAACGCCGTGAAAACGGTGAGGTTGATGCTCTTGCCGTGGGTAATTTTATGCACGAAATTTTTTGTGGATACGTAAGGGAACTAGATAATATTGAAAACGAACAGATGGCTGACGAGCTGTTTTTTAAGCTACAATCTGAGATTATAAAAAAGAGAGAATACAATAAATTCCAAAACAATGCTAAAACCAACTCATACTTGGAAGAAGCAATTAGCGAAAGTAAAAAGTTTTGTGATAAATTTTATAAGCTTTCTAAAAATTCTTCATTTAGCACGGCGTATACTGAACTTCAATTTGGTGATGGCAAAACCTATCCTGCACTTCTATTAGACAATGGAAGCGTTAAACTTAAAGGCACTATTGACCGTGTAGACGTTTATAAAGATTTTTTCCGTATTATTGATTATAAAACGGGTAAGGCAGACGGCAGTGATAAGAGTTTATACGCAGGGGTTAAGCTTCAGTTATATCTATATTCAGCTGTAATAAGCGATAAAAAACTTGCAGGGCTATACTATCTTCCCGTGCAAGATAGATATAAAAACGAGGATAAAGAAAATAGTTTAGTTGTTGGCAAAACACTTTCTGATTTTTCAGTTGCAGTTGCACAAGATAATACTTTTTCTAAAGAGGGTAAGAGTGAGTGGTTTGACTTTGAAATGGATAAAGACAAACTAAAAAATTCGCTAGACCAAAAAACACTTTCAGCTTTAGTTGAATATGCACTTGTAATGAGCGAAAATGCCATTAAGGATATGAAAAATGGCGTTATCGTGCCTTCGCCATACGAAAATGCTTGCGAATATTGTGAGTATAAAGCATTGTGTGGCGTTGAAGAGCCTAAGGTAAGAAAAGTTAGAAGCGTTAAAAGTGACGATATTTATGATGCACTACACGGAGGGGAAAATGCCTGAGTTAAAAAAAGAACAAGCTATTGCCGTTAATCACGAGAAAGGCAATATAATGGTTTCTGCTTCAGCAGGTAGTGGAAAAACCTTCGTTATGATAGAGCGAATTATCCGCTTGATTAAAGAGGGTAAGGCTAACGTAAACGAGATACTTGCCGTAACCTTTACCGAGTCTGCAGCAGCCGACATGAAGGAAAAGCTTAAAAAAGCACTCATAAAGCAAATCAATTTAGGTCAAGAAGAGCTTTCAAGCCAGCTTCTTGAAGTTTCTTGTGCAGATATTTCTACCTTGCACGCATTTTGCAGTAGACTAATACGAAACTACTTTTTTGTTGTGGGTGTAAACCCTGATTTTAATATAATAGACCAATCTCAAAGCGAGCAATTAAAGGAACAAGCCCTAACGTTAACCTTTAAAAAGTTGTATGAACAAAAGCATAGCTTTTTTAGAGTTTTGCGTTTGCGTTATGCAAAAAAACGTAGTGATGCAGAATTAAAAGAATACGTATTAAAAATTTTTGACAAATGCGAGAGCGAAGCTCGCCCTGAACAAATGCGTTATAAGCATAGATTAACCTATGCAACAGGACTAGATAAGAGATTTAATGAAATAATAGCCCAAAGAAAACGAGAGCTAATTGTAAAGAAATACTCTCTATTAAACTACATAAAGGACTTTGAGGCAGAAGATTCAAAAAAGGGTGTTGTTTTTGCCGAGAGTATTATCGGTGATATAGACGCCTTAATAAACAACAATTTTAGCAATGCACAAGACTTTCTCTCATATAAAAAGATACGTAGAAATTCATTTGAACGTATTGATACGCCACGTTTTATAAATGCTAAAGCAAATGCAGTGGAAATTAGAGATAATATTTTAACTGTTGTTGAAAAAATTCACGAACTAAACCAAGCAAAAGAAGCTGAAAACGAACAAGCAAGGATACTAAGCAACGAAACAGATGGGTTAATGGCAATAGTAGATGAGTTTGCAAAAAACTATTCTGTGTTAAAAAAAGAAGAAAACGTATTAGATTTTGCCGACCTTGAGCATTTTGTCTTAAAATTATTAGAGGACGAGCAAGTTTTATCAGACGTTCGCTCACGCTATAAATACGTTTTTGTTGACGAGTATCAAGACGTTAATGGTGTTCAAGAGGAAATAATCACAAAAATTGCTAACGACAATTTATTTATGGTTGGTGACGTAAAGCAAAGCATTTATGGATTTAGAGGCTGTAATCCTGATATTTTTGAACAAAAATTCAAACGCATGCAAGAAAATAATCAAAAGACGGTTAATCTAAATTATAACTTTCGTTCTGCAGAAAGGGTAATATCTACCGTAAATAAAATTTTTTCTTATTCTATGACAGATAGTTTTTATGGTGTTAACTATGAAGGAGAATCAGAGTTAAGAGCCGGTGGGATTTATCCAGAAGATGCAGAAGGCAGAGCGTGTTTACATCTTTTGCCACATAAAAAGAAAGAAAAAATTATTGAGGAAAGTAAAATCTACAACGTGCTTAACGCTATTAGCGTTGACACGCAAGAGCAAGAAAATGAGATTGCAAGCTTAGTAACCCAAATTATTAAAGATGAATTGGGAAAAACCTATTACGATACGAAATTAGAAAAGCACCTACCAATAAGCTATAAGGATATAGTTATTCTTACTAGGAATAGAGACAACGCATACGTTAGTGGTCTTGTAAACGGTTTAATCAGACATGGTATCCCCGTTAACTCGGAGGTCAAGCAAAACGTTTGTGAGTTTAACGAGGTGCTAACGCTAATAAATTTATTAAAGTTAATTGATTGCTATAAGTCGGACGTTCCATTAGTAACAATACTAAAAAGCCCCTACGGTTGCTTTACAGACGAAGAGCTTGCTGAAATTGCACTTTTTTTTAAGGAAAACAAGAAAGAAAAAACAAGGAACTCTACCTTTTACGACGCATACAAGACTTTTATTGAATGTTCTAGTTCCCCTCTTGTTGATAAGCTAAAGAATTTTGAAAAAAAGATAGAAGATTTGAGATACCTATCAGATTTTATTGGTGCTAAAGGCGTGCTTGAAAAATTTATGCAAGAATGCAATTATCAATCATACGTGCTGGCAAGTGATTTAGGTGAACAAAAGTTAAACCGTGTTAGGTTTTTTGTTACACAAACGGTAACTTCCGGTAGAAATTTAACTGTTAGAGAGATGCTAGACAAGATAGAGAAATCACAAAAGTCTTTTGAATTTTCGCATTTTTCTGAAGAAGAAACTGTTAGGGTTATGACTATTCACGCATCAAAGGGTTTGGAATTTCCCGTTGTAATCGTGTGTGGTTTAGAGCGAAAAACCTCTACGATAGAAGAGCAAGAACCCGTTTACTTTGATAGAGAGCTTGGCTTTGCACTTCAGCTATT
Organism: Christensenellaceae bacterium; assembly: GCA_045653205.1. GTDB lineage: Bacteria > Bacillota > Clostridia > Christensenellales > Borkfalkiaceae > UBA1259. Next base: position 186,909 of record JAZOLT010000002.1, on the reverse strand, counting down.
TGATGATGAAAAAAGAACCAAAAAAGATAGTTACTTAAGAGCATTGATTAAAGAGCGTATGCGAGATAATAGATTAAAGGAAGAGCTACGCCTTTTATACGTTGCACTAACAAGAGCCTCGTATTCACTTCATATGACTGTTCAGGGAGAGGAGCGCCTGCTAAAGAGTGAATTTTCTGGAGCTAGTAGGTTTACAGATTATATCCCTAGTGGCGTAGAGAGTAAGGTTTACGAGGATGGGTTTGAATTTTTAAGATTAAAGGAAAGAACTAAAAAGGTGCTAGTTGGTAAGCCTGATAATAATTTTTTAGAGCAGTTAAAGAGAAACTTTGCATTTAATTATAGGTTTTATGAAGATTGCACCTTGCCTTTAAAGACAAACGTTACTGGTTTACTAACTGATGAAAAAATACTAGAGCAACCTGTGTTTAAGTTAGATTTTTCTGCACAAACTGATAAGGAAAAGGGAACGATTGCGCATAAATTCCTAGAACATTACAACTTTTTTAGTGATAAAGACTTTAATTGTCAAGTAGAAGACGTTATTAACGACGGACTTATGACAAGAGAGGAATTAAATAAAATTGACTTAGAGAAAATAAGGTTAGCAATATCAAAGTTAGATTTTTTTAGCCTTGGTTCTAAGCGTTTGTATAAAGAAAAATCGTTTATAGTGGGACTTCCTGCTAACGAGGTGCTTTTGGTTAACACATGCACTAAAGTGCTTGTTCAAGGTGTTATCGACTTATTGGTTGTTGACGGAGATTTTGCATATATTGTAGATTATAAATATTCTTCAAAGAGTAGAGAAGGTTTGATAAATAGCTATCAAAAACAACTTGATTTATACGCAAAGGCCGTTGAAACAGCCTTAGATAAAAAGGTTAAAGAGAAAATCATAGTAAATATTTACTCAGGTGAGGTTATAAGGATATAATTTTTACAACAAATCCTCAAAACAAGATTTAATGTGACAATATTTTTTATAAATTGCCGTTTTGTGTAAGATATAATGTTTACACGAGGTGGTTTATGGAAATATTAAAAATTTTTAACGATTATTTTAGTTCGGTTGGTCACCAAAAAGCATTTATTATTTGCACGGTAATTTTAGTTTTTGCATTCATACTAAACCTTTCGCTTGCTATATTTAGGTCTGGCTACACGTTATCAAAAAGGGTTTGGTTTTTGCTACTAGGTTTATCAGGTCATTCTTTTTTATACTTATTACAAAGCTATCACGGTAGAAATATTTATTCCCAAGTTTATTTTAGCTTGTTTTTTGCTTTTTCTACCTTGTGCTTTTCAGTAAGGGTTAGATACAAAAAGGTAAAAGAAAGCGAAAAAAAGCTCATCAGTTACATAGACAGTAAAATTAAAGAAGGGGAAAACCACGCAAAAGAAAAAACAGCTATTTATAAACCGAGTATAGAAAGAAGAAGCTATGCTGAAGAAGACAAGCTTTCTGATATAAATTTTTCACACGTAAAGAGCATATTAGAAAGACTAAGCTATTACTCGCTTAAAGAAAGCGACAAAAAGCAGGCAAGAGAGCTAGAATTTGCATTAAACGAATGTGAGAGGGGGAATGACACACCATTGATGCGTTCTAAAGTAAACGACGGGCTAAGTGCATTGCTAAAAATAATGGCAAAATACGGGGTGTAAGGCTGACGTTCTTGACAAAGTAAAAGGCGTGGTGTATAATAACTTAGATGAGAAGGATTAAGATATTTGCCATCGCCTTGCTCTTTATAATATCTATGGCGTGTTTTTATGCTTGTGACGGTTTAGAGTTCGGTGGTTCTAAAACTTTAATAACGGTAGAGTTTAAATGCGATTGTGGTGAGTGTGAGCTTGAAGACGCAAATGATGCTAGTTTGCTTATTCAACAAGTGGAAGACCCATCACAAATAATTGTTCCTAAATTTAAGCGAAAGGGTTATTCGCAAAATGGGTGGAGCGTAGAGATTGATAGCATTTATTCCGATACCGTAGTAAAGCCTAACTGGCTTGCGAACGTTTATGAAATCATCTTTGATTCCAATGGTGGTAAATTTGGTAATGGAAGTATTGTTTATAACGAATTATTTACTGTAGTTTACGGCAACACACTATCCTCACAAAAGGCATTCCCAACGCCACAAAAAGACGAGTTTATTTTTATTGGCTGGTTTTACAATAATAAGCAGATAACCGATGATTTCGTATGGAATATTGATAACGACGTAACGCTGATTGCAAAGTATAAAAATAAGTATACTAGCTATACTGTATCGTTTAACACTAACGGTGGAATGATTACTTCGCCAGAAGGAACTGCTCTGCTTGCCCAAACGGTTAAAAAGCCTTCAGAAATAGTTGTTCCCACAGTAAAAAAAGAGGGATATATATTTGTAGAATGGAAAAATACTACAGAGGATATTGGAATTAAAGATGCTTGGGATTCAACAGTGTTTGAAGCCGTGTGGAGAAAACCTTATTACGTTGTAGCTTTTGACTTATCGTGTAATCCTTTTAAGTGGAACGGTTTAGCTTGGTCAACGGTAGATGGAAAGACACAGCTTCCTGACGTAGAGATTGAAATAGGAACTGCGATGGGAGATAAGCTAAAGGTGTTTAAGCCGGTTGAAAGCACAAAGTTAAAAGCTGCTTATTGGACTGTAAAGGGGCATACGAAGGTAAGAGTTTATCAAGATACTGTGCTAGATGAGTCCTTTGCCCAATATTTAGTTAATGGGAAGCTTATTCTTCAAGCACAACTTGCAAATAATAGTTGGACTTAAAAAAAATTATAAACGCAAGGTTATGCTTTGCGTTTATTTATTATATATAAAAACAAAAAAAATCTTTTTCTCATATAGTGTAAAAAAAGGATTAAGGAGAAAAAGATATGTTACCCTCTATAAAAGTAGATTTACCCTATCCCGACCTAAGCATGTTAGAGCCAGATGTAAACTCGGCACATATAATCGCTCCGTGTTATGCTGGTCAACGTGGTGAGATAACAGCGATTTTACAATATATTTACCATAGCTTTTTCACAGAAGACAACGAAAGAGTATTAAAGGTAATGAAGGGAATTGCTTTATGCGAAATGGAGCATTTAGACATTTTGGGTAAAACCTTGAAAAAGCTTGGCAGTGACCCTATTTTTACAAATCTTCCTCCATATAGATTTAATGCGTATTCAACCTGTGCATTAAGCTATTCAAAGGATATTCATAAATTACTTTTAGATGATATTACTGCTGAAACCGCTACTGTCTACGAATACGAAAAAATGCTTTCAAGACTAAACAACGAAAAGGTAGGGGCGATAATATCTAGAATAATTTTAGACGAGCGCTTGCACGTAAACGTGCTAAAAGCTGAATTAGAAAATCTATCACAACACACGTTTTAACAAATGAAAAAAGCCGTTTTCGGCTTTAAGGAGATATATGGACAAGATTATTGTTGCAATAGGTGGAGGAGAAATTAAAAACAAAACCACCATAAAGATTGACGGATACGTTGCAGAATTAGCAAAGGCACACGCAGGGGACAAACGAGCAAACGCCTTGTTTATAGGAACAGCCTCGCATGACAGTATGCCATATTTTAATTCGTTTAGAAAAACTTATACTTCAGTTTACGATATTAAGGCAGAGGTAGCATTAATCGTATACGGTGAAATGAATTTAGAGCATATAGCACAAAAAATTCGCAATGCCGACTGCATTTATATTGGTGGTGGAGATACGGTTTTTATGCTTGAAAAATGGAAGCAGACGGGGCTTGACAAGCTAATTATTGAAGCCTATAATAACGGAACTATAATCGCTGGGCTTTCAGCTGGAGCAATATGTTGGTTTACCGACATGTATACCGACTATGAAATTATGCGTGGACAAAGCTCTGAATACGTGCTAAGAAAAGGCCTAGGAATTTTAGAGGGAACAATGTGTCCACACTTTGACGAGAGGGAAGCAGATTTTTTCAAAGCCGTTAAGGATAAACATATTAAAAATGCTATAGCAGTAGAAAACGACTGCGCTATTGTATTTAAAAACGGTGTTTTATCAAAAGTCGTTTCTGAAAATAAAAACGCTTACTATATTAACTACGACGGCGTGAACGTTAAAAAAGAAAGAATAACTTTATGAAAATCAATTACGAGCATTTAATGCAAGAACAATTAAAAAATTTTAAGCCCGATACAAAGCTTTTACTACACAGTTGTTGTGCCCCTTGTTCATCGGCAGTGTTAGAAAGACTTAAAAATAATTTTGACGTAACAGTTTATTTTTACAATCCTAATATAGACGATGAAAGTGAGTTTAGAAAAAGAGCCGAAGAACAAGAGAGATTGTGTAAAGAGCTTAAGATAAAATTTGTTTGTCCTAATTATGATAAACAAGAATTTTATCAAGTGATAAAGGGGCTTGAAAAAGAAAAAGAGGGTGGTTTAAGGTGCAAAGAATGTTTTCAGCTAAGACTTAAGTCCGCAGCCAGTTATGCTAAAAACAATGGGTTTGATTGCTTTGCTACAACCCTTACCGTTAGCCCTTTAAAAAATGCTGATTTATTAAATAGCATTGGTGAAAAGCTTGAAAAAGAAATAGGCGTAAAATATCTATATTCAGATTTTAAAAAGAAGGGTGGCTATTTGCGTTCAATTGAGCTGTCTAAACAGTTTGATTTATACAGACAAAATTATTGTGGTTGCAGTTTTTCAAAAAAGGCGAAGGACTAAAAAGTCCATTCGCCTTCTTTAAATATTAAATCTCTTCTTCCATCCTCATAGATTCCATAAACTGTCAAATCGTCCGTGCCAATCATAAAATCAACGTGTTCTACCGAATCGTTTACGCCTAAGGCGTTTAATTCCGACCTGGTTAGCTTGTCGCCACCTTTAACTGTTGTGGGATATGCTTTTCCTATTGCTAAATGACAGCTTGCGTTTTCATCAAACAAAGTGTTATAAAAAAGTATACCCGTTTGTTTAATTGGTGAACTTTTTCCTATAAGCGCAACCTCTCCAAGTCGCTTAGTTCCTGAGTCGGTTTCAATTAAGCCTTTTAGCACAGGTTCTCCAACTTCAGCACTAAATTTCACTATCTTTCCTCCCTTAAAGGTGAGTGTAATCTTATCAATAATCTGTCCGTTATAAATAAGTGGCATTGAGCTTTTTACTACGCCGTCTGCAAAGTTTTTATGGGGAGCTGTAAACACTTCTTCGGTGGGAATATTTGCACAAAAATACAAACCGTCTTTGGATTTTTCTAGAGCGCCAGTCCAAATATGATTTTTAGCAAGTCCAATTTTAATATCTGTTCCAAGAGAGTTTATAAAATGCAAATATTTATATCTATAATCATTAAGTCTATTAGCTCGGGTTTGAAGTTTTAATAAATGTTCTTGCCATTTGGCTGAGGTGTCGTCTAAGTCAAGCCTACACGCCTTAGCAATAGCTTCGGTAAGGGCTTGTTCTGGGTTTTGCTCGTTTGGGAAAACCTGTTTTGCCCATTCTTTTGTTGGAACGCTTACCACACACCAACGAATTTCATTATTCATTACAGCATCGGTGTATTTTTTTAGTGCTTTAGAGCGAGCATTAATAACCTTTGCTATCTTGTTTGCATCTAGCCCATAGAAAGCCGATGGGTTTTCAGCAGACACGGCTACATAGCAAAAATTTTCCTTTATTAGAGAATTTCGCATATCAACAAGCCATTTTGGAACACTAGTTAGCGTTGTTTCGCTAGCGTATTCATATGAGAATCTATCAACAATTTCATTTTCCCAGCGCACACGAACGATTTTAGCACCTAGCTTGTATGCACAAAGGGTTAAAGCTTCAGCAAACTCGTGTTTTTCAACTGGACAAACTATTTCAAGCCCTTGCTCTTTTTGAAGATTAACGCCTACTTTAAGTATAAGTGAACAAAAATTTTCTAAAGTTTTGTCTGTAAACATTTTTTCACCTCTAAATTGTAAGGATATATTACACCATAAAATCAATTAAGTCAATAACTGTTATGATTTCTTTAGTGCAGTTTAAGATGATTTATGTCATTTTTTAATCTAACCTTGACAACAGCGTTTAAGCTATAATATAATATTAGATAAGGGAATAGTAAATATAATAACTATTGGAGAGTATATGGAAATTTTGAGTGGGCTAACTTGTTATCAGGACCTCAAAAAATTTAATATAAACGAGCTTGATGGACTATGTAAAGATATTAGAGAACAAATTCTTTCTACAATATCTAATAACGGTGGACATTTATCTTCCAATCTTGGCATTGTTGAAACCACTGTTGCACTTCATTATTGTTTTGATTTACCAAAAGATAAGCTTATTTTTGATGTTGGGCACCAATGTTACGCTCATAAAATTTTGTCTAACAGACGTGAACAATTTTCTTCTATTAGAACAAAGGGTGGAATTTCAGGCTTTCCTGACAGTAATGAAAGCGAGTTTGATGCGTTCACCTCTGGTCATGCAGGAACATCTATTTCTGCAAGCTTAGGCTATCTATCTGCTAGAGATGCCTTGGGCGAAGATTATTGCGTTATAAACGTTGTGGGTGATGGTTCGATAGTTAACGGTCTTAATTTAGAAGCGTTAACGGCTACTAATAATAAACCAAAGAATTTTGTTGTAATACTAAACGATAACGGAATGAGTATTTCTAAAAACAAAAACGGCTTGTATGGATATATATCGAAAAGAACGATGAGTAAAGGATATATAAGCACTAAGCGTGTTCTTTCAAAGGTTTTTGGGAACTCGTTTGTTACAAGAGGGCTTATGGGTATACGAAACTACGTTAAGCGTATACTTGGTAGGGATAATTGGTTTGAGGGCTTTGGATTTAAATACGTAGGCATAGTTGACGGCAATGACGTTAAAGGGCTTGTAAAAACATTAAAAAGAGTTAAGAACGTAGCAAAGGACAAGGCGGTTTTGTTACACGTTAGAACGACTAAGGGAAAAGGTTTTTCTGAAGCAGAAAATCACGCAGACGTATATCACGGAGTGGGTAAAAACCTAAATTTTGCTAATAATGGTTTTGGAGCTCAGCTTGGTGAAAAGTTGTGCGATTTAGCAAAAAACGACAATAAAATAGTTGCTGTTTGTGCAGGAATGAAGGACGGAACAGGATTAGATAAATTTAGCAAGGAATATCCAAAACAGTTTGTTGACGTTGGAATTGCTGAAGAATATGCAGTAACCTACTCAGCTGGAATGGCAAAGGGAGGGCTAAAGCCTATCGTAAGTATTTATTCTACTTTTCTGCAGAGAGCTTACGACCAAATTTTGCACGACGTGTGCATTCAAAATTTACCGGTTATATTCTGTTTGGATAGGTCGGGAGTAGTTGGCGAGGATGGAAAAACCCATCAAGGCACGTTTGATTTAAGCTATTTATTGCATATGCCCAACATAACTGTTCTAGCTCCAACCACAGCAACAGAGCTATGCGAAGCAGTAGATTATGCACTAAGCCTAAACTCTCCTGTAGCGATAAGATATCCCAAATCATATAATCAAACTGATAGAGAAACACCAGATTTTACAACTAAGTTCGATAGAATAAAATCTGGCAAGGAAATCTCAATTTTAGCCGTAGGACCAAGAATGGTAGAGCTAGCACTAGAGTTCGCAAACAGCGCTAAGAAAGACGTTGAGGTTATATCTGCAAGAGTTGTTAAGCCATTAGATACAAATACGTTATTAGAAATTAAGGACAAAAAAATTATTACACTAGAAGAAAATTCGGTTATTGGTGGTTTTGGCTCGTTAGTAAGTGGTTTTTATGCTGAGCAGGGCTATAAGGTAGACATAACGCATTTAGGAATAAAAGATGAGTTTGTTGACTTAGGTAGTGTAGAAGAACAGCTTAAAGAAAACGGACTGTCTATAGAAAACTTAAATAAAATAATAAAGTAAAAAAAGCGGGAAACCCCGCTTTTTTAGTGTCTTTTTTAGGTTATTCAGTTAACGGTAACCGTTCAACTTTAGATAGATTGTTTAGCTCTGCAACCAAAATTATTAGGGTAGCAAATATCATATGTGGGATTATGCTAAATTCAACAACGTCTAAAAACCCGTATATTTCAAATAGTGAAAAGGATATATAGCATAGTGTATTAAAGGTGGAGTTATTATTTGTTAGAATGCGATAGCGTTGAACAAAATAATAAACGTAAGCAGTAAGACCAACAATGCCGGTAGAAGCTATAACCTCAAAAAAGGTTGAGTGAAAAAAGTAACTGTATGTAAGTGCATTTTGGTCCATTAAAAAAGCGTCGTTATAGTAACCTAAGCTTGCACCAAAGATAGGCCCTTTAACAAACAAAGCCCAAGCTTCTTTATATAAACGAGTTCTACCGTTATCATAGCTAACAGAAGCTAAAATTTTATCTAAAACTGAGTTAACAATTTCTATATTAAAACACAAAAATAAAATAGCAATAATGCAGATTACAAAGCATTCTAAAAGCAAAATCAATCTTTGGGTAGGTTTTTTAAGCTTTATATAAGTTCCGACAAGCATAATAGCGCTAAAAGTTATCATTATAACTGAGCATGCGTCGCTTGAAGAAAGTAGGCAGGAAACTATTAAGGTTGCAAGAAAAATTAGGTTGGGTAAAAATACCTTGTCTTTTAATATAAAGTAAAAACAAGCCGGCGAGGATATCATAATGATAACGCTTGCAGAGTTTACGTTAGCCCAACCCATATGATAAGTGTTAAACATACCGTCATTTAAAACTTTAGTGTGATACACCTGAAAAAGTGTTTCCAAACCAACAACAAGCCCACACGCAAGTAAAATTCTAAAAAACTCAGTTCTAAAATCAAAGTTTTCGGGTGGGTTTATAAACTGACGGAAAAACCAGTATATGAATAAAATTCCAGGGCCAATAGTTATAGCTGTTACTAAACCCTTGGGATAATCTGAAAGCTCACGAGAAAACAAGCCACCCGAAAAAAGTGTGATAGAAACTAATATTAATGGCAAAAATAGAAAGCCGCCCTTAAAGCTTTTAATCGGGAACAAAAAAAAGTGTAGAATCAAGCTGATTCCAATTGGAATAAGCATTGCAATAAATATAGGGTGAGAAAAGTCTAGCTTTCTAAATAAAAAAGTAACCAAAGCTAGTAAAGGAAGAATGGGCCAAACGTCATCTAACAATAAAAATATTGGTATAGCAACTATGGTAAAGCAAAAAAATCCTATAAACTGAACGTCAAGTAGGTAGGATAGAAGGGTGATAAAAGCAAATACAACCACGTATAGTGGGTGATAGACCAACGCCTTAAGCAAATTGGTAGCCTTGTTTTTTAACTCTAAGAATTTATTGCTAGTAATATCCATAACTAGATTTTAGCATATAAAAACAATTTTTACAAGTAAATGATGCGAAAGTGCTTAAATTTACAAGTATACTAGACAAAAGATATTATAGTATGTTATAATATCATATAAAGTTAAACAAAAAGGGAGTTATAGATGAAAAAGTCGGGAGCAATGTATTTTTTATCTTCTAACGCAAAGGGGCAGAAGAGTAAAATTGTAATATTAACAGTGCTTAACGTTCTATTATCAATAACTTCAATCTTTTTTGCGTTAGGTATTAAAGCAGTTATTGACGGAGCTACTAACAAAAACGTAGAAGAAGGGAAAATCACTTTACTTTATGGCTCTATCGCAGTAGTTGCAATAATACTTTTGCAGTTTGTATTAAGAATTTCCATAAACCTTTTATGCGAGCATTTAAAAGGGAAATTAGAGATTTGTTATAAAAGCAAGCTGTTTTCATCTATTCTATCAAAACGATACGATAAAATAACAGCTTTTCATAGTGGCGAATTAATGAACAGATTAACAAGTGACGTGGGGGTGGCTAGCTCAGGTGTTGCTGAAATATTACCTGATGCCGTTGGCTCTGTGGCAAAACTTGTTTGTGCTTTTATTGCACTAGTTATTTTAGACCCGTTATTTAGTTTAATTCTTGCAGGTGCAGGCGTGGTTGTTTTTTTAACTATAATGCTTGTTAAAAATTCACTTAAAAGTCTCCATAAAAAAGCTCAAGAAACTGACGGAAAGGTTCGCTCCTTTATGCAAGAGAGCATAGAAAACTTGCTTACTATAAAGGTGTTTAATGCAAACGATAAGGTAGAGGGCGATGCTACTAGGTTGCAAGCAAATAACTTTAAGGTAAAAATGAAAAGGCGTAACGTTGCAGTTTTAGGCAACGCAGTATACAACATAGTTTTTAGTCTTGGATACGTGTTTGCATTGATTTACGGCGGATACATGATAATAAATGGTAAGCTAGGCTATGGAACGTTGTCAGCAATTTTACAGCTTGTTATGAATATTCAAGCACCGTTTGCATCATTATCATTAGTTTTGCCAAGAATACTTTCTATGCTTGCTTCTGCCGAGAGGCTTGTTGAAATTGAGCGAATAGAAGCAGAACAAAAGCAAGAGGCGATAGACGTTGACAAGGTATACAATGATTTAAGTTCAATAGAGTTTGAAAATTTAAGCTTTGGCTATGGAAGAGAGTTGGTTTTAGAAAATGCAAACCTTAGTATAAACAAGGGCGAGTTTGTTGCAATTACGGGCTTGTCTGGAATTGGAAAAAGCACGCTAATAAAATTACTTCTAGGTGTGTATAATGCTAATGAAGGAAAAGTATATTTAAGACTAAAACAAGAAAATTTAGGCGTTTGCTATGCAACTAGGGGATTGTTTACCTTTGTTCCACAAGGGAATATGGTTTTTAGTGGAACGTTAAGAGAGAATATAACATTTATCAATCGTAACGCTAGTGACAGTGAGATTGAAAAGGTGTTAGAGCTTTCTTGTTTAAAGGAAACGGTTGAAAGTTTACCCGAGGGGCTTGAAACAAGAATTGGTGAAAACGGTGCAGGGCTATCGGAGGGACAAGTTCAAAGGGTTGCTATTGCAAGAGCGTTGTTGACTAAAGCGCCAATTTTGCTGTTAGATGAGGCAACAAGTGCGTTAGATGCTTTAACAGAACAAAAGCTTCTTGAAAACTTAAGAAGTTTAGATGGCGTTACAGCTATAATGATAACTCACAAGGTTGCAGGGCTTAGCGTTTGTGATAAAAAGATTAAAATTGAGGATAAAAAGATTATCGAGAATTAAAAAGAATGACCTTTTCTTTTGGATTTGAATATAATGTTAGGTAATAAAAACAAGGAAGGAAAATTTTAGTGACTATTTGCGATATTTGTAAATTTTTTGATATAGGTGGGCAGTTTTTAAGTTGCACCGAGCTTAGCACGGGTAATATCAACAGCACGTATCACGCAAGATATTTTAGAGATGGCGAAAGAAAAGACTATATAGTTCAGCAAATAAATACAAACGTGTTTACTAACCCTGCAAAACTAATGGAAAACATTATTAACGTTACCCATTATATTAGGAGCAACATAAAAAAACAGCATTTATCAACAAAGAAATTCGTGTTAAGGGTATTCTTAGCAAAGGACACCAAAAAGCCTTATATTATGGATGACAAGGGAAATTATTGGCGTGTATACAGGTATATAAAAGACTCAGTAACATACGACACTTCAGATGATATGAGAATTATTGAAAATGCTGGGCAGGCGTTTGGAAGATTTCAAAATTGCTTAGATGGTTATGATGCTAATAGTCTATACGTAACAATTCCAGACTTTCATAATGCCGAAAAACGATACGACGCACTGCATAAAGCAGTGCAAGAAAATATCGCAGGTAGACTAGATAGTGTTAAGCCTGAGATAGAAAAGTTGTTTGAGCTAGAAGAAAAGGCGACAGAGCTTCAAAGATTATTAGACAGTGGAAAAATTCCACTTAGGGTAACGCACAACGATACTAAGTTTAATAACGTGGCATTTGATAAAAATACGGGCGAGGCTCTTGCCGTGTTAGACCTAGATACTGTTATGCCAGGGGCAATTGCATATGATTTTGGTGATGCTATAAGGTTTATTACAAATAAGACTATTGAGGATTCACCTGAGGTTGACCTTGTTGGAGTTGACCTAGATAAATACAGGGCGTTCTCTAAAGGCTTTTTAGGTGAAGTGGGCGAAAAATTAACCGATATGGAAAAGGAAACGCTTGTTTTAGGTGTGTTTACAATGACCACTACGCTAGCTGTTCGCTTTATGACCGATTACCTTAATGGAGACGTTTATTTTAAGGTAAAAAGGCAAGGTCATAACCTAGACAGAGCAAGAAATCAGCTTGCTTTGGCAGTTGACGTTCTTGAAAAGTATGAATTTTTAAATGAAATTACTAAAGAGTATTTATAAAGTAAACAAATAAAACAAAAAAAAATTAAAAAAAAGCACCTCAAAAAGTTGAATACTTTTTGAGGTGCTTATTTTAATTTAAACTCATTAAAAATTTGAAACAGCTAAATAATTTAAATTAAACACAAGCTTAATCTTTTAGTTTAACAGTAAATTTTATAGCTTTAATATTATCAGCTCTACCTTCAATTGCACCGTCAACAACTCTCTTTACTATCTCCACTATGCCACAATCAACAAACTCTCGTAAAATCTCATATACCACAGCAAAACGTTGGTCTACTAAATCGCCAAATAATAGCTTCACTTTATTGGTAAAGTCACTTATCGTGCAAGGGTTATTATTAGTTTTTAAGGTTTCTAGCATTGTTTTTTTAGCTTTTGATATAATATCAGGTGTTATTTCTCCAATCTCTAAAGGCGAACAAAAGCGTTCTGCAAGAATTTTATCAACAAACACCTCGCCAGAGCTAGAATGTGGAATTTGTTCAATGCCTATATAATCTCTATCAAGTGGGAAAGATAACGCCATACTTCCTAAAAAGGTTTCGTCGGTAGTTCTTCCAACAAACATTGGCATATTGTGGTTAACAAATGAAATTCTATCAGGCTCGCTTGCGCAAACTGCAAGACCTACCTGTTCAGAAGGGTATATAAGTAGAGCGTTCTGCAAGCCCTTGTGAGTGGGTAGGTTTTTTGTTATCATCTCGTGCCTTGCTAAATGACACAAACATTCAGCAACGTGCACTTTTTTTCCATTCCTAAGCGTAGGGTGAAAGCCAGCTTTATTCTCTACTGCTGATTCAAACTCAGCGTCAATATTAGATATAGCCTCAACTAAAGCGTTGTATGGGTCAATGGAAACATATTTGCCTAAGGCACCATTAAATACAGTTGAAATCTCTTGGTCATTAGAATTAAAAGGGTGTGCCCAATGCATGTCACCACCAGACTCTGAGCGACTATGAATAATTCCAACGTTGCCGGGAAAGTTGATTGCATCAGTTGTTTCTAAAAGCCTATCAACGTCACCAATAACCTTAGCCGTATACATTTTTCCGTTACAAATTGTAGTTATACCTGTATAGTATCCACCACAAAAACCAGCTTGCTTTTTTATCATCTCAATCAAGATGGGTGCGGCTCTTTTTTTTCCAATATATCCAGAAATATTACACATAATAAACTCCAATTTTTACGGTTATATATAAATCTTAGCATAGCCGATTTTATTTGTCAACAGAGTTAATTTTTAAAAAAGTATAAAATTTTTTTGATTGAGAATACTTTTAAAACCCAAAGGTAAAGGAGGTATTATGCAAAAAAAGGTGGTAATATGTGGAGTTAATACTTCAACACTTCCACGTCTATCTGATGAAGAATGTATAGAACTTTTAACAAGGATAAGTCAAGGCGACATGGAGGCAAGAGAAATGTTTGCAGTAAGTAATATGAGGCTGGTGTTATCAATAATTAAGAGATTTCACCTAAAAAACTCTTGTTCAGACGATGTTTTTCAAGCAGGAATGATTGGAATGATGAAAGCAATAGACAACTTTGATTTATCAGTAGGGGTAAAGTTTTCAACGTATGCAGTGCCAATGGTAATAGGTGAGATAAAAAGATTTTTAAGAGATGGAAACTCGCTTAGAGTATCAAGAAGCATAAGAGATACAGCCTATCAAGTTATTAAGGTTCGAGGCGAAATAGAAAAGCGAGATGAGGAGGCAACAGTAGATAAAATCGCCGAACAAATGAATGTAGCTGTTTCAGACGTGGTATACGCTTTGGACGCAATTTCTGATACCGTTTCGATTTTTGACCCAGTTTATAATAAATCTGGTGACGAACTCTTTTTAATAGACCAGCTTGGCGATGAAAAATGCACAGATGAAAATTGGACCGAAAAGGTTGCATTAGATACGGCGATGAATGGACTTTGTGATAGAGAAAAGAAAATAATTAGGCTTAGATATTTTGAGGGAAAAACTCAAACTGAAATAAGCGAAGAGGTAGGAATAAGTCAAGCACAAGTTAGTAGACTAGAAAAGAACGCTCTATTACAAATTAAAAACTTAATAAGGGCATAAACAAAAAACGCTTAAAAGAAATTTTAAGCGTTTTTACTTTTATAACTTTACTTTTACAACAATCTTTTTCACGTTTGATTGAACGTTTGATACCGACATTCCAGGTTTATGAATATCATTAGGGAAGAAAATTCCAAACTCTCCATCAGCAACAATTCCCTGAGTAACACTGTCTAAGTCGTGATAAAAAGTAACGTCTTTAACGTCGTTATATTCGGTTTTAGCCGTAAATTTATCAATCTCGCCAACCTCCATAAGTTCTTTGCCCGAAATGATAAATTGAATATCTATATAATTATTATGCCCCTCGAATTTTCCGTCTGGCGAAAGTTTTGTTGTGTATTCTTGAACTGAAGCGTAAAGACTTTTTCCGTCTAACTCATATTTACCAACCTCTAAATTCTCTTCTACTGCTTTTTTAATAAAGTCGAAAGCAGGCTTAAAAGCAGGGTGGATAGAGTAATATTGCTCGCAATTTTTCAAACTGTCAAAAATCATAATATTATTCTCCTTAAAACATACATGTATATTTAGATTATAACATATTAATTTGAAAAGTCAATAATTAAAAAAGATTCAAGCCATAAGACTTGAATCTTTATTGGTGGACGATCAGGGACTCGAACCCGGGACCCACTGATTAAGAGTCAGTTGCTCTACCAACTGAGCTAATCGTCCATAAATATCAAATTGGTGGCTCATCGGGGATTCGAACCCCGGACACCGTGATTAAAAGTCACGTGCTCTACCGTCTGAGCTAATGAACCGTTTGGCAGGGGTGGCAGGATTTGAACCTACGAATGACGGAATCAAAATCCGTTGCCTTACCGCTTGGCGACACCCCTATAAAGTAATGGGGCGGGCGATGGGAATCGAACCCACGACCTCAAGGACCACAATCTTGCGCTCTAACCAACTGAGCTACGCCCGCCGTAATGGTGCGCCCGAAGGGATTCGAACCCCTGACCCTCGGCTTAGAAGGCCGATGCTCTATCCAACTGAGCTACGGGTGCATGTGCTTTGCGAAGAAACAGTCTTAGCCCCTAAAAGTAATTGGAGCGGGTGATGGGAATCGGACCCACGCTGCCAGCTTGGAAGGCTGGAATTCTACCATTGAATTACACCCGCATATTATTCCGTAGAGAATGCTTATAAATTTTATCAAAAGCAGGGTTTAATGTCAACTAAAATCTAAAACTTTTTTGAAAATTTTTCTATAAAAAATAAAAATTTGTTTTTTAGAATATTTTTCAAACGTGAAAATTAAAAAAACCTTTGACATATAATAGGTTTAAATATATAATAAAAATATATAAACAATAAAAAAATGGGGTTTTGTGGGCTATGTATTTAGACACCTATAGAGATTGGTTAGAGAGCGAAAAGCTTTCTGAAGAAGATAAAGTTGAATTAAAATCGATAGAGGAAGATTTTGAAAAAATAAAATATCGTTTCGGCAAAGAGCTTGAATTTGGCACGGCGGGAATGAGAGGAATTATTGGTCTTGGAACTAATATGATGAACGTTTACAACGTTAGAAGGGCAACGCAGGGCTTAGCACAATACATTAAATCTTTAGGCCAGAAAGCGATGAACAGAGGTGTTGTTATCTCATATGACACGAGAAGACTTTCTTACGCTTTTGCATATTCTACTGCAGTTGTGCTTCAATCAAACGGAATTCAAGCCTATTTATTTAACAATGTGCATCCCGTTCCAATGCTATCATATGCAGTGAAAAAATTAAAGGCTATCGCAGGAGTAATGATTACTGCAAGTCATAATCCTAAAGAATATAACGGATATAAAGTTTATGGTGAAGACGGGGCGCAAATGTCGCCCACAGCAACGGCAAAGGTTGTTGAATACATAAACCAAATACCTTCGCCATTCTCAAGCCAAGTGTTGTTTGACGAGAATGTGGCAAAAAACATAAAAATCGTTGGAAAGAGCATAGACAGGAGCTATTATAAAACCATTCAAAAGTTAGCCCTTTCAAAGAAAGAGGTTAAAAAGATTGGCAAAAAGGTTAAGCTTGTGTTCACCCCTGTTCACGGAAGTGGTTACGTGCCTGTTACAACCATATTGAAAAAGCTTGGCATAAGTTTTATAACCGTTCCCGAACAGGTTGCCCCCGATACAGAATTTTCTACGGTAGAAGTGCCAAATCCTGAGTTTAAGGAAACACTTACACTAGCTATCAAGATGGCAGACTTTAAGATGGCAGACGTTGTTTTTGGAACTGACCCAGATTGTGATAGACTAGGCGTAGCTATTCGTAACGAGCAAGGAGAGTTTGTTGCATTATCAGGCAACCAAGTAGGTGCGTTGCTACTCAACTACGTTTTAGAACGCTTGCAAGAACAAGGCAAGCTTAACGGCAAGGGCTTTGTAGTTAAAAGCTTTGTAACAACAAGTATGGCGAAGCTAATTGCTGAGGACTTTGGCGTAGAGCTTATGGAAGTTCCCGTTGGATTTAAGTTTATTGGAGAAAAAATTAAGCAGTTAGACGATACGGGTAAAAGAGAATTTATTTTTGGATTTGAAGAAAGCTGTGGATATTTAAGAGGCACGCATTGTAGAGATAAGGACGCAGTTATTGCAAGTATGCTATTTGCAGAGCTTGTTTGTTATTATACCTATCATAACGTTGGCGTTTATCAAAAATTACAAGAATTGTATACAAAATACGGATACGTATACGATACTAACGTAAGTATTCAATACTCTGGGCTAAACGCTATGGATGAAATGAATGGTGCTGTTGACAAAATGAAAACCTTAAAGGTTGATAAGATTGGCGATATAAAGGTAGAAGCTATAAGGGATTATTCATCAGCAGTTAGAACGCTTTCAAACGGCACACAAGAACAAATGCAAACAGAAAAAGTTAATGCACTTTACTTTGAGCTTGCAGGTGGTGGATTTGTTTGCATTAGACCATCTGGAACAGAGCCGAAGCTAAAGGTTTATTACTCTATAAAAGCTGAAAACGAATTGAAAGCTCAAGAGTTATTCAAAAAGGTTAAAGATGATTTTGAAAACTTAATGCAAAAATAAAAGATAAAACGCAAGAACTTCTTGCGTTTTTTTATTTTAAAATTTATCTATTTGGTCTTCATATTTATCAAACAAGCTGTAGCGTTCGGGGTGGGTTAGAGCAGTAAACATCATTTCTCGAACGTTTTTTATATCCTTTCCAATGCTCTTTATTAAATCCTTAACGTATTCACGCTTGGTGTTTTTATCGGCTGGGCATTTGCTTTTAACTATGGGTAAATCTTTTGAGTAACCCACAACGTCGCACTCACTAAGATATAGCATTGGTCGAATTAAGGTGAGTTTAGTTCTATCTAAATAACTTTTAGGAGCAAAGGTTGAAAGTCTGCCTTCAAAAAGCATAGACATAATAAAGGTATCGGTTAAGTCGTCTGAATGATGGCCTAAAGCTACCTTATTTGCACCCTCAAGCTTAGCCTTTTCATACAAAGCACCCTTACGCATCTTTGAGCATAAGGCACAGGGGCTAGCTTCCTTTCTAACGTCAAAGATAATCTCTCCAATATCAGTTCTTTCAACAAAGTAAGGGATATTGTATTCAGCACAAAGCTTCTCTATTGCAGTAAAATCCCCATCTTTCTTATCAAACCTAAGGTCAACGGTAATGGCAATCAAGTCAAAACGATCGGGGGAGAATCTACGGTATTCGGCAAGAAGCTTTAGTAGGGTTACGCTATCCTTTCCACCCGAAACGCCAACGGCAATTTTATCGCCGTCCTTAATCATCTTATAATCAGATACAGCCTTTCTAAGTTTAGAAAGCATTTTTTGTGTAGTCATTAGTTTTTTCACCTTAAAAATAAAAATTATGGTTGATTTTTTGTTATATTTACATTATACTTAATATATAGATAAAATACAAGTTTTTGGGCGTTTTATGGTAGAATTTATTCAAGATTTAATTGGAAATGAATATTTGGCGACTTTTGTAATGTCTTTCGTTCCACTCATTGAGCTAAAAGGGGCGATAGTTTTTGGGCGTGGCGCAGGCTTAAACTTTCTCTTTTCTTATTTAATATCCTTTATTGGTTCTACACTAGTATTTGTTCCAATATATTTTTTATTAAAGCCATTATTAGACCTAATGAAAAAAGTAAAGTGGTTTAATAAGTTTGTTTGTAAGGTAGAGCAATATTTTGAAGAGAAGGCACAAGGAACATTAAACGAACAAAAAAATAAAAACTACAAAAAACCTCGTTCAGAAACCTTTTTAAAGCAACTTGGAGTTTTTATTTTCGTTGCAATTCCACTTCCTATGACGGGTGTGTGGACGGGAACAGCTATTGCAGTGTTCTTGGGATTAAAATTTAAGGATAGCGTTTTACCGATTGCACTAGGCAATCTAGTTGCAGGAGGGCTGATTTCTATGCTTGCTCAAATATGTTTATCTCTTGGCTCAATCAAGACGCTGGATTACGTTCTTTACGGCTTGCTTGGTGTTGCAGCAGTTCTATTTGCAATCGTAGTTATTAGGCTTATATTAAAGAAGCCAGATGGAGAGGAGAACAATTAAAGCAATGGGTTTTTTTGCTTGGCTTTTAAGGAAAAAGCCTAAAAAATTAAAGCTAGGGCTTGCTCTTGGCTCTGGAGGTGCAAAGGGCTTTGCACATTTAGGGGCAATTCGAGCTTTTGAGGAAAACGGCATTGAGTTCGACGTGATTGCAGGAACAAGCATCGGTAGTATAGTGGGTGCGTTTTACGCAAACGGTTATACCTCAACAGATATTTTTGAGTTATTAAAAGCAATAGATTTTAGTGACGTGAAAAATATTTTTATGTCTAATATGGATGGTTCTGGGTTGTATGGTGTTATTGAGAATAATCTAGGACCTATTGAGTTTTCTGACCTAAAAAAGCCGTTTAAGGCGATAGCAACCGAGCTTATCAGTGGCGAAGAAAAGGTTTTTGATAGTGGTAACGTTGCAATTGCTTTATGTGCATCTAGTTCAATGCCACCTTTCTTTAAGCCGGTAGTAATAGATAATCAAAGATATGTTGACGGAGCGTTTACTAATTCTGTTCCTGCCGACGTTGTAAGAGAAATGGGTGCAGATTACGTTGTTGGAATAGATTTAAGAAATCACGAAGCAAAGCCTAGCTTGCTTTCTAGAATATTTCCTACGTATAAAAGCAAGGTGGAAAAGCCTTGGGAAAAAGGCTATGAATATAGTGATATTGTGCTAAACCCAGACCTTAGGGGTTTTGATGCTACTTCTTTTTTGCAGGGAGCAAAAATGTATGAGATGGGATATAAGTGTGCAATAGACAATATGGGTAGCATTAAAGCCGAATTAGTAAAGCTTAAAAAAATTAAGGGTATTAAAAATTAGCTTATGGCAGAACACAAAAGAAGAGTTTTTAGTTTATTGCTAAGCATAATTTTTATTACCTCTTTTTTATTTTCCGGATGTGGTAATAAACAAGATGATAAATACATATCCTCAGTAGCGAGTGCAGAATTTTCAGTAACGTATATTGACGTTGGTGAGGGCAATGCAATATTTATTAGGTTTTCTGACGGCAAGAACATGCTAATGGATTGTGGAAGTGCAAGCCCTAGCGTCTATAAACAAATAAAGGATTTTTTAAATTACATAAACGTTCAAAAGATTGATTATTTTCTTTTGTCTCACGTTGACGAACAGCACATTGGTAATTCAGTAAACATTCTTTCTGACTTTAAAGTGGAAAACGTTTTTATTCCGTATCTTATATATCCCGAAGAGTATCCGTTATTTTACGAGTTTTTATTAAAGATTAATGAGAAGGATTTGAATTCAACTTATTCTCAAATTGGAAAATCTATAATCGGCGAAGATTATCAACTAGTGTTTTTATCGCCACAGCCAATTCTTTCTAGTGATGGTGCATATGCAATCTTTAATTCTCAAACAAATCCAACAAAACGTCAGTCAGACGATTTATCCCCAATAGTCTATTTGAATTATTCAGGAACACGCTTTTTGTTTACGGGTGATGCAACCTCTACTCAAGAAGAATACGTTGTAGGGGCTTATAAATCTAATTTGTATAATCAATTTTTTAATCAAGGCATAAATTTAGAAAATATAGATTTTTTAATGCTTCCTGACGGAGGGGATAGTAGTGGCTCGTCTTCAAAATTTTTATCTCTAACAAAACCTTCTAACGCCATAATCTCGGTTGGGGGAGCTAACGATTTAGGTCACCCTTCTTCATTAACATTGACAAGGTTGTTTGAAGCAAACGAGCATTGTACACTTTATAGAACGGACGTTTATGGAAATATATCCGTCATTATAAATAACAAGACTCAAAGAAAAGTAGTCTATTCGATAAGCAATTAAAAAACGATAGGAAAATCCTATCGTTTTTTTATGCGATTTTAAGAACGGTCAAGCTTGCGTCAGTATAGGTTGCACTACCTGAAGACGTGTTAAAAAGCGAAAGCGTTGAATTTGCAGGAAGAGTTAATAAAATAGTTTTACTACCTATCTTATTATTTTCGTTACCGTTACCAAATTCTAATACCTCGTCAGTTGTAGCAACGCCGTTGATATATAGCGTGGTTGATAAATCTTCAGATTCACTCGTTCCATCTGCAAAGTAAGAAACCAAATACGTTCCCGCCTCGCTAATATTTATTGCATTAGCAGTAACCGTCATAGTGGTTGTGGGGCTTGCTGTATCTAACGCTATCGGAATTATTGCACCCGAAGCAACGGTAACAGCACCAGACCTTGCGTAGACTGCATCGCTTGTTCCAGCAGGACCTTGAGGACCGGTAGGACCAACAGGGCCTTGTGGGCCAGTTGCACCTGAAGCACCTGTCGCACCTGTCGCACCCGTTGCACCCGTTGCACCGACAGGACCTTGTGGACCAGCAGGACCAATAGGACCTTGAGGGCCAATTGCACCCGTTGCACCAGTTGCACCAGTAGGTCCAATAGGACCAACAGGACCTTGTGGGCCTTGAGGACCACGCGCCCCAGATGGACCAGCAGGACCTTGCGGACCACGAATAATTATACGGTTAGGGCAGTTGCAGTTGTTATTACTATTATTGCCGAATAAACAGCACATATAAGACAAATTCCTCCTTAGTGTCTATATTATACTGTATGATTTAGCAACAAAAAAAGTTAAAATCTATTCTTTTCGAGGGGGAAGGTCAATTTCAGTAACGTCATCTTCTATAAGATAGCACATTTCATCATCGCTACAAACGTTTGAGCCAAAAGCTAACTTATCAGAAAGTTTAAGATATCTTGCAGTGCCTTCTGCTAGCAAAATTCCTTCTTGATTAAACACTTCACCCTTAGCTGAAAAAAAACGTTGAGAATCGTGTGTTATATACGCTCTTGCCTTTAAGGGAACGTCAAACGGAACAGGCTTTCTAAAGGTCATCGTCATAGTAGTTGTCACCCCATACGTATTTTTTTGGTCAATCCATAAAGCCCTCCCCATAAGCTCATCTAATAGAGCAGAAATCATTCCACCGTGAGTGCGCTCGGGATAGCTTTGATGTTTGCTTGAGAAAGTAAAAAGGCTTGCCACACTATTATCGTCAAGATTATAAAATTGTGCTTTTAACCCAAGCTCGTTTTCCATTCCACAAATAATGCAATTTTTGCTATTTTTTTGTTTTTCTACTACCTTCATTTTTACTCCTTTTTACGATTGTAACATAAACAAATAAAAAATTCAACCTAAAAGCTAGTAAAAGGTAAGGTTAAAATATCTTGATTTTGTTTAAAATATAGAATATAATATAAGTTAGATTAAGAGAAAATATAAAAAAATGGAAAAGCGTAATTTTGTATTAAAATCTAAATATAAGCCGACTGGTGACCAGCCACAAGCTATAAAGAAATTGACCGAGGGCATAAACGACGGACTTCGCACTCAGGTCCTTTTGGGCGTTACTGGCTCTGGTAAAACTTTTACTATGGCAAACGTTATAGCATCAGTTCAGCGTCCAGCATTGGTAATAGCACATAACAAAACGCTTGCTGCCCAGCTGTGTAACGAGTTTAGGGAATTTTTTCCTGAAAACCGTGTAGAGTTTTTTGTTTCATATTACGATTATTATCAACCCGAAGCTTATATTCCAAGCACTGATACTTATATTGAAAAAGACCTTGCAATTAACGATGAAATAGATAAGCTTCGTCACTCTGCAACTTGTTCATTATCCGAACGCACCGATACTATCGTTGTGGCATCGGTATCTTGTATTTATGGTCTAGGTGCACCAGAAGAGTATTATAGGCTGGCCGTTTCAATTCGCCCTAACGACCAAATAGGAAGAGATGCTCTAATTAGAAAACTAGTTTCTATTCAATACGTTAGAAAAGACGTTGATTTTTCACGTTCATCATTTAGAGTAAATGGTGATGTTTTAGATATTTTTCCATCATCGAACACGGAAATCTTTATACGTGTAGAGTTTTTTGGTGACGAGGTTGAGAAAATTAGCGAGGTAGAATACGTTAGTGGTAGAGTTGTATCCGAGCTAAAGCACGCAGTAGTTTTTCCAGCAAGCCATTATGCTGTGGCAGAGGACAAGCTAAATACTGCCGTTATAGCTATTGAGAGAGACAAGGAAGAAGAGGTTAGATTTTTTAATCAATCGGGAAAGCTTTTAGAAGCTCAAAGGCTATTACAACGCACCGATTACGATATAGAAATGATAAAAGAAATCGGCTTTTGCAAGGGTATAGAAAATTATAGTAGATACTTTGATGGGCGAGAGGTCGGCGAGCCTCCGTTTACGCTATTAGATTATTTCCCTGAAGACTTTATTGTCTTTATCGATGAGTCGCATATGACAATTCCTCAAATAGGAGCTATGTATAATGGAGATAGGTCGAGAAAGGATTCTCTTGTTGAGTTTGGATTTAGGCTTAAGTCTGCTTATGACAACAGGCCGTTAACTTTCACTGAGTTTGATTCACGGGTTGGACAAATGATATGTGTTTCAGCAACGCCTGCGAAATACGAACTTTCCGAGGCAGGACAAGTTGTTGAGCAGTTAATTAGACCAACAGGACTTATTGACCCACAAATTTCAGTTAGACCTACTAAAAATCAAATAGACGACCTATTAAAAGAAATAAATACGGTAGTTAATTCTAAGGGCAGAGTGCTTATTACCACGCTAACAAAAAAGATGGCTGAATCACTTACTGAATATCTAATAGAAAACGGGATAAGGGTTAGATATATGCACAGTGATATAGATACGATGGAAAGAATAGAAATCGTATCCGAGCTACGCTCAGGCGAAATTGACGTTTTGTGTGGCATAAACCTTTTAAGAGAAGGGCTTGACATTCCTGAAGTTAAGTTAGTGGCGATTTTAGATGCTGATAAGGAGGGTTTTTTACGTAGCGAAACCTCGCTTATTCAAACGATAGGTAGAGCGGCAAGAAACGTAGAGGGCAGAGTTATAATGTATGCTGATACAATAACGGGCAGTATGAAACGTGCAATCAGCGAAACTGAGAGAAGAAGGGAGATTCAAAGTAAATATAACAAAGAGCATAATATAACGCCAAAAACGGTAATAAAGGATATAGTAAACACCCTTGAAATTACCAAAAAAACTGATACGGTTAAAGAAATTAAGCAAAGCGACATTCCTGCCGAGATAGAAAAGCTTAAAGCTATTATGAAGGTGTGTTCAAACAACCTTGACTTTGAAAAGTGTATAGAAATAAGAGAAACCATAGCAAAATTAAAGCTTAAAATGAGAAAATGAGTATGAACGAAAATTTAATTATAAAGGGAGCGAAAGAGAATAACCTAAAAAACGTTGACTTAACCATTCCAAGAAATAAGCTGGTGGTGTTCACTGGGCTTTCAGGTAGTGGCAAGTCTACGCTTGCCTTTGACACTATTTATGCAGAAGGACAAAGGCGCTACGTTGAAAGCTTATCAAGTTATGCTAGGCTCTTTTTAGGGCAAATGGAGAAGCCGGACGTGGAATCCATTACAGGCTTGTCGCCAGCCATATCTATTGACCAAAAAACAACCTCTCATAACCCACGTTCAACAGTTGGAACGGTAACCGAGATTTACGATTATATGCGTTTGTTATATGCTCGAATTGGTTTGCCACACTGTCCTCAATGTGGAAAGCCTGTTTTTAAGCAAACGGTAGACCAAATTGCCGACAAGGTTATGGCGATTAAAGAGGGTAGCAAGATTCTAGTTAACGCACCTACCGTTCGTGGCAGAAAGGGTGAGTTTAAAAAAGAACTAGAAGCTTATAGAAAAAGTGGCTTTGTTCGTGTGGAGATTGACGGCATAGTTTATGGGCTTGACGAGGAAATAAAGCTTGATAAAAACGTAAAGCATTCTTTAAGCGTAGTAATTGATAGGCTGGTTATAAAGCCAGGGATAGAAAAAAGGTTAAGTGACAGTATAGAAACTGCTGTAAAGCTTGCAAACGGCTTGGTGGAGGTTAGAATTGTAGGAGATAGAGCAACGCTTTACTCTACAAAATACGCTTGTGCAGACTGTGGAATAAGTATAGAAGAAATAGAGCCTAGAATGTTTTCATTTAACAACCCCTTTGGTGCTTGTCCTGAATGCTCTGGACTAGGTTTTAAGAATGAAATTGATGAGGAGCTTGTTGTTAAGGATAAGAGTAAAACTTTGCGAGAGGGGGCAATGACTGTTACGGGCTGGAATTTAGATAGTGGCAAAATGGCTGAGATGAATTTTAAATCGCTGGCTAACCACTATGGATTTAGCCTTGATACTCCTGTTAAAGATTTACCTAAAGACATATACGATATGTTGCTTTACGGTAATAACGGGGAAAGAATAAAGATGCAATATTCCACGAGGACGTTTGATGGTAGCTATTATCAATCGTGGGAGGGTATTATTCCAAATTTAGAACGTAGGTATCGTGAAACAACGAGTGATTACACGAAAAGTGAAATTGAAAGATATATGAGGGTTAAACCTTGTAACACTTGTAATGGAAAGCGATTAAGGAAAGAAGCACTTGCCGTAAAAATTGACGGGAAAAATATCAGTGAGGCTAGTGACCTTTCTGTTGAAGAGCTATATAGATTTATTGACCAACTACAACTTGATGGAACAAAAACGCTTATTGCAACACCTATTGTCAAAGAAATTAAAGAACGTTTAGCGTTTTTAAGGGACGTTGGCCTAAACTATTTAACACTTTCAAGAACAGCTTCTACTTTATCTGGAGGGGAAGCTCAACGTATAAGGCTAGCCACGCAGATAGGTAGTGGGCTTACCGGTGTGCTTTATATTCTAGATGAGCCTAGCATAGGGCTTCATCAGAGAGATAATGAAAAATTATTATTAACGCTTACAAAGCTTCGTGACCTTGGAAACACATTAATTGTTGTTGAACACGATGAGGATACAATGCGTTCAGCCGATTGGATAGTAGATATAGGACCAAAGGCAGGTGTTCACGGTGGAGAAATCGTGGCACAGGGCAGAGTTGAAGATGTAATTAACGAGCCACGCTCGATAACAGGTGATTATCTTTCGGGTAGAAGAAAAATTGAAATTCCAACTACAAGAAAGCTTCCAGACGGCAGATGGCTTAAGGTTATAGGGGCAAAGCAAAACAACCTAAAGAACGTTAATGCTGATTTCCCGGTTGGGCTGTTTACGGCTGTAACGGGTGTTTCGGGCAGTGGAAAAAGTTCGCTTGTAAATGAAATTCTTTATCCATATCTTGCTTCAAGGCTGAACAAGGCAAAGGTGAGAGAGGGGCTTTGTGATAAAATTGAGGGCATAGAATATTTTGATAAAGTAATTCAGATTGACCAATCGCCAATAGGAAAAACACCTAGAAGCAATCCAGCAACCTATACGGGAGTTTTTGCACCGATTAGAGAACTTTTTGCTCAAACGCCAGATGCAAGGGAACGTGGATACAAGGCGGGAAGATTTTCTTTTAACGTTCAAGGTGGAAGATGTGAAAATTGCGAGGGAGATGGGCTTATTAAAATAGAAATGCACTTTTTGCCTGATATTTACGTGCCTTGTGAAGTGTGCAAGGGAAATCGCTATAATCGTGAAACCTTGCAGGTAAAATATAAGGGTAAAAACATCAGCGAAGTTTTAGAGATGACTGTTGATGAGGCTTGTGAATTCTTTAAACCCGTTACCTCAATATACAACAAGGTAAAAACCTTGCAGGACGTAGGACTTGGCTATATTAAGCTCGGTCAAAGCTCCACAACTCTTTCAGGGGGAGAAGCTCAGCGTGTAAAACTTGCAACTGAATTAAGCAAGAGAGCTACGGGAAAAACTCTTTATATTCTTGATGAGCCGACGACAGGACTTCATAGCTACGATATAGATAAGCTATGCAAGGTGCTTAAAAGACTTCAAGAAAGCGGAAACACCGTAATTGTGATTGAGCATAATCTTGACGTAATAAAACTTGCTGATTATATTGTTGACCTCGGTCCAGAGGGAGGTGACGGCGGTGGAGAAATTATTGCAGTAGGAACGCCTGAGGAAGTTAGTGAAAATAGCAAGAGTTGGACAGGAAAATTTATTAAAAAGGTTATTGAAAAGGAAAAAAGGCTTGAAAAACTAATCGAGAAAGTATATAATTAAAGAACGGATAAAGAACGGAGGAATTATGGAGCTATATTTTTTAGGCACTTGTTCTGGAACTGAACCAATGCCAGATATGAATCACGTTTCGTTTGCTATTAAAAAAGATGAAAAACTATATTTTTTTGATGCTGGAGAAAACTGCGCAAGAACTGCACACCTAATGGGACTTGACCTATTGAGCATTAAAAACGTTTTTATTTCGCATACACATATGGACCACGTTGGAGGGCTAGCGACTCTTTTATGGCATATTAGAAAACTTACTAAAGTTAAAAAAACCAATCCACGTTTTGGGGATATTAACGTTTTTATACCCAATCTTGAAACCTTTGATGGGGTATGGAAAATACTAAAAAACACAGAGGGTAATTTTGCTTGCGACTATGCTATGCAACCAACAAAAGTAAAGGATGGCGTTATTTTCGATGACGGTAACCTAAAGGTTACAGCCTTTCATAACCATCATCTTCAACAGACTGAGGATGTAACCGATTGGCTATCGTTTTCCTATAGGATAGAGTGTGAAGGGAAAAGCATAGTTTATTCTGGTGACGTTTTCAATTATACTGATTTAGACGTGGTAATTGGAGATTATGCAGACCTTTTAATTATAGAAACGGGGCATAATGGCGTTGATAAGGTTTATGAATATACTAAAAATAAAAATTTAGGTAGGGTTTGCTTTAATCACCACGGTAGAGAAATAATAAATAATCCCGTTCAGTCTGAGCAAAAGGTAAAGGACTATTTTAAGGGAAAGGCACAAATTTTAAGAGATAGGACAATAATAGAGTTATAATATGAAAATAGCATTTATTTGCGATACGCATACACCAAACGGAGATAGCTCTCCTCAATACGAATTTTTATGTAAAGCGATAAATAGAATAAAAGAAGATAAGATTGACAAAGTTATAAATCTTGGCGATATTACTGCTTTTGGCGAAAAAGAGGGCTTTGACCGTTATCTTAACTTAACCAAAGATTTAAGCGACAGTCATTTTTTATTAGGTAATTCTGACGTTCGTGATGAAAAGACTAGAGATTACATATTATCTAAGGCAAAGCCGTTACAATTTTCCTATAATGGAAGAACTTTTTTAGGAATAAATACTCCTTTTGCATCGATAACCGAGGACGACAAAAAAAGGATATCAACCCTAAAAGATGGCGACGTTTTTATGATGCACCATTCTTTACCCTCACTATCGATATGTGATAGAGAATTTCTTGATGATGTTTTAGAGAAGGCAAGTTTGACGGTTATTCACGCACATTCGCACAAAAAAGCTGATACGTTATATAAAAACAGTAGAATTATCAGCTTAAGGGCGTTAGACCCTGATAAATCTATTGGCGATTATCCGTGCATAAATTATTTAGATTTAAGTTTGCCTAAGATTTGCCCAGTTGAAGTAGTTTTTGCCGAAGATAAAAGTGTTTTAATGGATATAAAAAATTACTTTGGCATATCTTGTGTTGATAACGTTAAGGATTTAACATATGCTTTAGAAAACTCCGTTGGTGCAGTAGAGCTTAGATGTAACGCAGGTGACTGGGAGCCAGACTATTCGCTCATTCCCTTGATTGAAAAATGGCGAGAAAAAACAAATGGTTATTTGTCCATACATATGCCAAATCTTAAATTTGACGGAGAGAATATTACAGGTGTGCAATCGTGGCAAAAAGCGATTGAATATGCTGTAAAAACTGGGGCAAACGGCTTGACCATTCATCCACCTAAAATTAAAAAACCTCAGTTAAGTGATGACTTATTTGCAAATTACGTTTCGCTTTACGTAGACGTAGTAGAGGCTGTGGATTCAAGTGTGTATATTGGCATAGAAAACATTCATAAAGGCAAAGCAGAGTCTGATAAGGATGTTTCGCTTTTAGGTTTTGGATATACACCCGATGAGGTAAGTAAGCTAATAGATGCTATCAACGAAAGAGTAGGTTATGAAAGAGTTGGACACGTTTTAGACGTTGGTCACGCAAGAAATAACGGAAAGCTTTCTTCGATATATCCAATCAGCAGGTGGTATGAGATAATGGGAAAAAGGATAGTTGCTTATCATATCCACCAAGTGTATTCATTGCCAGAGGGCTTAAAAAACCACAATGCAATAGAGGGGTGGTTTGGACCATTGATTTCATATTCTTCATTCTTCCATTCTTGGAAAAAGGGAATTATAAATAAAAGGCCAATATTTTTAGAGGTAAAGGGCGCTGAGAATTATCAAAAGAGCATCGAAGCATTTGATAAACTTTTATAAAAACTAATATAAAAAGGCTTGTTTTTAGCAAATATTAAAAGTAACTATGAACAAGCCTTTTAATTTATGAAAAAATTTATTAAAAAATTTTGTAAAAAAAAGGGTTTTCTAATTTTTTAAAGTATTATTATACGTAAACAACTTTTAAGAGGTCGTATGAAAGAAAAAACTCTTGTTTTCGAAAACACGTTTTTATCCACTTATGCAAAGAAATCTGAGGATTCGGTAGGCAGGCTTCGTGAGGAAGAGGCTTGTCCTATGCGAACGGCTTTTCAGAGGGATAGGGATAGAATTATACATAGTAAATCATTTAGGCGATTAAAAAATAAAACACAAGTTTTCTTTTCGCCGGAGGGTGACCATTATAGAACCCGATTAACACACACGTTAAACGTTTCGCAAATTGCTCGTGCAATCTCGCGTGCATTATCTTTAAACGAAGACCTTACTGAAGCCATTGCTTTAGGTCACGATTTAGGACATACGCCTTTTGGGCATTCGGGAGAGAGGATACTAAATAAGCTTAATCCCAAGGGCTTTAAGCACAACGTTCAATCGGGTAGAGTAGTAGATTTTCTAGAAAACGACGGTAGAGGGCTTAATCTAACAAGAGAGGTTGTTGACGGAATAATAAATCATAAAATGAATAGCTCTCCTTCTACGTTAGAGGGCAAGGCAGTTAGCATTGCAGATAGGATTGCGTATATAAATCACGATATTGATGATGCGATAGTAGGTGGATTTATAACAAAAAACGATTTACCCAAAAAGGAAATTGAGTTGTTGGGTGAAAGCTCAAGTCAACGCATAAACACCATGATTTTTTCTATATACAAGCGTTCAAACGGGCAAAATTTTGTAGAGATGGAAGAGGAGATATTTAAAGCGACTCATTCTTTAAGAGATTTTTTGTTTGAAAGAGTATATAAGCACAATAAGTTTAGGGTGGAGGAAGAAAAAGCAGATAGAATGATTTCTTCGCTATACGATTATTATAAAAAACGCCCCGAACTACTACCAGAGTTTTACGTTAAGGAGTTAGATAAATACGATATAGACACCGTTTTATGCGATTATTTATCGGGTATGAGTGATTCATATGCCGTTAAGAGCTTTAGCGAGTTGTTTATACCTGATAAATGGGAATTATAATGCGAGGATATGACGTTAGGTTCATAGAAGAACTAAAAAATAAAAACGACATAGTAGACGTTGTTTCAAGATACGTCCGTTTAGAACAGCGTGGAGGAAGCTTTTGGGGGAAATGCCCTTTTCATCACGAAAAGACGGCTTCTTTTTCAGTTAATTCTGCCGGACAGTTTTTTTATTGCTTTGGATGTCATAAATCGGGCGACGTAATAACATTTATTTCCGAGATAGAATCGCTTGACTTTAATGATTCTGTTAAATTTTTAGCAGAGCGTGCAAAAATTCCACTTCCCGAAGTTAGATATGATGATGAGAAGATAAAAGAACAAAAAAAGAGAAAAGAAAAAGTTCTACAGATACTTAAAGACACGGCATATTTTTATGCTCACAACCTTAAAAGCTCAAGGGCTACTAAGCACGTAGAGTATATATTTAAGCGCAAAATCACACCCGAAACGGTGGCAAAATTTGGGTTTGGTGCTTCATTAGATTTTAGTGAACTTCCTAACTATTTGCTCAAAAAAGGTTATACGTATGAGGAAATGTTGGACTCTGGTGCTGTAGACGTTAAGGACGGTAGATATTTTGATTCATTAGGTGGCAGACTAATTGTTCCTATTATAAATCAATTTAATCAGGTTATAGCCTTTGGTGGCAGGCTTTTAGAAAATGCAGATTTTGCTAAATATAAAAACACGAGAGAAACTATTGCTTTTTCAAAGAGTAACAATCTATATAACCTCAACAACCTAAAGAAGCTTAAAAACGAAAAAGGTTTAGACTCAATTATTATAGTTGAGGGATATATGGACACAATATCCCTTGTTCAAGCGGGAATAGAAAACGTGGTAGCAAGCATGGGAACTGCGTTAACTAAGGACCAAGCGAGGATATTAAAGCGTTATTCGGACAAGGTGTATATTAGCTACGACGGAGATTTTGCAGGTCAAAAGGCTGCGATTAGAGGATTAGAAATCCTAAAGGACGAAGGGTTAGACGTGAAAATCGTTTCACTTCCAAATGGAATGGACCCAGACGACGTTGTAAAGCAATTTAAAAAAGAGGGTTATGAAAAATTGCTTTTAGAGGCTAAGCCCTTGATAGACTTTAAGCTAGACGTTTTGAAAAAGACTTTTGACGTTAACAGTGTTGATGGCAAACGAAAATATATAGCAAATGCTATTAAGGTTATAAGAGAAAGCCCATCAGCAGCTGAGCAAGAAGATTTATTAAAGACGGTTAGAGAATATACAGGCACAACATTTGAGGCGTTGAGAAGAGATTTATATAACACGAAAGAAGATATAAAGCCTAAAAAGATTGACACGCCGAGTTTTTCAGATAATTCGGGTGACAAGACTGTGATAGCTGCAAGATTTATTCTCTACGCATATCTGTTTAACAAAGCATTCACTTCTGATTACGACATAGAAGAAATAGAATTTATTTTACCTATACATAAAAAACTTAAAGACTACGTTTTAGAATGCAAAAATCAAAATCGCACGGTTAGGTTTAGTGATTTATACGAGGAGCTTGAGGGCGAAGAACACTTTGAGCTTTCAAAAATAGCAGGGCTTGAAACTGACGACAATAAGAGATTTGACCAAGCATTATATTTTGAGGATTGTATAAAGACGTTAAAGGCTTTTACGATAGGAAAAAACATTGAAATCTTGACTGCACAGTTCAAGAAAACTGATGACGTTGAATTAAGAAAAGAACTCACGCAAAAAATAAGTAAACTACTAATAGAAAAAAACAAACTTAAATAGTTCTAAAGGAGCATAAATGGATAAGTTGAAAGAGATTACCGTTCAGGTTAGCACTGAGGGAGAATTGCTTAGCGAACAAATTAAAACAATAATAAAAGATATGATAGGCGTGCATAAGAAGAGTGGCAGTATCACAACCACTCAACTTTTTGAAGCACTTGAAAAAGAGCAAGCAACGCCAAACGAGCTAGAAGAGATTTATAGAATATTTGAAGCAGAGGGCATTCAAATAATCAACGAGTTTGAAAAGGATAAAGACCTTTACGACCAACTCTTAAAAGAAGTTAGTATGGATGACCCTGTCAAAATGTATTTAAAAGACATTGGTAAAGTTCCTTTACTTCAACCAGAAGAAGAAACTGAGCTAGCGAAAAGAATGATAGAGGGCGACCAAGCTGCTAAAAAGATGCTCTCAGAAGCCAACCTTAGACTCGTTGTATCAATTGCAAAGAGATATATGGGACGTGGAATGCAGTTTCTAGACCTTATTCAAGAGGGAAATTTGGGCTTGATGAAAGCCGTTGAGAAATTTGATTATCAAAAGGGCTTTAAGTTCTCAACTTATGCAACGTGGTGGATTAGACAAGCAATAACAAGAGCGATTGCAGACCAAGCAAGAACCATTCGTATTCCCGTGCATATGGTAGAAACTATAAATAAACTAATTAGGGTTTCAAGAAGATTGTTGCAAGAGCTTGGAAGAGAGCCTTTGCCTGAAGAGATAGCAAAAGAGCTTGGTATTACTGAAGAGAGGGTAAGGGAAATTCAAAGGATTGCTCAAGACCCCGTTTCATTGGAAACGCCTATTGGCGAGGAAGAGGATAGCCATTTGTCAGACTTTATTGAGGACGAAGGTAGTGCAGCGCCAACAGATGCAGTTTCAACAACGATGTTAAAAGAACAACTTGTTGGCGTGCTAGACACGTTAACTCCGAGAGAAGAGAAGGTGTTAAGACTTCGTTACGGGCTTGACGACGGAAGAACGAGAACACTAGAAGAAGTTGGTAGAGAATTTAACGTTACTAGAGAAAGAATTAGACAAATTGAGGCAAAGGCATTAAGAAAGCTTCGTCACCCCAGCCGTTCAAAGCGACTTAAGGATTTCCTTGACTAATGACTAAGCGATTAGAAATTATATTCTCTGCAATACCTGAATGCGAGGTTTTTGCTGATGTTGGTTGTGACCACGGTTATATAGCAAGTGCAGTTATAAAGAGTGGGAAGTGTAAAAGGGCAATAGTTTCTGACATTAGTGCTAAATGCCTAAAAAAAGCACAAGAGTTATTAAAGGAAGAAATAGATAAGGGAGTAGTTAGCGCCGTTGTATCAAATGGCTTTGAAAAAGTTTTTGGCGCTGACTGTGCGTTGATTGCCGGAATGGGCGGAATGGAAATTATATCCATAATAAAAAACGCAAAGGAACCACCCGAAAATTTGGTGCTTCAACCAATGAAAAACGCCCCAGAACTTAGAAGCTTTTTAGTTGAAAAGGGCTACGCTTTTGTTAGTGACAGAGTATTTTTTGCCGAGGATAAATACTATCAACTTATGGTTGTAAAAAAAGGCAATGACAGTTTAAGTGATGACGAGATAAAATTTGGCAGAGATAATCTTAAAGAGCGTGGGCAGGACTTTTTAGAAATGATAAAAAAAGCCATTGATGAATATGAAAAGGTATTGTCAAATATTGACGAGGGCTTGCCGGCAAGAAAGGATATTTTAACTAAAATTGAGGAGCTAAAAAGGTATGTGTAGTTTAGACCAATACGTAATCGAGCTTGAAAAGCTAGCACCCCTTAATTTGAGCGAAGAAATGATAAAAAAGGGCTGTTACGATAACAGTGGAATAATCATCAGAACACATGATAACGTGGAAAATGTTTTGTTTTCTTTAGACCTAACTGAAAGTGTAGTGAACAGGGCAAAGCGTTTAAAATGTGATACAATTGTAACGCACCATCCAGCTATTTATTCGCCTATAAATCAGTTAGACCTTTTTGATGTAAACACAAAAGCTGTAACCTTAGCAACAAAATTAGGGCTTAACGTGGTATCGTTTCATCTTAATTTAGACGTTGCGAAGGGCGGTATAGATGATTGTATTTGGCAGGCTTTAGACGGAATAGATGCCAAAATTATTGACAAAATTGACCAAGAAAACGGATACGGTAGAGCTTTTTGTGTTCCAAGTTTGAGTTTTATTCAGCTTGTAAAAAAGGTAAAAGATAAATTTAAAACTAATAAAGTAATCGCTTACGGTGGCAGTAAAAAAGAAATTAGCAAGATTGCAACTTTTTGCGGTGCAGGAGGAAGTGAGGCACTTAAAGCAATATCTAATGGCATTGAGGCAGATGCTGTAATTAGCTCAGACCTTAAGCACAATATTATAGTAGGACTTGTTGAGAGAGGAGCTTGTGTAATCGAGCTTTCTCATTATGCAAGCGAGAATTTTGGATTTAAGCGTTTTTACGAAAGGGCATTAGCTCAAACAAAAATTAACGCATATTATTTTGAAGACAAGAGATTTTTGTAATCTCAAAAGGAGAGAAAAATGATAGAACAATTATTGATTTATCAAAACGTAGACGCAAAGCTTAAAAAAATTGAAAACGAGCTTATGGGTAGCGAAGAGAGAAAAAAGGCAGTAGTTGCAAAAAAATTCTTAGACGGTGTAGAGGAAATTCTGTCTAAACTTGATGCGCGTGCTGCAAAACTTGCTCAAGAATACAAAAACTGCAATGAAGAGTATGTTAAGATAAAAGAGCAAGAAAGCGAGCTTGCAAAAGCCCTAGAAGGTGTGAAAGAGGAAAGCGAGGCAAGTTTTTTGATTAAAAAAGCCGAACAGTTAATGCAAAAGATTAAAAACATTGCTGGAGCTTGCAATAAGCTTAGCGAAGAGCTTCAAGCTGTTATGAAAGAATACGTTTCTATAAAAAATCAAACAAAGGCAGCACAAGTCCAATATAACGAAAACGGTAAAAAATACAACGAGCTTAAGGCTTCGCTTACAGGCGAGAAGGAAGCTATTGAAAAGGAGCTTGAGCAAATAAAAAACAAAGTTGAGCCTACGCTTATGGAAAAATACCTAAAGAAGCGTGCTGGTAAGATATATCCCGTTGTGTTTGAGGTTAGGGGAAATGCTTGTGGTGCGTGCAATATGGAATTGCCGATGTCTGAATTAACTAAGCTGAAAAACGGCGGTGTAATTGAGTGCGAAACTTGTGGAAGATTGCTTTATCAAAAATAAAAGCTAATAGTAAAATAAACTAATTTAAGCCCGATAAACGTCGGGCTTTTGTTATATATAAAATATTTTAAATATTATAATAAAAAGTTTGTCATAGCTATTGTAAATGAAACAAAAATTTGGTATAATAAAACTTAAGAAAAATGTGAGGGGTCATCGTTGAACGGATTAGGTAGGAAAAGCGACAAAGAAAACGAAAAGTCGTCAGTATTTACAAGAGAAACGCTAGGCGTAGTGCTAGTATTATTCGCTACGCTTTGTTTGGTATGTTTAATTTCAAGAGAAGCAGTTTTTTATACGCCCGGTCAAGTAGTTAACGCATTTTTAGGTGGATTGTTTGGCTATTTTTCATACTTTGTTGTTATAGGCTTAATGTTAAAGGGCGTTGAGTTGGTTACGGATAAAAAGATTCCTTTAAAAGCAAAAACCAAGTTTGCGATTACAATGTTTTTTATAGTTCTTGCAACGCTACTTCACGTTTTCTCAATGAGAGGACAAGAACTTGATTTTAGTGAATACGTAAACAAATCGTATATGATGGCAGAGCAAGGCATAAAAACGGCTTCTGCTGGTGGACTTTGTATTTCTGTGCTAGCTTTTTGGTGTCAACAGATTTTGTCTGAGATTGGAACATACGTGGTTTTAGGTGCGATTGACGTAGTAATTGTTTATCTTTTATTTAAGGAAAGCAAAAAACAAAAAAGTGTGGAAAAAGAAAAAGAAAAGTTTAAGAGTTCTTTTGTTAAAACCCCTGAAAGTATTTCTGGAATAACAATTTCTGGCGAAAGAGAGTATCCCGTTCAAAGCGTTAATTATCAAACCTCTCCTCAACAAAGGTTATTTGTTACTAACGATGGCGATTTTGCAGTTAAGACTAAACGTGAAAAGGCAAGAGAGAATGAAAGTCCATTAAAGGTTAATTATAATCAAGGAGGACTTGCTTATTGCGAGTCTAACGAAAGCTATTCAAAAGCATTTGGTGATGACCTAAAAAAGAAATTAGATTATATTAAAACACCTCCTACTATAGAAGTAAAAAAATCAGACGGTTATATGGGTTATCCGACTACTCAAAGCACCACCCACGTTTCAGATTATATAGCTCCAAGAAAGCAAGAAAAGCTTGAAGAGCAAAAGAGCGTTGAAATTCCTATGTTTGAGCATAATGAACCAGAACAAAACAATTCGGCTTTAAGTCGTGCTAAGGACTTTGCTGAAAGGTATGCAGAGGTTTCGACAGAGGAAACGACAAAAGAAACAGTTTCAATTGATACCGAATCTGACTTTACTGAAGAAGAAATCAATCTCGCAAAGCAAGAATATCTATCCGAGATAAACGTTGAAGAAGAGGTGAAACAAGACTTTGTTGCACAACAAAGTCCCATAACAGAAGAAAAAGCATTTTCCGAGCCTGAGGAGGTAGAGCCTTTACAATCTCCCATAGTTAGTGACAGGCGTTCGAGGGGAATTCTTTTTGGCGAGCAAAAGCCAGAGCAAAAGGCTTCGGGTGAAAACGAGAGTTTTTCTTCAAGAATTGCGTCTGAAAGGGCGTTTGGTAAGCTTTCTCCAGCTCAAGAAAGGGAGGAAGAGGTTGAAAAGCCAAAGAAAAAACCACCTATAAATAGAAAATACGTTCGACCACCACTAGATTTATTGGAAAGTTATGCAGTTCGTATGGACCAAGCTGGCGAAAACCACGAACAGAGAATGGAGATTATTCAAAGAACACTAGAGGAGTTTCATATTAACGCAATTCCTCAAAGCTACGTTCAAGGTCCTACCGTTACTAGATACGAGATTATGATGCCTGCTGGCATATCCGTTAAAAAAGTATTAAACTTTGATGACGACTTAAAAATGCGATTAGAATCTAAAAACGGTGTGCGTATTGAAGCCCCAATTCCCGGTAAAAACCTTGTGGGAATAGAGGTCGCAAACAAAACCAAGGTTACTGTTGGTTTAAGGGAAATTATTGAGGCAAGTGCCTCAAAGCCTTCAAAGCCAGGTCAGTTAATTTTTGCACTTGGTAAGGATATTGTTGGCAACGCTATAACAGACAATCTTGCAAAAGGTCCACACTACCTTGTAGCAGGTGCAACGGGTTCTGGAAAAAGCGTTTGCTTAAACGTAATGATAATATCACTCATTATGCGTTATAGTCCTGAGGAATTAAGGCTTATACTAATTGACCCTAAGAGCGTTGGGTTTAGAATCTATGAACATATTCCACACTTGCTTATAGATGAAATAGTAACCGATGCTCAAAAAACGCTAACCATTCTTCAATGGGCGTATGATGAAATGGAAAAACGTTATAAAACGTTTGCAGAATGCCCTGGTGTTATAAGCGATATTGACGCATATAACTCGGAAATAGCAAGCTCAACCGTGCCAAAAATGCCTAGAATTGTAATCGTTATAGACGAGCTAGCTGACCTTATGGAAACCTGTAAAAAGGATATGGAAGCTAAAATTAGAGCTTTGGCACAAAAGGCAAGAGCTGCAGGAATACACCTTGTTTTAGCAACACAACGTCCATCTGTAGATATTATTACTGGAACAATTAAGGCAAACCTTCCTTCAAGAATAGCTCTAAAGGTTATGAATTTTGCCGACTCAAATACCATTATGAGTGAGGGCGGTGCTGAAAAGCTGCTTGGAAACGGCGATATGCTATTTAAGAATTCTGGAATGGCTGAAACCGAAAGATATCAAGGCGCTTGGATAAGTGATAGAGAAATTAATAACGTTGTAACTTTTATAAAGGAAAACAACGAAGCATATTTTGATGAAGAGCTACAAGAATGTTTAAACAAGTCCTCAAAGTCAGCATCTAGTGAAGATTTGTCTTCGACTGGTGGTGATGACAATGAGTTTGACGATTTATTCTTAAAAGCACTCTGGTTTGTAATAAATACAGGCACGGCCGCAATATCTCAACTTCAACGTCGTTTCTCAATTGGCTATCCTCGTGCAGGTGCTATCATTGACAAAATGGAAAGAATGAAATTTATTGGACCTAACGAGGGTTCTAAGACTAGACGTGTATTAATTACAAGAGAGGAGTTTGAGGAGAAGTTTGGGCCAATGTCCGACCAATATTAGTATGGAAAAAATGAAAAAAGTAGGCGTTATCTCGCTCGGCTGTGACAAGAACAGAGTGGATACCGAAAAGATGCTCTCCTTTTTAACTGATTTTAAATTGGTTAATGATATTGAAGAGTCAGATATAGTAATTATAAATACTTGTGCTTTTTTACAAAGCTCTAGGGAAGAAGCGTTAGAAGAAATTTTTAAGGCGGGAGAGCTTAAGGAAAAAGGTCAGATTGAAAAGATAATCGTTACCGGTTGTTTACCACAAAAGTTTATAAACGAAATTTACGAAGAGCTTTTTGAGGTTGACGCATTTTTGGGGGTTTCTGACTATCACAACATTCAAAGTGTTATTGAACACATATATCTGGGGGAGAGGGTTAATGCTGTTGGCGAGCCGAGAGGTGAGTGTGGTAAAAAACGAGTTAGAACAACTAAGCATTATTCGTATTTAAAAATAGCCGACGGTTGTTCAAATCATTGCACGTATTGTTTAATTCCATCTATTCGTGGGGCATATCGTTCTGTTCCGTTTACTGACCTTATAGAAGAGGCGACCTCGCTTGGAGAGGTTAAAGAATTAATTCTTGTTGCACAAGACGTTACGGCGTATGGAAAAGATTTAAATGAGAATATTACGCTAGCCAAGCTAATTAAAGAGCTTTCAAAGCTTGAAAACGTTAAGAGTATTAGATTGCTTTATTGCTATCCCGAAAACGTAACAGACGAGCTTATAAATGAGATTAAAACTAATGAAAAAGTAATTAAATACATAGATATTCCCTTCCAGCACGCAGATGATAGAGTGCTTAAGCTTATGAATAGAAGAGGAACTAAGCTTCAATACTTACAGTTAGTGGAAAAGCTAAAAAGAGAGATTGATGGCATTGCGATAAGGTCTACCTTTATAACAGGTTTTCCGGGCGAAACGGAGGAGAGCTTTGATAGCCTAATAGATTTTTTATCTAAAGCTAAACTTTTTAACGTAGGATTTTTTAAATACAGCAGAGAAGAGGGGACACCTGCTTACAAACTTAAAGAACAGGTTTTAGAAAGAGTAAAAGAAAAAAGACTTAGTAAGCTTTACGAAAAATCCTTAGAGCTTGCAAATGAGAACTTAGCTAGTTTTAAGGGTAAAATTATAAAGGTTGTAGCTGAGGGTTTTGATAGCAAGGCGTTAACCTACTATGGAAGAGCATACTTTAACGCACCCGAAGTTGACGGAAAAGTTTATTTCTTTTCTGCTGATGAGGTTGAATACGGGAAAGAGTATTCTATTAAAGTTATTGAAAACGAGGGCTGGGACTTATACGGAGAAAGAAAATGAATTTACCAAACAAACTAACCATTTTAAGAATACTAATGATTCCTGTTTTTGTAGTGTTATTCTACATAACGGCAATCCCATATAATTTTATATTATCTGCTATAGTTTTTGCGTTAGCTGCTGTAACTGATTTTTTAGATGGTTATATTGCGAGAAAGTATAATTTAGTTACAAGCTTTGGTAAATTTTTAGACCCAATAGCTGATAAGGTATTGGTTTCAACGGCACTGATAATAATGTTAGTTCCTCCTGCAGACGTTCAAATTGCACCGTGGTGGACAGCAATATTTGTTGCCATTATTCTTGCAAGAGAATTGATTATTAGTGGTTTTAGATTAGTTGCTGCAACAAAAAATTTAGTAATTGCAGCAGATAAATCTGGTAAAATTAAAACCTTTTTAACTGACGTTGCTATACTTGTAATGTTAATAGGTGCGCAAATAACTCCAACGTCGTTCGATTTAGTTAACATAATAGGATTTGTTATACTTGCACTCTCAACATTGCTTACGATAACCTCTGGAATAGAGTGCATAGTAAAAAATGCTTCAGTATTAAAAGATAACTAATTTATAAAAAGCAAATGAAAACAGCCGTAATAGTTTTAAAAAATAAAAAAAATAAATTGATTATGGAATATGTTAAAGCTCTAACTGATACATTTGACTTTTCAGGGCTTGACGTTCATTCTATACATTTGATAGACGCAGGTGATGACATAGGTTATAGAAGAGCGTTTAGTGACTTAGCTTCACGAGTAGAAACATTATTGGTTGTTGGGGCAGATTTTTGCATAAGTGAAACTACAAGCCTAGTTTTAGAAAGATTTGATACCACGCTAGTAGAAAACGATAACGCAAGAAAATTTGTTGAACAGTTTGCAAATTCAATTAGTCAAACTCCAAACGAGGAGCTTTATAAAATACCGTTAGGTGCTACAGTTATTCCTAACGTAAACGGGGTGTATCAAGGATATTTGATTGAAGATGAGTTGTTAATGCTATGCGTTCTGCCTGCGCCTAAAAACGAAAAGCTTTCAGGTAGTGAAAAATATTTCTTATCCTACCTGGAGAATAAGAGCCAAAGTAACAAGTTTCGGGCTACGTTAAAGTATTTTGGTGACGGAGAAGCATTATATAATGCAATTGACAAGGTAAAGAAAATAGGTGATTTTAAGTATAATCTAACCCATAAATTCGGCGATTGGAAAATAGAGCTTGAATTTGAAAATGAAAGCCTAAAAAGAGAGGTTTTAAGGCAAATTATATTTGACATAGGTGAGGACGTTTATTCTGAAACCGACGGCACGCTAGCCGAACGCCTCTTTGATATATTGACTTTAAGGGGACTTAAACTAGCAACGGCAGAATCTTTTACGGCAGGTAAAATTGCCTCATCGTTAATACAGATACCTGGAGCTTCTAGGTTTTTTCACGAGGGAATTGTAGCATATTCGAACACTAGCAAGATGGAAAGATTAGATGTAAGGGAGTTTGACTTAAAAAGTAAAGGAGCAGTAAGCTCAATAGTTGCATATCAAATGTGTGCAGGCTTGCTATTAAAAGGCGATGTGGACGTTGCAATTTCCACAACAGGAATTGCAGGTCCAAAGAGTGACGACACGAATAAGCCCGTAGGTTTGTGTTACGTTGGCGTAGGGATGAAAGATGGAATTCATACCTACAAATACAATTTTACGGGTTCAAGAGAGGAAATAACAGAAACGGCTATAAACACGGCAATGTTTCTGGCGATAAAAAAACTAAAAAGGATATAAGAAAATGGATGAAGTAAAAGCAAAAGCGTTAGACGGTGTGTTAGCACAAATTGAAAAACAATACGGTAAGGGAGCAATAATGAGGCTTGGTCAAACGGCAGGCGATACCAACATTGAGGTTTTGCCCACAGGTTGTTTATCTTTAGACCTAGCTATTGGCGTAGGAGGACTTCCAAGGGGAAGAATTATAGAGATTTACGGACCTGAGTCATCTGGTAAAACAACTGTTGCGCTTCACGTTATTGCTGAAACACAAAAAGCAGGTGGCGTAGCAGCGTTTGTGGACGCAGAACACGCACTTGACCCTGTGTATGCAAAGGCATTAGGCGTTAACTTAGATGAGTTATACGTTTCTCAGCCAGACACAGGCGAACAAGCACTTGATATCACAGCTTCATTAGTAAACAGCAAGGCTGTTGACGTTATAGTTGTAGACTCGGTTGCAGCACTAACACCTAGAGCAGAAATAGAAGGTGATATGGGAGATTCGCATGTAGGTTTGCAAGCAAGACTTATGAGTCAAGCTTTAAGAAAATTAACGGCAATTACCAATAAATCGAAAACGTGTATCATTTTTATTAACCAACTTCGTGAAAAGGTTGGTGTAATGTTTGGTAATCCTGAAGTTACTGCAGGTGGAAAAGCGTTAAAATTCTACGCAAGTGTTAGAATAGACGTTAGAAAGGCAGACGCGTTAAAAGATGCTTCTGGAGCATACGGACATCGCACAAAAGCTAAAATAGTTAAAAATAAGGTAGCTCCTCCGTTTAAGACGGCAGAATTTGATATGATATTTGGAAAAGGAATATCAAAGGGTTCCTGCGTAATCGACTTAGGATTAAGCTATGACTTATTAGAAAAGAGCGGTTCTTGGTTTAGCTATAACGGAGAAAAGATTGCTCAAGGCAGAGAAAAAGCCGTTCAATATTTTGAAAACAACCCTGAGGCTTATGAAGAGATTAAGGGTAAGATTTTAGATGCGTTTTACGGTAGCACAAATAATAAATAAGTAAAATTAAGAAAAACTTTGACATTTAAATAAAAATGTTATAAAATATATATAGGAAAAATCGCTTAAAAAATTAGGCGACAATATAAGGAGGGCATAATTTATGCAGAATTTAAATTACAGCTCTCTGTTCTTGGCGATAGGAATAGGCGAAATACTTGCAATAGTATTTGGAGTAGCCACTATTGTCGTAGCCATTTTATTAGCATCAAAGATTATTTCTTTCAAGAATTATAAAAGAGAACATGGTTCTATTAAAGAAATTAAAGCTAGATTGATTGCCGAAGCAACTGAAGAGAGTAAGGCGATTAAAAAGGAAGCAATACTAGAAGCTAAAGAACAGGAGCTAAAATTACGTAACGATTTTGAAAAAGAGGCTAAAGAAAAGAGAGCCGAGCTTCAAAAATTAGAGAACAGACTTAATCAAAAGGAAGAGTCATTAGAGAAAAAAGAGGACAATCTTCAAAAGAGAAATGAAGAGACCACTCGTCAGCAAAACTCATTGAGAGAAAAACACCTTGAGCTTGAGAAGAAGCTAGGTGACATAAAAGAGCAACACGACCAAATGATTAAAGAGTTTGAAAAAATTGCTCAAATGA
This sequence comes from Christensenellaceae bacterium, assembly GCA_045653205.1. Taxonomy (GTDB): domain Bacteria; phylum Bacillota; class Clostridia; order Christensenellales; family Borkfalkiaceae; genus UBA1259. The sequence continues at coordinate 143,555 of JAZOLT010000002.1, read as the reverse complement.
GTAGAGAAGAAGCAAAGCAACAACTTGTTGACGCAATAGTTGACGAAGCTAAGCGAGATGCTGCCGGAATGGTTAAGAACATTGAAGCAGAAGCAAAGGAAGAGGGCGAAAGAAAAGCAAAAGAGATAGTTTCGCTCGCTATTCAAAAATGCTCTACCGAGCAAGCTACTGAGATTACAGTTTCGGTAGTGCCATTACCCTCAGACGATATGAAAGCAAGAATTATCGGTAGAGAAGGTAGAAACATAAGAACGTTAGAAAACGCAACTGGTATCGAGCTTATTATTGACGATACGCCAGAAGTTGTAATCGTTTCAGGCTTTGACCCTGTAAGACGTGAGGTTGCAAGAATAGCATTAGAGCGTCTTATTCAAGACGGAAGAATTCATCCTGCGAGAATTGAAGAAACGGTTGAAAAGGTTAAAAAAGAGCTTGACCAACAAATTAAAGAAGCCGGCGAAGCTGCAACCTTTGAATGTGGTGTGTTTGGACTTCACCCCGAGCTTGTTAAACTTTTAGGTAGATTAAAGTTTAGAACGAGCTATGGTCAAAACGTCCTAAAACACTCTATCGAGGTTTCACATTTAGCAGGCGTTATGGCAACCGAACTCGGTGTAGATGCTACAATGGCAAAGCGTGCAGGTTTACTACACGACTTAGGCAAAGCAGTTGACTATGAAATTGAAGGAACGCACATGCAAATTGGTGCGGACCTTGCTAAAAAATATAGAGAAAACCACAACGTTGTTAACGCAATACTAGCTCACCACGGTGACGTTGAGCCAAAGACAATAGAGGCTGTTTTAGTTGCTTCTGCAGACGCAATATCTGGTGCAAGACCGGGGGCAAGAAGAGAAACTACTGCTAACTACGTTAAGCGTTTACAAAAGCTTGAAGAGATTTCAAGTGGATTCAAGGGCGTTGAAAAGTGCTATGCTATCCAAGCTGGTAGAGAAGTTCGTGTTATGGTTAAGCCAGAACAAATCAACGACGCAGAAACGTTATTCCTTGCAAAAGAAATTGCTAAAAAGATTGAGCAAGAAATGGAATATCCAGGTCAAATCAAGGTTAACGTTATTAGAGAATGGCGAGCTACTGAGTTCGCAAAATAAAAAAATAAAACCAACGGTAGTTCCGTTGGTTTTTATTTTTTATCTTTTTATTTTCTTATTCCCATTCAATAGTGCCGATTGGCTTTGGTGTGAGGTCAAAAACAACTCTGTTAATGCCGTAAACCTCTTTAGTAATTCTATCAGTAATTTTGTGTAATACTGCGTAAGGAATCTCTTCAATAGTAGCACTCATTGCGTCAATCGTGTTAACGGCACGAATGATTGCTGGCCAACCTTCGTAACGCTTTCCATCTTTAACACCTACGCTCTTAAAATCAGGAACAGCTATAAAATACTGCCATACTTTGCTTGCAAGACCACAGTTGTCAAATTCTTCTCTTAAGATTGCATCTGCTTCACGAAGAGCATGAAGTCTATCACGAGTGATAGCTCCAAGACATCTAACGCCAAGGCCAGGGCCAGGGAAGGGTTGACGGAAAACCATATTATCGGGAAGACCTAATGCCTTACCAACCATTCTAACCTCGTCTTTGTATAAAAGCTTAACAGGTTCAACCAATTCAAATTGCATATCTTCAGGTAAGCCACCAACGTTGTGGTGCGCCTTAACGCCGTCACTTTCTAAAATATCAGGGTAGATTGTGCCTTGAGCAAGGAAAGAAATGCCTTTTAGCTTGCTTGCCTCTTCATCAAAAACCTTAATAAACTCGCCACCAATAATTTTTCTTTTTGTTTCGGGTGCACATACTCCTTTTAATAAATCAAGAAAACGGTCAGTTGCATCTACGTAAATTAGATTAGCGTCAAGCTCTTTTCCAAAAACTTCTACAACTTGTTCGCTCTCGCCCTTTCTCATTAGTCCGTGATTAACGTGAACACAAACTAGTTGTTTGCCAATAGCTTTAATTAAAAGAGCTGCAACAACAGATGAATCCACACCACCTGAAAGTGCAAGCAAAACCTTTTTGTCTTTAACTTGTTCTCTAACCAAAGCCACTTGCTCATCTATAAAAGCGTTAGCAAGCTCAATGGTAGTAATACGTTCCATAGAATCGGGACGAACGTTACCTTGCATAAAAAATCTCCTCTAAATCTTGTATGGTAATATTATAAATTCTAGAGAGGTATTTGTCAATAATTATAAATTATCTTTAAATTATTTTTTTAATCAAAAAACACCAAGCGTTAAAACTTATTATAAGTAATTGACTTTTTATTCTAATAATGATAAAATTTTTTAAACACAAACAATTGGAGAGGTTATGAATTCGGTTAACATTCCCGAAATATTCGGTTCAAAGGTATTTAACGATAAGACAATGCGTGAACGTTTGCCCAAGGAAGCATATGAGGCAGTAAAGCGTGCAAACGAAGAAGGCAAGCCTTTATCTTTAGACTATGCAAAAATTGTTGCAGACGCAATGAAGAATTGGGCAATTGAAAAAGGTGCAACACACTATACTCATTGGTTTCAACCAATGACCGGTATAACTGCAGAAAAGCACGATAGTTTTATCGAGCCGTTTGGGAATGGGGACGTTATAATGAAGTTTTCAGAAAAGTCTTTGGTTAAGGGCGAATCTGATGCTTCAAGCTTTCCATCGGGTGGGCTTAGAGCAACCTTTGAAGCAAGAGGGTATACAGCTTGGGACCCAACGTCATACGTGTTTGTAAAAGATAATAGTTTATACATTCCAACGATATTTTGTTCATATGGTGGTGAGGCGCTAGATAAAAAGACGCCACTACTTCGTTCAATGGAAGCATTAAACAAGCAAGCTTTACGTGTGTTAAGATTATTTGGCAACGATAAGGTTAAAAAAGTAATACCCACTGTTGGAGCAGAGCAAGAATACTTTTTAATAGATAAAAAGGTTTACGAAGCAAGAAGAGATTTAATTCATTGTGGAAGAACGCTATTCGGAGCAAGACCAGCAAAGGGGCAAGAGCTTGGCGACCACTACTATGGTTCAATAAAGGGCAGAGTTCATGCCTTTATGAAAGATTTAGATGCAAGGTTGTGGGAACTTGGTGTATATGCTAAAACTGAGCATAACGAGGTAGCACCAGCACAACATGAGCTTGCACCCGTATACACTTCGGTTAATACGTCTTCAGACCAAAACCAATTAACAATGGAAATTATGAAGAGTGTGGCAAGTAAACACGATTTGGTATGTTTACTTCACGAGAAGCCTTTCGCATCAGTTAACGGCAGTGGTAAGCATAACAACTGGTCTGTATCAACCGATACCGGCGAAAACTTATTAGAACCGGGCGAAACACCAATGGAAAACGCACAGTTCTTGCTCTTCCTACTCGCTGTAATTAAAGCAGTAGACGAATATCAAGACTTGCTTAGAATTTCTGTTGCTTCTGCTGGTAACGACCATCGTTTAGGGGCAGATGAAGCTCCACCAGCAATCGTATCAATTTATTTAGGTGAAGAATTAGATAGAATATTAAACGCAATTGAAAGTGGTTCTAAGCTAAACGCAAGAAAGGTTTCTAACCTTAAAATCGGCGTTTCAATGTTACCTAATATTCCTAAGGATTCAACGGATAGAAATAGAACGTCGCCTTTTGCGTTCACAGGTAACAAATTTGAATTCCGTATGGTGGGCTCTTCAACCAATATCGCTTGTCCTAGTTTTATTATCAACACGATTGTTGCAGAAGAACTACGAGTGTTTGCCGACAAGCTTGAAAAAGCTAAAAACTTTAACGTGGAGCTTGATAAACTTATAAAGCAAACCTATACAAACCACAAGCGAATAATCTTTAGTGGCAACAACTATTCTGAAGAATGGAAAAAAGAAGCTGAAAAACGTGGACTATTAAATCTTAAGTCAACGGTAGATGCACTTCCTTGTTATCAAGATGAAAAAAACATTGCATTGTTTAAACAACACAATGTTCTATCTGAGAATGAAATTCATTCACGTATGGAGATTTTGCTTGAAAATTACATAAACATAATTCATATTGAAGCCTTAACGGCAGTCGATATTGCAAGAAAACAAATTACACCTGCAATAGTTGGTTATCAAACCTATCTTCTAAATCTAGCAAATCAAAAGAAAGAATATAGCAAAAAACTTCCTAACAAGCTAGAAAATAGTGTTATTGAAAAGATTTGCTCACTTTCAGAGGTGTATTATGAAAAGCTTGAAAGTCTTGTAGAGGGCATCGATAAGTATAACAAGAACGGCGAAACCCTTGCAAAAGCTGAGTATTCTGAAAAAGTATTGCTAGCGAGAATGAACGAGCTACGCTTAGTGGTTGATGAAATGGAAATGCTAATCGGTAAAGATTTTATTCCATTCCCAACTTATGAAGAAATTTTATATAGTGTAAAATATTAAAAAAACAGACCTTTTGGTCTGTTTTTTATAATACGTCTATGCTTTTTACTGTCAAAACACTATCTTTAACTGTAAAATGAACGTCGTAAGCATCATAACGCATACTGTAAACTCTGTCATCGTCTTGATATGATGGGCGAGGGTCTTCCTTTAAGCAAGCTATAAGTGTTTGGACTTTCTCTGTAGGAATAATGTTTTTTAAGTTTTCGGGGAATATAACTGAAAGCGCATATTCGGTAAATTGTTCCGCATATCCACCCTTTGCGTCAGTATGACAGTCAGAAGAGGGAAGGTAAGGTTTAATATCAAAAATTGGCGTGCCGTCTAGTAAATCTGCTCCCTCTACCAATAGGACCTTTCCAAACTCGTTAGTTTTTATAATCTCAACAAGTTTAACCGATGATAAACCAATGGGGTTTGGTCTAAAAGGGGAACGGCTAGCAAACACGCCCACCTTTTTGTTTCCACCAAGTCGTGGTGGACGGACAGTGGGCGACCAATTTTTTTGGTGTGAAAGTGAAAAATCAAATATTAGCCATAAATGAGAAAAACCGTCAAGCTCTCGAACAGCATCGGGATTTCTAAACTCAGGCAAAAATATTATTTTGGCAAGCGTTGGCACTCTTCCACTTTGGCGTGGAATGCCAAACCTCTCCTTAAAGTCCGTCCTTATATATGCAATTGGTGTAATTGTAAGTTTTTCCATAACCTTATTATACTAAAGAATAGTAAATAAGTCTATAAAACTTGCAAGAAATTATATTTAGGTGTATACTTTTTATTAGGTGATTATATGAAACTTATTTTAGCAAGCAATTCTCCAAGAAGAAAGCAATTATTATCAAGCTTCGGCTTTGATTTTGAGGTGGTCGTAAGTTCTTTTAACGAATCAGACGAGGCACTTTCTCCTCAAGCTGTTGCAAAGCAAAACGCAATGGGTAAGGCGAAGGACGTGTTTAATAGTTTGACTAATAAAAGCGAGGCTATAGTGCTTGGAGCAGATACTGTTGTATACCTAAATAGTAAAATTTTAGGCAAGCCAGAAAACTCGCAAGAAGCTATAAAAATGCTTAAGAGTTTGTCGGGAAAAACTCACACCGTTGTTACAGGATATTGTCTAGTTAGCGAGAAAAAGGTGATAAGTGGGGCTGAAGAGTCTAGTGTAGTCTTTAATGAATTAGATGATGAAATGATAGAAAAATACGTTTTAACAGGCTTGCCTTTAGATAAAGCAGGGGCATACGGCATTCAAGACGGGTTTAATATAGTAAAAAAATGTATAGGAAGTATAAACAACGTAATAGGTCTTCCTATAGAAGAAATTGCACCAATAATAAAGGAATGTATAGGTCAAAACTAGAAAAGTTAAGCATAGCAGTAAAATAAACTTGCAAATAAAAGTAAAATATGATAAATTATTAAAGATACGGAGAGATGTCAGAGTGGTCGAATGTGCACGCTTGGAAAGCGTGTATACGGAAACGTATCGCAGGTTCAAATCCTGTTCTCTCCGCCAAATAAAAAACCCTGCCAACGAGCAGGGTTCTTTTATTTGGCTGAAATTAGTTTATTTTTGCCTTTCCATAAATTCTGCAAGGCCCTTTTGAACGTATTGCTTTTGTTCGGGGTCTAAATAACTTATAAGTCCTAATAATTCGCCCACGTGAACTAATTCTTCGTTCTTAATGCTTTGCCACGTTTGACGAGCCAAGTTGTTGTTAGTGCTATGTATATGTGCGTCGTATTCAATAACAGCTTGAATTTCGCCTATTAAATCTTGACGTGCTTTTTGCAAAGTATCAAAATTCATAATTGACGGCGTAATATCTGAAGAGTAATTGGTATTAATGTTAAACATTTTAAAAGCTCCTTGCTAGTTTTATAATTTCAATATATGCAGTAAACTAATAAAATGCTTTTATTTGTTATAATAACTTGCCAATAACCTTATATAGAGCCTTTGCTATAAAATAATGACCTAAATCGTTAGGGTGTGAAAAATCCACGTGACAGCTCTCGCCAATCACTTTGTCAGGATAGTATTTTCTACCATCTACTAAATAAACGTTGTTATCGCCCTCTTGTTTTGCTTTATTATAGGTTGCCTTAATTACCTTAAATCTTTGATTAGTGTTTTCTATATCGCTATCAAAAACAGGCTTAGACATAAATATTATAGGAGTGTTTGGGCGCAAATTTCTGTATGTTTTATAAAAATCATAGTGCGTATTTTGTAAATGTTCAACCGAAGGTGCGTTGTGGTCGTAATCACAAACGAAGATACTGCTGTCAATAGATGCGCAATATTCTGCCATCAATGGCTCGCCTTTTGCACTACCCGAAACGCCTAGGTTTATAAAATCAACGCCCGTCCATTTTTCTATGTGCGCCGAATAAGCATTGTCAGCCCTTGAAACGCATCCTCCTTGCGTTATAGAAGAGCCATAGTAAACGATAGGCTTAACGTCTTTATAATCTAATCCTTTATCTACCTTGGCATCTTTTTCAACTATTACTTTTATATCTGTTATATAGTCGTTATATAGAGGACAAAAGAAAATGTAATTTCTCATTCTTGTTTGTTTATCATTAAAGTTTTTTCTAACGTCAACAACCTCGGCAAAGCCCTCGCTTTCTCTTGATAAATCTACGTTTGGAGCAAAAGTTTTTATAGACTTTCTTGTTCCGTCCTCTTTTTCCTCCAACAAAATAAAGCCAACGTATCCACTCATAGGCATGGTTGCCATTTTAACAAGATAATTCCATTTAACTGATATTCCTATCACGTTAGAGTCGGTTGAAAATCTAATTCTACCACCAGCTGTCGTTGAACTCATAACGTTATAGCCTAAACTTAGTTGTTTTACTACGTTGTAGGGAATTCTAGCAAAGCTACCTAACTTTTTTTCGCCTTCCTTAACGCCCTGAACGATTTCTCTTTCCTTTTCATAAAACATTCCATACACGGAAAAAGGTTTTTCTAGAATTGAAAGCTCTTTCATTAAATCTGAATTTTTATATTCAATGCGAGCATAATTTTTATCAATTTTTTCTAGCATAGTAAAATATCCTTAAATTTATTTATTCTATTAAATTATACTGGGTTTAATTTAAAATTGCAAGTGTTTAATGATGGTGATGGTGACAATGGCAAGCTGACTTTTTAATTTCGCAACCTTTTTCTTTGCAGTCTTCTTCGTGTTGTTCTAGTTCTAACGTTACGTGGGTAATACCGTGTTCTGCAAGTTCTTCTTTAACTGCATTTTTTAGTGCCATATCATAGTGCTTTGTAACTACGTGCATTGTAGCACAAATAATTTCTCCATCGAGCGTCCATATATGGATATGATGCACGTCTATAACGCCTTTTATATCTTTTACGTGTCTTAAAATTTCTTTCACGTTAATGTTTTTAGGTGTCTTAATTAAAAATATATCTAGAATTTGTTTTAGATTATTAAAACAATTTACAATTATAACTACTGCAAGAATAATAGAAAGAATAGGGTCTATAATATAAAAATTAGTGAAACGCAAAATTATCGCACTTATTAAAACTACAAGCCACCCAAAAACGTCCTCAAGCATATGTAAATTAACAGCCTTCATGTTTAACGATTTTCCACCGTGAGTAAAATAAGTTGCAAACAAATTTACAATTAATCCAACAACTGCAAATAAAAACATTCCATCATAATTTATCGGGATAGGATTTATAATTCGTAAAATTGCGTTATATATAACTATAAATGAGCCAATTAATAATATAAATGTTGTTATGAAGCCAGCTAAATTAGAAAACCTTGCATAACCAAAGCTATACTTTTCGTTCGGCTTTTTATTACTTATTTTTTCTAGGAAATAGGACAAGCCTATGCTTATAGCATCGCCAAAATCGTGAATAGCGTCTGATGCTATTGATATACTTCCTGTAATAATTCCACCAAATAACTCAAATATCGAAAATACAAAGTTTAAGATAAATGCTATAAAAATGTTTCGCTTAGCGTTCATTTTTTTCTCCCATTGACAATAATTGTTGATTGTCGTATAATATATATGCTATTAAACACATTGTTCGGTAAAATTATAGCACATTATAAATAATAATTGTAATTCAAATTACGAGCATGATTCGGTATTGAACAAAAAAAAGAAAATGTATGGGTTTTGAGCATGGATAGAAGACAACGTAAAACGAGGGAAGCAATTTTTAACGCTTTTATAGGTTTATTATCAAAAAAGAGCTATAACAGCATAACGGTTGGGGAAATTATTGAGTTAGCAGATATAGGCAGGGCAACCTTTTATTCACATTTTGAAACAAAAGACTTTTTGTTAAAGGATTTATGTAAGGAGTTGTTTGAGCATATATTCTATTCAGAAAACTGTGACAAGAAAGATAGACGTAGCATTTTTAATTGTGATATTCACGGCTCGGTTTTTTTGCACTTGTTTAAGCATATTAAGAAAAATGACAACAATTTATATAAATTGCTAGCATCTAAAAACAACGAGCTTTTTTTAGAGTATTTTAGAAACGGTGTTCGCTCTTTAATTATAGCCCGTCTTTCAGATTTTGAAGATAGAAAACCAAAGGAGATACCAGCTGATTTTTGGATAAATCATATCACGTCGAGCTTTATAGAAACCTTACGATGGTGGATAGCAAACAAGATGGAACTATCTCCTGAAGTTATAACCGAATATTTTTTACTGCTGATATAATTCTATTATAATTTATACAAATTAAAAGTTGACCGTTAAGCTTAAATATTAAGTTAATATTGTTTTAATCTAACTCATTAACAACAAATTTTTGAATCTCATATTATACAAGTGAACCGTTATAACGGTATTTTAACTTAAAGGATAAAATATGGGAATAATAAATTACAATAAAGAATTAAGCGTAGAAAAAGTTAGCTGTGATGAGCCTTTTAATATAAGACTCTCACTTACAGCTGTTCCTGACATAACATCAAATCCTGTTGATATCGTGCTTATATTAGACCGTTCTGGAAGCATGTCTGGCAGTGCAATTGCCAACCTAAAAAATGGTGCAAAAGCGTTTGTAGATATTATTTATAACGCCACAGGTGGAACTAATGGTCAAATCGCAGGTGGAACACGTATAGGTATTGTTAGTTTTGCAGACTTAGCAACTAAAAATCAGCCACTAATAACTGATGTTAACGATTTAAAACAGTCAATCGACAGTTTGTCTGCAGGAGGCTCAACAAATCACGCAGATGCTTTTACTAAAGCAAACGAGCTAATGCAAGATTCTACGTCTAATGAACGGGTTATGGTTATGTTCACAGACGGTTTTACAACGGCTGGGGAAAACCCAAACACGGTTGCCTCTTTAATTAAATCACAAGGGAAAATAATTTATGCAATAGGTTTATCGGGCAATGGAGGAATTGATGAACAAGCATTAGAAGATTGGGCTTCAGACCCGTCTTCTTCTTACGTTATAATAACTCCCGACGATGCAGAATTGGAAGAAATTTTTAAAGAGCTTGCTGAAAACATTTCAAAACCTGGTGCCACAAATATTGTAATCGTTGATAAAATTTTGCCTTGTTTTTCGATAACTGCTTTAACATCGCCCACCAAAGGAACGGCAACAATGCTAGATTCTAACACGGTAGAGTGGAATATCGACGAATTAGGTGTAAATGGCACAGAAGGTGCAGTATTTGAGTTTACTGTTAACAGAATAGGGGATTGTAGTGGCGATATTGAGGTAAATGAATCTATTTCGTATAGCGATACCGAAGGCAACGTAGTGAACTTTCCTTCACCTAGTATAAACGTAGAGTGTGGGAGTCCTATAGTTGAGCCGTGTCCTGTCGCCGTTGATTATTCTTCTTCTAGTTGTTCAGAGATAATAGAATTTGATGCTGGTGAGGTTGAAATGCAATCGCTTGGTCGCATTGTTAAAGTAAACTTTATCCTGCCAAAAGTTTGCCCAAACAAACGTGTGGCTACAGCAGTAATCTTAAATGAAGTAGACAGCCAGGGTAACGAGCATAAACGAGGCATAAAAACGCTTACTATTCCAGCTCACACCAACGACAGTTGCACAGACGTATTAGTTCGTTGTGTAAAATTTGTTTTGCCTGAAGATTTAGACGTGGCAGATACAACAGGAATGTGCAATGAACGTAACCTAAGAGTTAGAGTTCTTGCAAATTATATAGATAATGATTTTGAATGTTGTGAGATATAATTTTTAAATATAAAAAAGCGAGATGTCTCATCTCGCTTTTATTAAATTTTCAGGTTTTGTCATATTTTTTATATACGTTTCCAATTTTCTCGTCCATCTTTTCAGTAAGACGTGATATTTTAATTAGCCTAAAAATTAATTGCCTAATATATTCAATAATTGTGCCAACGATATATATGCCTATTGCAGTAGTAAAAAGTATTAAAATTGCAAATAGGGGATTATACTTGCCAATAAAGATAAATTTATCAGTTATAAATAGTTCTCTTATAAACGTATGTTCATGCAATAGATAAACACCGAATGAGTTTTTTGCTAAAAAAGATAAAATTTTATTTGATTTTATTTGAATACTTGCAAAAAACATTAGAAGAAAACAGCTACTTAAAATGTTAAACAAGAATATATAGCTAGAAATATATGGCAGAGTAGTAAAAGATTTTAGTGCTGAAAGAATAAGCCCACACCCATAGCTTAAAAAGACAGATAATAGATATAGAGTTAACCAAATTTTTGCTTTTAGTTTATTGTATAGTTCATACTTTTTAATTGTCCCACCAAACAAGTAAAGAATGGCAAGCCAAATGAAGCTATAACCATTTTGAATGGTAAAGGGGTCGCCAAACACTAACGAGATTAGGTATGCGTATGCACCAAACAACACAATGCCACCAATTAGAATGGCTAATAAAAATTGTTTATCAGCTTTTTCTAGGATAATGTTTAAGAGGGGCATTATTAAAAAAAGAATAAAGTATGCAGAAAAATACCAATATCTTTTACTAGCTATGGGAAAAAGGAAATTTATAAAAGTTTTTAAGCTAAATGTTTGCTTGCCCAAGGCAAAAAAAACGATGGCAATTCCAAGCGAGAAAAACAAAACTTGGAAGTATAGATTTAATATGTTTTTAATTTTAATTTTTTTGCCTACGTAAAGAAACCCTGTAGTAAGTGCAAAGCAGTTAACTGCAATAATACATATAGATTCTATTCCTGAAAGAATGAACCAATTAGCAGAATTTGTAGAGAGTGCCTTCAACCCCCCCCCATGCCCAAGGAGGTGAAGCACGACAACCATAAGCATAGATATAGTTCTAAATAGGTCTATTGAGCCAGACCTTTTAGTATTAGATTTTAATTGCTCCATATAAACCCTCTTAAATTCTAAGAATTAAATATATTTTAACATTTTTTAGTGTGGTTTGCAACATATTATATAAATCTCTGACAAAAACTATGGACGGATAAAAAATAATTGATTTTAATTTTTTAATGTATTATAATATAAGAAATTTAAAAAAGAGGGTTATAAATGGATACCACAAACACTAAAAATAGGAGTTCAACGGGTAAATTCGCTAGTCTTATTGGCATTGGCGTAAATATTATTCTTGCTGTGGGCAAGATAATTGCAGGGGCTGTTTTTGGTTTTGTTTCAGTTCTGACAGATGGATTAAACAATTTATCTGATTGTGGAAGCAGTGTTATATCTTTAATATCTTTTAAATTGTCGTCAAAGCCGGCGGATAAAGAGCACCCATACGGTCACGAAAGAATCGAATACGTATGCGCAATGGCTGTTGCTTTTATTATTATGCTTCTTGCCGTTACAATGGCTATAGAATCGATAGAAAAAATTATCAATCCTAGCGAAGTTAAATTTTCACTATTGGTTGTAATAGTTTTACTTGTTTCAATAATATCTAAATTTGCCTTATTTATATTTTATAGTGCCACTGCAAAAAAGATAAATTCATCTATGCTGAAAGCAACGGCAACTGATAGCTTGGTGGACTGCGTTTCCACAACCGTAGTATTAATTTGCTTACTGATTAGCAAAATTACTGAATTTAACGTGGACGGATATGCTGGAATTTTGGTATCGCTATTTATTGGATATTCGGTGGTTGGTATTTTGGGGGAAGTATTCTCACATCTAATCGGCAAAGCACCTGACGATAATATGTTAAAAGAAATAAAGGAGCGTATTCTTGCATATGATGGGGTTTTAGGCGTTCACGATTTATCCGTTTATTGTTACGGACCGAACAAGTATTTTGCAAGTGCACACGTTGAAGTAGATGCAAAGGTAGACGTTTTAGATTCGCACGAGCTAGTTGATAAAATTGAAAAAGAGCTTTTTGAGCAGACCGGGATAGTATTGACGGGGCATTTAGACCCAATAATAATTGATGATGAAAGGGTGAATGGCTTAAGGGAAAAGACAGAGCAGATTGTTTATAAAATAGACAAAAGCTTTTCTATACACGATTTTAGAATGGTGTTTGGTAAAAACCAAACCAACGTGCTTTTTGACGTTGCAGTGCCTTATGAATGCACGATGTCAAAAGAGGAAATAAAGGGGCTAATTGAGCAAGAGATTAGAAGAATTGATAAAACTTATTGTCTTGTAATCACTATAGAGCCTTGTATTTAATGGTCTGTAAAAGGAATGTAAAAAAAATAAAAAAATAAGCACGCCCGAAAGGGCGTTTTTTGATGTAAATGGTTGCAATTTTTGTCGATAAATGATAAAATTTATAAAAAGCAATTATTGAGAGCACTATGGAAAAGCAAATTTTGATTGAAAATTATAACAAACGTATCAAACGCATATTGATTAGCAAAGAAGAGATTGATGAGACTATTAAAAAAGCTGGCAAGTATATTGACAGCATATATGATGGAAGACCAATTTTACTTTTAAGCATTCTAAAGGGTGCATTCGTATTTTTAGCTGATTTATCACGAGCAGTTAGTGTTCCTTGTGAAATTGGCTTTATGCGTGCAAGAAGCTATTTTAATGGAACGTTTTCAAGTGGAAAGGTGGAATTATCTACTGATTTTGAACAAGATATCAGCAAATATCACGTAGTAATAGTTGAGGATATCATTGATACGGGTAGAACATTATTTGAGGTTGTTAAGATTTTCAAAGAAAAAAATCCTTTGTCGCTAAAGGTGGTTACGTTATTGGACAAGCCAGATAGAAGGGTTGTTGACTTTAAGGCTGACTATTGTCTATTTACTATTCCTGACCACTTCGTTATAGGTTACGGTCTTGACTGTGGTGAGTTGTATAGAAACTTGCCATATATTGCAGAATACGATGAATTAAAAGATTAAAAAAATCGGCAAGTTAACACTTGCCGATTTTAGATTTAAATAAAAACCCAAAGCAAAATAGCTTTGGGAATGGTAGCCCCACGGAGAATCGAACTCCGGATTCCGCCTTGAGAGGGCGGCGTCTTAACCGCTTGACCATGAGGCCGTGTCTATTTATTATTCTACCACAATTTTTTTTCTTTTGCAATCGTTTTTAACAGGTTTATAGAAAATAAAAAAACACCTGCGTAAAGCCGACGGAAAAGAAAATAGTAACCCGTTTTGTTAACGGTGAATATATCCTACCGAACAAGTGTCTGCATCTTCTATAATATGTGACAAAGAAAACATTTGCCTAGAAGCACCGCTATTCAAGTCGGACACGGATTTTCTTGATATTATTGTGGATTTTTTTTGCTTTCCCTATCGAACAACGAAGGCTAATTATATTGTAGCAATTATTTTGTGGTTTGGCAAATTATTTAAATAAAAATTGTAAAAAAAAGAAGAGAAAAGTGCTGAAAAATATTGGTAACAAAAACAAGTTAAGAATAAACGTTAGATTTGGACTATTCCTTGCTATTAGCCTAGTTTTAGGAATCGTCTTTGCTTACTATATTTATATTAACCAATACCTTTCTGCTTTTATTTGTGTAAGTTCCTTTTTAGTATTTAGTGCTTTTTGTTTTCTGTTTGGCATAAACAAAAATAAAAGAATAGAAAAAGCAATAATTTTATTATCATTCGTTTTAGCTTTTTTGCTTGGTGCGTGTAGTTTAAGCCTTAAAATAGAAAACTATAAAAATGCAGACCTCAATAACCATTGGATAACGGTAACGGGAAGCGTTAAGGCTGTTGAGAGAACAGAAAATGGCGCAACGGTTGTATTAAACAAGGTCAAAACGTCAATGACTGACGGTAAACTTAAATATAGCGTAAAGGTTTATGTTACAGGGGATATTTCACTTGAACTTGGCGACAAAATAAAATTTTCTGATTATTTGTTCGATAAGGATGTCTTTTTTGATTCAAGAATTTCCTCTTATGATATTTCAGCAAGAATAAAGTGGAACGCATACGTAAAAAGCGAACAAGTAGAGTTGCTAGAAAGCTCTCCGAATATTTTTCAAAAAATAAACATATTTATAAAAAATACGCTAAATAGTGGACTTGACAAGGAAGAATTTTCTATTGCGTATGCGCTTTTAACGGGTGATTCTAATTTAATAGACGAAGAGGTGTTATTAGATTTTCGCAGTGCAGGCGTGGCGCACGTCTTTGCAGTGTCTGGTCTGCATATAGGTTTTATAGCAACGGCAATAGGATTTTTATTAGAAAAATTTAGAACAAACAAAATACTAAAAGTTCTTATTTTAATTGCTTGTTTGTTCATATATTCAGGTGTTTGCGGTTTCAGCTCTTCTTCTCTTCGAGCTGGAATAATGTGTTCAATAGCATCAATCCTTAAGCTTTTAGGCAAACGTTACGACGGGTTGAATGCAGTAGGTATTGCAGGCTTTATAATATTATTGTTTTCTCCGTTGCAAATGCTGTGTGCAGGTTTTGTTCTATCCTTTGGTGTTGTTATTGGAATGTTAATTATGCAACGCCCGATAGAAAGATTATTGAGCTTTTTACCAAAGCGTTTAGCTTCAGCACTAGCTCTAGTAATTTCTGCACAATTAGCTAGCATTCCTATATGTATTGCCTTCTTTAATAATTTTTCTTTAATTGCAGTTGTAGCAAACCTGCTTTTTGTTCCGTTGGTAGCAGTAGTATTTTATATTTTGCTTTTAGCCGTCTTGATAGGTGGATTGTTTAATA
This sequence comes from Christensenellaceae bacterium, assembly GCA_045653205.1. Lineage (GTDB taxonomy): Bacteria > Bacillota > Clostridia > Christensenellales > Borkfalkiaceae > UBA1259. The sequence goes on along the minus strand of JAZOLT010000002.1, from coordinate 127,950 downwards.
TTGCAGTTATTACACTTTTTATTCCGGGACTTATATTAAGGGCTTTAACTTTTATAATAACCGTATTAGATTATAAAATATTTATTGTAAGTGGCTTGTATCTCGGAGGCTTTGCCATTTTTTATTATACTGCTTTATTTATTAGCAGTGGAATGATAAATTTAAGTAGAATAAGTAAGTGTGTTTTGTCGCTAATTTTAATAACCGTATGTGTTTTTGGCTCATTTTTTAGTAGCATAAAGCAATTAAAAAGCACAAAATTATACGTGACGGCGACTAACAGTTTTTCAGCAACGCTTATAACTAATGAGGTTAATACGTTAATTGTATCTTATTCATCTCCCACTCCATCTTATTTTTCTCTTAGCAGGCTAATAAATAGATTGGAAATTGAAAGAATAGATAACGTTATTGTTTCAAGTGGGGCTAATATTGATTTACAAAATTTAGCTACAAACTTGCACAATCTAGTAGATTTAGAAAAGATATATTATTTTGGCGAAACAAACCAAGCTATTGAAAAGGTTATAGAAAGTTCATTTTTAGGCGTTAATGCTATAAGCTATGGCGACGGGGAGATAAATGGGCTAGGCCTAAGGCTTAATTGTTTGTGTCAAGGAAACGCTTTTATTTTAGAAAAAGAAAATAGAAAGGTGTTAGTCTTTGCTAAGCTTAAAGGGGTTAAGCCAATAACGAGCATTGAAAAGTCTGATTTTGACCTTATTGTAGCTTCAGATTTTTGTGTAGACCTTGAAAATTTTTATAGTCCAAAGACTATTTATTGTTATAGAAATTGCGATTTGCATACCAATTCAATAACAGGTGGAAATTTAAGGTTCGAGCTTGGATAGGGAATTGGTAGTTGTTTTTATATATATTTTAAAATTAAATAGTAAATTAGAAAGTAAAAAATGTTGCAAATTAAATTAAAAAATGTTAAAATACAATCGAGGAAGACAAGGAATTGAAATTTTCTGAGTTTAAAAACAGAATACACGAGGGTGAAGACCAAAGAATTTGCCTATTTGAAGGGGAGGACGCTTATTTTGGAGAAAGCGGACTCCGTTTGTTGCGTGATAAATTCGTTTTTGATTTAGATTTTGATTTTAATGATTTAGGCACAGCACAATCGGACTTGTCAGGGTTAAAAGATTCGCTGGCAGTCTTTCCTCTACTTAGTCCTAAGAGAATAACTTGTATAAGGGAATTTTATCCTAAAGCAGAGCAGTTAAAGGGGGATTTAAGAGAATTTTTTGAAAAACCACCACAAAACTGTCTTCTTGTGATTATCAATACGAAAGAGTGTGAACAAATAAAAAAGTTTAGCGAAGTTACTGTAATTGATTGCAAGAAAGAGGATAGAATTAACGTTGCAAGATGGATAAAAGGCTATCTTAAGGAGCTAGAAGTAGAAATTGAGCTTGAAACAGCATTGTTGTTTGCCGATTTTTGCTTATGCGAAATGACAAGGATAAAAAAGGAATGTGATAAGCTTGCTTGTTATGCTGGCAAGGGTGGAAGGATAGAGAAGAGCGATTTAGAGCTGATGATAAGTGCAGAGTCTGAGTATAAAATCTACGATTTAACCGACTGCATTGCAAAAAAACAGTTCGACAAGGCAATAAAGATTATAAAAGAGATGCTAGACAAGGGCGAGCCACATCAGAAAATCTTGGTAGGAATATACAATTATTTTAGGCGTTTGTTGCACGTTAGCTTAAGCGACAAAAGTGCTTTAGAAACAGGTAATTTGTTAAAAATAAAAGAATACGCAGTCAAAAAAACTATTCAGCAAGCTAAAATGTTTTCACCAAAGAGTTTAAAGAGTGCAGTTGATATGCTTAGTAATGCCGACTATTATATTAAAAGTGGCACAAAAAACGCTGAAGAGCAAATGTGGATAACCGTGTTTTCGATAATGACACAATAGGAGGTGGATATGAACATAGTAGAAAGACTTTCAAATTTTTGGATAGAGATTACAACTTCATCTGAAGTTTTGCTTGCAGTAACGGTAAGCGTGCTTGCGTTCTTATTTCTTTACTATATTCTTTTAAGATTTTTGCTCAACAACGATGCAAGCTGGTTAATACTAATTTTAGTAATGACCTCTTTAATTACTGCAGTTGTATTTTCGTTTATAGAAGACATAAATGGTGAAACCTTTTTGATTGTGCCTTGCACGTTCATTATAGCTACTTGTATTCTATACTCGGTGGAAATCAAACGTGCTATATGGTCAAAGACAAATATGAAGCTTGTGGACGTTAAGCATAACGAAACAAGCACTAAAGACCACGAAAAAATTCAAAACTGTATAGTAGAAATCATTAAGGCTCTTCAAAACATGTCTAAGAATGACATTGGAGCAATTATAGTTTTATCGTCAGGTAACGTTCCCTCGCAAATAATAGACAGTGGTGTGAAACTTGAAAGTGATATATCAAGTGCGTTGATTGAGAGTGTGTTCTTTCCAAAGACACCGCTTCACGATGGGGCTATGATAATTAACGATACTAAAATTGTTGCAGCAGGTTGCTTTTTACCGTTGTCACAAAACGTAGATAATATTCCTAAGGATTTAGGAACAAGACATCGTGCAGGAATAGGTGTTACTGAAACGATGGACGTTATATCTATTGTAGTTTCTGAAGAAACGGGTGTTATTTCAATAGCGCGTGGTGGAAAAATAACTAGATATGCAGATACCGAAATGCTTAAAAACGTTTTAAGCCAATACTACTGGCAAGAAGTTGAAAGTTCAAGGAGATAAAGATGGATAATAATTTAAAAGATAATTTAATGAACGAACAGCCTGAAAAAAAGCGTGGGTTTTTTAGTTACTTTGGAGTTTTTATTCTATCCACGCTATTAGCAGTTTTAACAGTTGTAGTTATAAATTTATAAACGAGGCAAGGTTTTCACAAAAGTAAAGGAGAATTAATGAGTAACACAGGAATTAAATCGGCAGAGATTCTTTTACCGGAAAGTGTAGATATGAACAAGTGGGCGTGCATTGCGTGCGACCAATTCACGAGTGAGATAGAATATTGGAAAGAGCTTGAAGAACACGTTAAAGGACAAAAGAGTGTTTTAAATCTTGTTCTTCCTGAAATTTATCTTGACTCTAAAATGGATTCTAGAATAGAAAAAATCAATAATAACATAAGTGAATACGTAGGCTCAGGAGTGTTTAAGAAGCTTGATAAGGGTTTTATACTAATAGTGCGTTCAACGCCTTTTGTTGAAAGAAGAATCGGGTTGGTAGGTGCAGTAGACCTAGAGCAATATGATTATAAACCTCAAAGCAAAACAATGATAAGGGCAACCGAGGGAACGATAGAGGAAAGAATTCCTCCAAGACTTAAAATTCGTAAAAATGCAGAGGTTGAATTCCCACACGTTATGATTTTATTCGACGATGAAAAGAGGGAGATTACCGAAGAGCTTTATAAAAAGCGTAATAGCTTTGAAAAGGTATACGACTTTGAGCTTAACATGGGTGGCGGTCACGTAGAAGGATATTTTATTCCTGAAAGTGCGTGCGTTGAGCAAAAATTTGATAGCTTGCTAGATAGTGAGCGAGTAATTAAAAAGTATGGCAAAAACGACGGGTTTGCTTTTGCAGTAGGTGATGGCAACCACTCGCTAGCGACGGCTAAAACCCATTGGGAAAATATAAAAAAGGAATTATCGGAAGAAGAAATTAGCAACCATCCTGCAAGATATGCTTTAGCAGAGTTTGTTAATATCTATGATGAGGGAATTTACTTTGAGCCTATCTTTAGGCTTGTAACAGGAGTCAATAAACAAGAATTTTTGTCTGGATTAGCTAAGATAGACGGCGGAAAAATTAGAACATATGACGGAAAAGAGTATTCTAGTCAAATGGGTAATGCGTCTTTAGCAGACGGCATTAAGGCAGTTGACGGATATATAAAGAAATATCTAGAAAGCAAGGGTGGAGCTGTGGACTATATTCACGGCGAGGATAATTTAAAAAAGCTTGTTGACGGAGAAGAAAGCGGTGTTGGTATCCTGTTTGGGAAATTAGACAAAAGCGAACTATTTAGATACGTTAGTGCAGTAGGACCGTTCCCAAGAAAGACTTTTTCGATGGGAGAGGGCATAGAAAAAAGATATTATATAGAAGGAAGAAAGATAGTAAAATGATAAAGGTATGTAAATTTGGCGGAACTTCTATGGCAGATGCAAGCACGCTTGCACGTGTTAAAGAGATTGTGGAGTCAGACCCATCAAGAAGATACGTTGTAGTGTCTGCGCCAGGCAAGAGAAAAAAGGACGATATAAAAATTACAGACTTGTTATATAAATGCTATGACGAGGTGATAAATACAGGCTCATGTGCTGAAAATTTTTCAAAGATAAGAGAGCGTTTTACTGATATAGTTAGTGGCTTAAAGCTTAACTTTGATATTGAAAGTGTATTAGATAAAACTGAACGTGAAATCGTAGAGAGAAAGAGCAAAGATTTTACTGCTTCTAGAGGAGAATATTTAAGTGCAGTTATTACTGCTGAATATCTTGGCTATGAGTTTATTGACGCTGAACAGCTAGTTCGCTTTGATAGTGAAGGCAAATTAAATGAAGACTATACTAATGACAAGGTGAAAACAAAGCTAAAGAATATCGAGCGTGCCGTTATACCGGGATTTTACGGTAGGGATTACGAGGGAAACATTAAGACGTTTAGCCGTGGTGGTAGTGACATTACAGGTTCTATCATTGCACGTGGCGTTTGTGCGTCTTTGTATGAAAATTGGACAGACGTAAGTGGTTTTTTAGTATGTGACCCAAGAATTGTGCCTGAAGCGAAGGTTATAAAGCAAATCACATATAAAGAGCTTAGAGAGCTTTCTTATATGGGTGCAGAGGTTTTGCATTCAGAAGCAATTTTCCCTGTGATGAAGGGTAAAATCAATATAAATATTAAAAATACATTTGCTCCTAATGATAATGGAACGATGATTGTTCCTAATGAGAAATGTATTCAAGACGATTCAATAATTACAGGTATTGCTGGAAAGAAAAACTTTACGGTATTGTTTATTGAAAAATCTATGATGAATGCAGAGGTTGGTTTTATACGTAAGGTGCTATCCATCTTCGAGCATTTTGGATTATGTGTAGAACATTTGCCATCGGGTATTGACACGTTGTCAGTGGTTTTAGAATCAGCACAGCTAAGTTCAACCATACTGTCTGATATTGTAACGGAAATCAGAGAAACGGTTAGCCCAGATTACGTTCACGTCATAGAAAACATATCGCTTGTTGCAGTTGTTGGTCACGGAATGAAAACCAGACTTGGAACGGCAGCAAAAATTTTTAATTCACTTGCTGAAGCAGGTATCAATATTAGAATGATTGACCAAGGCTCAAGTGAGTTAAACATTATAATCGGTGTGGCTAATTCCGATTACGAAAAATGTATAAGAACTATTTATAAAGCGTTTGACTAATTAAGTTTTAGCGTTTATAATTGTTTTTAAGAATAAATTTGAAAAATTATTTTAGGAGGCACAATCAATGGATTATGCAAAAGAATCATTAAAAAAGCACGCAGAATGGAAAGGAAAAATCTCTGTAGTTTCTAAGGTTCCTGTAAAGACTAAAGAAGACCTTTCTCTTGCATACACCCCTGGTGTAGCACAACCTTGTTTAGAAATTCAAAAGGATTATGCAAAGTCGTTTGAATTGACAGGACGTGGAAACACCGTAGCAGTTATTACAGACGGAACGGCTGTGTTGGGCTTAGGCGACATTGGCCCTGAAGCAGGAATGCCTGTTATGGAAGGAAAGTGTGTATTATTTAACGCTTTTGGTGGGGTAGACGCTATTCCTCTATGCGTTAGGTCAAAGAGTGTAGACGAAATCGTTCAAACCGTTAAGTTGTTAGCAGGAAGCTTTGGTGGTGTAAACCTTGAAGATATTTCAGCTCCAAGATGCTTTGAAATTGAAAAGAGATTAAAAGAAGACCCCGAAGTAGATATTCCAATTTTCCACGATGACCAACACGGCACTGCAGTAGTATGTGTAGCAGCTTGTATCAACGCATTAAAAATTGTTGGCAAGAAATGGGAAGACGTAAGCATCGTATTCTCTGGTGCTGGTGCAGCAGGCGAAGCTATTGCTAAGCTTATGATTTCTATGGGTGCACAAGACGTTGTAATGTGCGACAGAAACGGTATTATCTACGAGGGAAGACCTGTAGGAATGAACGCTTCTAAGGAAGAAATTGCAAAATTTACTAATAAATTAAACAAAAAAGGCTCTCTAGCTGAAGCATTGGTTGGTGCAGACATATTTGTTGGCGTAAGCTCGCCAGGTCTTTTAACTGAAGAAATGGTTGCAACAATGAATAAGGGCGCAATCGTAATGCCTATGGCTAACCCAATTCCTGAAATCATGCCTGACCTTGCTAAAAAGGCTGGCGCAGCAGTAGTTGGAACAGGCAGAAGTGACTTCCCTAACCAAATTAACAACGTTCTAGCATTCCCAGGAATTTTCCGTGGAGCATTAGATTGTAGAGCACTTGACATTAACGAAGAGATGAAGATTGCAGCTGCAACAGCAATTGCAGGACTAATTTCTGACGAGGAATTAAACCCTGAATATATAATTCCTGCACCGTTTGATGAAAGAGTTGCACCTGCAGTAGCAAAAGCAGTAAAAGAAGCAGCAATCAAGACGGGCGTTAACAGAATTTAATAAAAAGCAAACATACCCCTTGCCATTCGCAAGGGGTAAAATATCGGGGTGTAGCGCAGTTGGTAGCGCGCTTGGTTCGGGACCAAGAGGTCGTGGGTTCAAATCCCGTCACTCCGACCAATAACAAAAGAGGTGGCTTTGCAACCTCTTTTGTTATTGTTTGAGCAATGGAAAGCCCCGACCTCTGCAGTCACGAACCAAAAAAGGGGTATCCCCAAAAGATTTTTGCTTTGCAAAAAGATTTTAGGGGAAGAGGAGGAGCAACGGAACGAGTTATGCTTTAGTAAAAAGAATAGCATTGTGAGTGAAGTTTGCGACGACGAGGGACCAAGAGGTCGTGGGTTCAAATCCCGTCACTCCGACCAATAACAAAAGAGGTGGCTTTGCACCTCTTTTCTTTTTAATTGTGCATATGAATTTATCCTTGAAAAAATACGAAAGGTGTGATATAATGTTTTAAGGTGAAAAATTTGAGTGGGTTATTTAATAAAAACAAAAGCATATTTGAATTTTTAATTGTAGCTCTTCTTGGAGGATTTGTTGCAATTATTTATAAAGTATTGATTTTTCCTAATGCTTTTATACCGATTGGACTTGATGGAATATGCTATGTTTTGCAAGAGCTTACTCAAATTGACGTAGGCTATTGGTTTATTGCATTAAATTTGCCAATTATTCTAATCGCTTTCATACTCATGGAGCCAAAAGGTTTGTTAAGGGCTATATGTTACCTTGCTAGTTTTTCGGCGTTTAGTTTAATTTTAAGCTTTTTAGATTATTATCCTAAATTTTATACGGGTGACTGGGTGAGTTTGACTTTTTCACCGATACTTGCTGGGTTATTTTTTGGATTTTTCAATTATCTGCTTGTTCGTTTGAAAACTTTATATGGTGGTATAGAGGTTTTTAAGGCAATGTCTAAAAAATGTTTGCCAAAATTTAAATTTTCAATAATTGCTACAGTTTTTAACGTATTAGTTACAATAGGCACGATATTTATATTTGGATTAAATATAATTCCTATTCTTTATAGCCTTACGTATCTAATAGTTGTAAGCATAACCACAAATTTTTGTAATAAATATTTTTGATAATCAATACTAATATATATCATTAAAAAATAGAAGGAGGGTAAAAGGTGAAAAAATTCGGTTTTGGAAGAGATAGAACGATTATTGCTGAGAAAGTAAAAGAAGCTTTTTCTTCCGTTCTTCCCATATCCGTAATAGTTCTAATCTTATGTTTTACCTTTGTTCCACTAGAGAGTGGCACGCTTTTATCCTTTGTAACGGGTGTTATTTTAGTAGTTATTGGAATGGGATTGTTTACGCTAGGGGCTGATACGGCTATGACGCCTATTGGTGAATACGTTGGCACAACGGTAATGAAGTCTAAACGAATATGGATTATTGCCCCCGTTTGTTTTATAGTGGGGGTTTTAATAACTGTTTCAGAGCCTGATTTGCAAGTTTTAGCTTCTCAGCTATCAGAAACTATAGAGTTTTGGACGCTTATTATAACCGTTGGTGTAGGCGTTGGCGTATTCCTAGTTGTAGCTTTTTTAAGAATAGTATTAAAGGTTAAGCTTTCTATTATTTTAATATCGTGTTATATTTCAGTATTCGTGTTATCTTTTTTTGTGCCTGAAGTGTTCGTGCCTTTGGCGTTTGATGCTGGTGGAGTTACAACAGGGCCAATGAGCGTTCCGTTTATAATTGCAATCGGCACGGGTGTTGCATCAATTCATAGTGATGACGGTGCAGAATCTGACGGCTTTGGTTTAACAGCTCTTTGTTCGATAGGACCTATTCTTTCAGTTATGATATTAGGCATTATATTTAAGCCTGAAAGCATAACTGTAACTGAAAACGAGGTATTAAACGTTGCAGATTCAAGAGAGCTTTTTTCAAGCTATTTACATGCCTTGCCCCATTATTTAAAAGAGGTTGGCATTGCATTATTACCTATTGTTGCATTCTTTTTTATCTTTAGGTTTTTCGGACACAGAATTTCTAAAAGCGACATAATAAGAATTTTTATTGGTGTTTTATATACTTACGTTGGATTGGTTTTATTTTTAATGGGAGTTAACGTAGGGTTTTTACCGGTTGGCACTTATATAGGTGAAGTGATTGGAGAGCTTAATTATAATTGGATAATAATTCCAATTGGTATGATTCTAGGATATTTTGTAGTTGCGGCAGAGCCAGCAGTTCACGTTTTAACAAAACAGGTTTATGAAATAACTTCGGGCGCAATCCCTAAAAAAGCATTAAAAATAAGCCTTATGTTCGGTGTAGCATTTTCTGTTGGCCTTGCTATGGCGAGAATAATATTTCATATACCAATAATGTATTTTTTAATCCCGGGATATATAATTGCAATAATATTAACGTTCTTAGTGCCGGATATATTTACTTCAATAGCATTCGACTCTGGTGGCGTTGCTTCGGGTGCAATGACTGCAAGCTTTTTATTACCTTTAGCACTCGGCGTTTGCTCAGCACTTAAGGGAAACCTTGCAACAGAAGGCTTTGGGGTTGTTGCTATGGTTGCGATGACACCACTTATAGCTATACAAATACTAGGTCTTGTGTATAAGATTAAGATTAGAAAAGTTAATAAAGAAGAAAACGAAAAGCAAACCTCACAAGAAGAAATTATTGGATAAGGAGGAACAAATGCTAGACTTAAAATATTTAATAGTAATTACAAAGCGTGACTTTGCAGAGAAATACGTAGAGTTTTTTAAAGAACAAGGCGTTAAGAACGTATTAAGCGAGCTATGTAATGGCACGGCAAGTCAAACCATGCTAGATTATTTAGGCATTGAAAAGACGGAAAAGGTAATGCTAGAAACAATTATAACAGGTGAACAAGTCGGTGAAGTGGTAAAGGGGCTGTTATACAAAATGAATATCGGTGCTGTAGGGAACGGCGTGGCGATGTTTATTTCGGTAGACGGTGTAGGTGGAAAATCGTCGCTTAATTATTTTTTAGGTGACACTCAAACGGAAAACAAGGAGAAACGTATGGATAAAGAAAGTAAATCAGTTTTAATAATAACCGTAGCAAATAAGGGTTACACTGATATAGTTATGAATGCGGCAAGAGATGCGGGTGCTGGTGGTGGCACGGTGCTTAGAGCAAAAGGCACGGGAGCAGGCTTGGCTAAGTTCTTTGGCGTGTCCATTAGCGAAGAAAAAGAAATGGTGTATATCGTAGCACATCGTGATAAAAGAGATTCAATTATGCGTGCTATTATGGAAAAGGCAGGTGTAAACACCGAGGCTCGTGGCGTTGTATTCTCTATACCTGTAGATGGCGTTGTGGGGCTAAAAGATTTTGAAGGGATTTAATACTCACTTTTTTTAAGCGCGTTTACACTAGCACAATATATAGTGTTTTATAAGTCTGTTTTACGGTCTAAGTATTATAAATTTTACAACAAGCTTATTAAAATTTAAGCAAAAATCAATAAAAGTCCGAAGATATTCGGGCTTTTTTTATAAAATAATGAAAAATACTGAATTTTATTCAAAACACAATATATTGTGGTCAGTATCAAAAATTTTTACAAAATGTGGGTAAAAAGTATTGACAAAGAAAATGTAGTGTGATATAGTTGTATTGCTCACTAAAAACGAAAAATTATTTACGGAGGGAAGGAAATGTTTCAAGTAAGGAAAAGAGATGGAAAACTTGTAGAACTTGATATGTCTAAGATAACCACAGCGTTGTCAAAGGCTTTTAACGCAAAGCAAGTAAACTACACTGCAGAAATTCTTAATATGTTATCACTTCGTGTTGCAGCAGATTTTTCAAAGAAGATTAAGGACAATGTTATAAGCGTAGAAGATATTCAAGACAGTGCCGAAGTTGTTTTAATTCAATCGGGTTACGTAGAGGTAGCAAAGGCTTACATTTTATATCGTAAGCAACGTGAAAAAGTTCGTAACATTAAGTCAACGCTCGTTGATTACAAGAAAGTTGTAGATGATTATTTAAAGGTTGCAGACTGGCGTGTTAAAGAAAATTCAACCGTAACCTATTCAGTAGGTGGTTTAATTTTATCTAACTCTGGTGCTGTTACGGCTAACTATTGGCTCAGCGAGGTTTATGATGATGAAATTGCTGAAGCACATAGAAATGCAGATATTCATATTCACGACCTATCAATGTTAACTGGTTATTGTGCAGGTTGGTCACTTCGTCAACTAATTAAGGAAGGCTTAGGTGGTGTTGCAGGCAAGATTACCAGTGCACCGGCTAGTCACCTTTCTACATTGTGTAATCAAATGGTAAACTTTTTAGGCATTATGCAAAACGAATGGGCAGGTGCGCAAGCATTCTCTTCTTTTGACACATATCTAGCACCATTTGTAAAGGTAGATAACCTTACCTATAAAGAAGTTAAACAGTGCATTCAATCTTTCATCTATGGTGTAAATACACCTTCTAGATGGGGAACACAATCACCATTCACCAACATTACTCTTGACTGGGTAGTTCCAAACGACCTTGCAGAGCTTAATGCAATCGTTGGTGGCAAGGAAATGGACTTTAAGTATAAAGATTGTGTAGAAGAAATGGCAATGGTTAACAAAGCGTTTATCGAGATTATGATTGAAGGTGACGCAAATGGCAGAGGTTTCCAATATCCCATTCCAACCTATTCAATCACTTCTAACTTTGATTGGTCTGAAACCGAAAATAACAAGCTATTATTTGAAATGACGGCAAAATACGGCACACCATATTTTAGTAACTATATAAACAGTGATATGGAGCCTAGTGACGTTCGTTCAATGTGCTGTAGATTAAGATTAGATTTAAGAGAACTTCGTAAAAAATCAGGTGGTTTCTTCGGTAGTGGTGAAAGCACGGGTTCAGTTGGAGTAGTAACCATCAACATGCCAAGAATTGCGTATTTATCGAATACGGAAGAGGAATTTTACGACAGATTAAAGCATCTTTTAGATGTTTCGGCAAGGTCGTTACACGTTAAGAGAGATACAATAACCAAGCTTTTAGAGGCTGGATTATATCCATACACCAAGAGATATTTAGGAACGTTTAACAACCACTTCTCAACCATTGGACTAGTTGGAATGAACGAAGCTTGTTTAAATGCTAAATGGGTAAAGAAAGACTTGACCAATGCAGAAGCTCAAGCGTTTACTAAGAACGTATTGAACTTTATGAGAAACAAATTGTCTGATTACCAAGAGCTTTACGGTGACCTATACAATCTAGAAGCAACACCTGCAGAATCTACTTCTTTCCGTCTTGCAAAGCATGACAAGAAGAGATACCCTGACATCATTACGGCTTCAGATACGGATAAAACACCATATTATACTAACAGCTCGCATTTACCTGTAAGCTTTACATCAGACATCTTTACGGCTCTTGATATTCAAGACGAGTTGCAAACGCTTTACACGTCTGGAACAGTATTCCACGCATTCCTAGGACAAAAGCTACCCGATTGGAAAGCTGCTGCAAGTCTAGTAAGAAAGATTGCGGAGAACTATAAATTACCTTACTACACGATGTCGCCAACTTATTCTGTATGCTCAGAACACGGCTACATTTCGGGAGAGGTTTATGAATGTCCCGTTTGTGGAAAAGCTACTGAAGTATATAGCCGTATAACAGGTTATTATCGTCCTGTTCAAAACTGGAACGATGGTAAGCGCCAAGAGTTTGCAGAGCGTAAGGTTTATGACGTAGAGAATTCAAAATTTCAACAAAAAGCTGATACGTGTTCTGAATGTAACGACAAAAACGAGCAAGCTTTAGAGCAAATTACCCGTCCGATACTCTTTACGAGAAACGGTTGCCCTAACTGCAAGACAAGTAAATTTGCATTAGATAAGGCAGGCGTTCAATACGACGTAGTAAATGCAGAAGAAAACGTAGAGCTTACTTTAAAATATGGCGTTAAAAAAGCACCAACGTTGTTAGTTCCAAATGGCACAAAGATTGATTCATACGACAACGCAAGTGAAATCAGGAAATATATTGAAAGCATTAACTAGAGAGAAATAGAAATGTATGACGTTATAGTTATAGGTGCAGGAGCAGCAGGGATGACCTCTGCTCTCTACGCATTAAGAAACAGTAAAACGGTATTAGTTTTGGAAAGCGAAAGCTTAGGTGGGCAAATAGCAAATTCACCAAGGCTAGAGAACTACCCATCTATTAAGGAAATCAGTGGCGAGCAATTTGCCGACAACTTATTTAACCAAATAGTAGAAAAGGGTGCAGACGTTGAGATAGAAAAGGTAGTAAAGGTAGAAAAGCTTGAAGATAAAACCTTTAAGGTAATCACCGAGTATAATGAATACTTTTCAAAGAGCGTAGTTATTGCCGCAGGCGTTAAGCATAAGCATTTGAGAACCAAGTCAGACACCGAACATTTAGTAGGTAAGGGTGTTTACTATTGTGCAATTTGCGATGGAGCTTTCTATAAAGACAGAGAGGTTGCAATTATAGGCGACGCCAATACGGCATTACAATACACCTTGCTTCTAGCAAGCATTTGTAAAAAGGTTTATATGTATACCCTTTTTGACAAATTTTTTGGTGACGATGCTTTGATTAAAGCTGTGAAAGCAAAAGAAAACGTAGAAATTCGACCAAATACTAGTGTTACAGACTTTATTGGCGACAAGGAATTGACTGCAATAGAGTATAAGGATAAAGACGGCAAAACATGTATTCACGAAATCCCAGCAGTATTCGTTGCAATCGGTCAAGTTCCCGATAACAAGGCTTTTGAAAACCTTGTAGACCTTGATAAAGATGGATATATAATATCTGATGAAAAGTGTATGACAAAAACCGAAGGGTTATTTGTGGCAGGCGATTGTAGAACCAAGCCCGTTCGCCAAGTAGTAACAGCTGTGGCAGACGGAGGGGTAGCTGCAACAAACGCATCAATTTATATTCAAAGCCTAGAGGGCTAAAGAAAAAACTTCTACTTCGGTAGAAGTTTTTAATTTTTCATATGTGCAGTTGACCAAATAATAAGTTCATACATTTTAGCAAAAGAATTAAAAAAATAGACAATAAATGTTGAAAATAAAATTTACTTGTGGTAGAATAAACGTAAGTCAAAAAAAGAGAGGACGATATAATGAATTTAGCAGACATTGACAGCAATTTTAAGAATCAGACAGTAAATGAGCCTGACGTTAGATGGTTAGACGTGAAGAAAAGCACGTTTACGGTATATGGAGCAGATTGGTATGAAGAGGAAGGCAGATATCGCCGTGTTCCAACAGAGATATCATCAAAGGTAAGCCCTATGCTAGACGTTTTATCGTCAATGGTTACTGGAGCGAGAATTACTTTTCAAACAGATTCGCCATATATTGCACTAAAAGCAGTGGTAAGCTACACTGGTTTTACGGGGCAAACAACCATATTTAATAGATACGGTTTCTCGATTTATGATGGAAAGAGATATACTGGAACAATTTGTCCTGAAAAGGTTGAAATCCCACCAGATGGAACTGTATCACCAGCACAAAGTGTAGCATATGATATTCCAGATATAGTATTTGACGGAATAAAGCCCTTTTACAACAAGGGTGGAATGAGAAAAGTTACGATATATATGCCCTTGACCAGTGGCGTTAGCTCGTTGTATATTGGTGTTAAAAAGGGTAGCAAGGTTAGAAAATATCAACCGTATAAAAAAATTGAGCCAATAGTATTTTACGGTTCATCAATTACACAAGGATGTTGTGCTTCAAGACCGGGATTAGATTACATAGGATTATTAACAAAATGGCTTAACGTAGACACGTTAAATCTAGGCTTTAGTGGAAACGCAAAAGGCGAACCAATAATTGCAGAATATACAGCTAATAAAAAGGCATCTGTATACGTAATGGATTACGACCATAATGCAAAGACTTCAGAAGATTTAAGAGCCACACATTATCCTTTCTATAAAACCTTGAGAGATAAAAATCCGACAACACCTATACTGTTTATTACTAGACCGTCAGTGGAATATTTTGATCCGGAAGAAGTAGAAGAGCGTAAAGCAATAGTAAAAGAAACGTTTGAGAGGGCTAAAAAAGAAGGCGACAATAGAGTATGGTTTATTGATGGCGCAACTCTTTATGGCAAGGTTGATAGGGACCTTTGCTGTGCAGATACTGCTCACCCCACAGATATAGGTTTTTATAGAATGGCAAAAACAATATACCCAGTATTAAAAGAAATTTTAAAAACCATAAACAAATAAAAAACAAAAAATTCAAAATAAACGGCAGGCATTTGCTTGCCGTTTATAATTTGCAAAAAACACAATTAAAAAGGGGGTAT
The DNA here is from genome assembly GCA_045653205.1 of Christensenellaceae bacterium. GTDB lineage: Bacteria > Bacillota > Clostridia > Christensenellales > Borkfalkiaceae > UBA1259. The sequence continues at coordinate 112,872 of JAZOLT010000002.1, read as the reverse complement.
ACAGGCATAAAAGAGCAAAAAAAACAGTTATTTGATAAAAAACTACATTAAAAAAATAGTACTTAGATTTATAATATAGATAAACAAAAACAATTAAACAACTATGGAGGGCGAAAATGAAAAGATTATTAGCACTATTGCTAGCTATATGTATGAGTTTTTCGATTGTATTAACAGTCGCTTGTGATGGCGAAAGTCATACTCATAATTGGAGTGACTGGTTGTCAAATGAAGATGGCACTCATACAAGAGTTTGTGTAGATGATTCAACTCATACCGAAACAGAGGACTGTGTAGGCACGGATATTTGTAGTAAGTGTGGCGGAGAAATTACTGTTGAACCAAACCCAAACCCAGAACCTGACCCAGACCCGCAACCTGGACCTGACATACAAGCAGAAACTCCCTATTACATTGAACCCGGCACGTATAACAAGAAAGAGGCAGGTAGAACGGAAATAAAAGTGGTTAATTTCAACGGTTATTGGTTCTGTGTGGATTGACCAAGCTGCAGAACGCTACGCATATTTAATGCAAGAAAAGAGCTATGCAAACGGTAAAAAAGGTGTATATATTAATATAGATAAACAGATGGGAGTAACAACTCTAGTTGCTCAAGCTGCCACTTCCACAAAACATATTTTCTTTGCCGAACGTAAAGGCACGGTTAATGTTTGGGGAACTGGTGGAGTAATAATGAACATTGATGAAGTTGTTAAGGACAGTTCGAGAGTAGGTGGCACTTTAGAAAGTAAAATTTTTGACTCTGCAAAAGCTGGAATGGTTGGAACAATAGATGGAGAAGAACACTATTATGGGCTTCCTCATTACGAATTTCACGCAGGAGCTTCATACAATCGAGAAATCTTTAATGAATATGGCGCATATTTTGCAGATATGGAAAAGTGCAACCCTGAATATGTGTATACCTATGATTCAAGATTTGGAGAAAGCAACTTTATCGTTCCAGATTATCTTGATGAAGATGATTGTGTAAAAGCTCCTGGTCCTGATGGAATTTATGATACTGAGGACGACGGGCTACCCGTATCGTTTGAAGATTACGTAGCATTATGTGAATACTTTAAGGTTGGTTGTGAAATAGCACCTATCGTGTTGTCAGGAAAATATGTAGATTATCTCAACTATTTCATTATTGGATTATGGTCATCGCTTGCTGGTCAACAACAAATGCTTGATTATTATGACTTTAATGGTAAGATAGAGGTTGTAACAGGATACACTAACGAGCCTATTATGGAAGGTATCGACTATATTAAAAAGCCAACCACTGAATGGGTAGATGTTACTCCATATAACGGCTATTATGGTAGCAATATGGTGGCAAAATATTATGCTCTTGCTATGGCAGAAATTATTTCAAAAGAAGGGTATTATGCTGAAACCGAGCTTGGTATTAACACTTCTCACCTAGAAGCACAAAAGACATTGATTTATGGTGGAAAGGCAATTAGGGCAGATAATTCTAAGGCAGCAATGCTTATGGAAGCAAGTTACTGGTATAACGAATCAGAAGAGAGCCTTTGTTTTAAAGACTATGTAACCTTGACAGGTGATACTCACGAAGTAGATTTAAGACAAATGGCACTTCCCACGGCATACACAACAGCTCAATGGGAAGCAAGGTTAACCCAAGCTGAATACGATGAGTTATCTGAAGCAGATAAGCTTGGAAAAGAAGTTCATAGAGAATCGGCACTAATTGATATAGGCCAAGCATATTGTGCAGTGAACAACAATATTAAGGATAACCCTGAAATAAGACCTGCAGTTATTGACTTTATTAAGTTTTTATATAGCGAAACAGAATTAAGATACTTTACAATGACAACAGGTATGCCTAGAGCAATCAGCTATGATTTAAGTGAAACACAACAAGATTATATGGGCAACTTCTACAAGAGATTGTGGAATTTACGTGATTGGGAAAGTGGTTCAAACATGGTATATGTATCACCCGGCGTAAACCCAGACCCAGTTACTAATGCCGTATTTACTAATGCGAGAATGACGATTACTCTTGAACTATCCTCGCCTCCTTTAACCGTTGATAATGAGCATCCATATGGAAGCTTAAAGGATACAAAGATTAATACAGACGGCACGTTCCAAACGGGAACGAGATACTGTTTTGAGTCAACTCGAATTTCTGAACACTCATGGGCTGCATTTGTAGGGGCATTAAGACCTTAATTGGATTATAATAATTTTTTCATCAAAAACCATAAAAACACGTAACGGTTGCAAAAAATTGTAACCGTTACGTGTTTTTTGTAATCATAAAGCATATTTTGTTGAAATTAAAAAACGCTTTCATAAACTTTTATGTTTAAAAGTAAAATAGAAATAGGATGCTAAATAAAATCGTCTCAAAAGCTGTGAATAAAAACAACTGAGAAAATGTGGAAAAACATTTGAGAAAAATTACTATATTTATATTTAAAATATATTAAAATAGCGTTGACAAGACCGACAAATTTTGCTACAATATAGTTGCTAAATTATGCTTGAATGGAGTGTTTTATTTTTTATTCCCAATGATAAAATTTAGCAAAAAAAGAAAAATCAATACACAAACAATAATGAAGGAGGTTTTGTGATGAAAAGATTATTAGCATTATTACTAGCTATGTGTATGAGCTTCTCCATTGTTTTAGCAGTCGCTTGTGATGGCGAAAATCATACTCATAATTGGGGCGAATGGTCACCAAATGGTGATGGCGCTACGCACACAAGAGAATGTTTGGATGACTCGACTCATACTGAAACAGCTGATTGTGAAGGTGCGGATGTTTGTAGTGTATGTGGTGGGGAAATTATTTCTACTCCAAACCCAAACCCAAATCCTGGTCCTGTTGACGGACTTGACGTTAACAAGGAAATACCCGACAAAATTGATAAAGGTACCTACAACAGCTCTGGTTCAGGCAAGACGGAGATTAAGGTGCTAAACATGGGTGGCGGTATCGGTTGGGTATGGCTTGAACAAGCTGCAGAACGTTGGGCATACCTAATGCAAGAAAAGAGCTACGCAAATGGTAAGAAGGGTGTATACATCAATATCAGCAACGATTTTGGTATATCAACTAAGGTTGCGCAAGCACAGACTTCAGATACACACGTTTTCTTCTCTGAAAGAAAGAATACGCCAGATACATGGGGTGCGAGTGGAGTTGTAATGAACCTTGATGAAATAGTTAAGGATACTTCAAGAGTAGGTGGCACGTTAGAGAGTAAAATTTATGACTCTGCAAAATCAGCTATGATTGGAACTGTTGATGGTGAAGAACACTACTACGCAATTCCTCACTATGAATTCTATGGTGGTTCATCATACAATAGAGAAATCTTTAATGAATATGGTGCATATTTTGCAGATACGGAAAAGTGTAACCCTGAATACATATACACCTATGAATCAAGATTTGGAGAAAGAAACTTTATCGTTCCAGATTATCTTGATGAAGATGATTGTGTAAAAGCACCTGGTCCTGATGGAATTTATGATACTGAGGACGACGGACTACCCGTATCGTTTGAAGATTACGTAGCATTATGTGAATACTTTAAGGTTGGTTGTGAAATAGCACCTATCGTATTGTCAGGAGCATATGTAAACTACATTTGTTACTACGTTGCTGGTCTATGGTCATCACTTGCTGGTCAAGAGCAAATGTCAAATTACTATGATTTCAACGGCAAAATGGAAGTTGTAACAGGATACACTAACGAGCCTATTATGGAAGGTATCGACTATATTAAAAAGCCAACCACTGAATGGGTAGATGTTACTGCATATAACGGCTATTACGGCAACCTAATGGCGTCTAAATACTATGCACACGCTATGGTTGAAATTCTTGTAAAAGAAGGCTATTTTGCTGAAACAGAGCTTGGCGTTAACACTTCTCACCTAGTAGCACAAAAGACTTTGATTTACGGTGGAAAGGCAACCAGAGCAGACAACTCTAAGGCAGCAATGCTTGTAGAAGCAAGTTACTGGTATAACGAATCAAAAGACAACCTTTGCTTTAAGGACTATGTAACCTTGACAGGTGATACTCACGAAGTAGATTTAAGACAAATGGCACTTCCCACGGCATACACAACAGCTCAATGGGAAGAAAGATTAACTCAAGCTGAATACGACGCTTTACCTGAAGCAGATAAACTTGGTAAGGAAGTTCATAGAGCGTCTGCACTAATTGATATTGGTCAAGCATATTGTATGGTTAACAACAACATTAAGGACAATCCTGAATTGAGACCTGCAGTTGTAGATTTCGTTAAGTTCTTATACAGCGAAAATGAATTAAGATACTTTACAATGACAACAGGTATGCCTAGGTCAATTACCTATGATTTAAGTGAAGCACAACAAGATTCTATGGGTAACTTCTACAAGAGATTGTGGAATTTACGTGATTGGGAAAGTGGTTCAAACATGGTATACGTATCACCTGGTGCTAACCCAGACCCAACAACAAAAGCAACATTTATTAAGGCAAAGCTTGCAATTTCTATAGAGCTTGCAACACCTGTTCTAAACTATGATGGAGAACACTCTTGTTTCTACAAGTTAAAGGATACTGCTTTGAATGCTGATGGAGTAACCTATGCAAAAGGAACGAGATATTGTTTTGAAGTTTCATCAATTTCTGAACATGCATGGGGTGCATATGCTGGACAGTTGCGTCCATAATTGAAAAAATTAACTTTCGGAAGGGTATCTGCCAACGTGGTAGATACCCACCGAAAAAACGCTTATTTTGAACTATATATATAATGTTATAGGAAGACAATGGAAAACACTTATATTGAAAATAACAACACTGAAATAAAGGGAAAGATTATAAAAGATGATAAAATCTTAAACCGTAAGGTTAAAAGGTTAATCTTTTATTGTATAATGATATTTTTGCCTGTTCTTCAGTTTTGCTTATGTTATATTTATGTAAACTTTAACTCAATTCGTATGGCATTTTACGAATACGAAGCTCTTTCTCAAGGCTATGTGTTTGTAGGATTAAAATACTTTAAGAAAGCGTGGGCAGTGTTCTCTGGCGGTGGAGACATGATTTTAAACTCGTTAAAGTTATATGCTTGTAACTTGATTATAGTTTTAGGTCTTGCCCTAGTATTCTCATATTACATTGCAAAAAAATACGCTTTGTCTAAGTTCTTTAGAACCATTTTATACTTACCACACGTTGTATCAGGCGTTGTTTTAACTATGTTGTTTAAATACGTTGTTACCGACGTTTACGATGTGTTGTTTGGAGAAAATGCTGTTGATGGCGGATTGCTTATGAATGAATCAACTCAATATGCGACCGTATTATTTTACACTATATGGCTTGGTTTCGGCACGAACGTTATGTTGTTTACTGGAACGATGAGTAGTATAGACGGCTCAATTATTGAATCTGCACAGCTTGACGGTGTTAACATTGTTCAAGAGTTTATTCATATCACAATTCCGATGATATGGCCAACGTTCGTTACCTTCGTGGTTGTAGGTCTTGCTGGTTTATTTACTAACCAAATGCACTTATATACCTTCTTTGGTAGCTCTGGTGGTGTGTATGAGCAAAACCAAGTATTTGGATATTATATGTTCAACGCAACGCAAAACGCTAACAAGAACGGTGGTTTCCAATACTTAGACGTTCTTACTGACTACGGTGGATTCCCGGGACTTTCTGCTCTCGGTTTGATTATCACTTGTATCCTCGTTCCTATAACCTTAGGAACTAGAAAGATACTTAGCACCTATGGTCCTAGAACAGATAAATAGGAGGGGGGATAAATGGAACAACTTTTACAAGTACCTAAGAAAAAAATTAAAATCAACCCTATCTTGATAGCTGTATTTATCGTCCTTATGGTTTATGCAATAACCATCATCGCATTGCTTGCGTGGGGATTTTTAACTTCGCTTAAGACATCGATGGACTTTAACGAATTGGGTAACGTTTTAGGCCTACCGAATATTGCGGCACAAAAGGATATGTATTTAGAAAACTATCAAAAATATCTAGACCACGTTGCATTAGGTGGAGACCCTGCTCTAACTGAGATGTGGACGAATTCATACGAGAAATATTTGCTTGCTCGTAAGAATTTATTTATGGATAACTACCTAAAGGCAATTAGAAACTTTGGTAATTTCTCAACGGGTGACTGGTCATATATAAGTGATATTTGGGGTCCTATCCAAAAGCTTTCTATTAGACCTAACTTCTTTGATACGTTATTCAACTCAGTTTTCTACGCAGTCTTTGGTGCTGTTGCGCACGCAGGAACCTGCTTGGTAGTTGGATTCCTCTGCTCAAAGTATAGATATAAGTTCTCAAATTTCTTATACTCACTCGTAGTTGTTATAATGGTTATCCCAATCGTAGGTTCTGCTCCTTCAATGATTGAGTTGCTTAAGACTACTGGTATGTTTGATACCTATGTTGGTATGGTTTTCCAAAAGATTAACTTTACCGGTATGTATTTCTTAGTATTCTATGCTTATTATTTGGGTTTATCAGATGCATACATCGAGGCTGCAGAGATTGACGGTGCTACTCAATTTAGAGTGTTCCTTACGATAATTATTCCATTGGCTAGTAAGATGTTCTGGACGATATTTATTCTTGACTTTATTACTATGTGGAACGATTATACAACACCGATGATGTATTTCCCAACACACCCCACAGTTTCTTATGCAATATTCCGTATGGTTGGAACTACTGCTGGTGACGAAAGAGACCCGGAACAACAAGGAACGCCTTCATATATTGCAGGCTGTATGATTCTTGCATTGCCTATGATTATTGTCTTTACAATTATGAGCGATAGAATTATGGGTAACGTTTCTATGGGTGGCTTAAAAGAATAAGAATAATTTTATGCACAATGTGTTGGGCAAGTATTTTGCCTAACACAATTTGTGGTTTTTGAAACAACCTGTTAAATAATGGTAGAAATTTTTGGCTATACATAAAAATGTATATTCAAAAATTATAAAAGTTAAAGACGGGTAAGGGAAGTGGTGTTCGGTAAACCTATCCCTTTAGCTGAGGAATCAGTCCCGAAGAGTTAGCTTGTAAGAGCAAAAATATAAAAATGGAGGAAAAAATGAAAACAAAATTCACTAAATTGTTTACGTGTGTTTTAAGTGCTGTTGCAGTATTGTGTTTTAGTTTTGCTATTATGATTAGCGTTAATAGCAACAATGCATATGCAATGGAAAATGCGATAGTTGAATCTGCCGAAATTCAAGAAACGTATTCTCTAAACACTGAATTTAACGTTCCTACTGTAACGCTAGTAGCAGCAGACGGAACGACTGTTCAGGCAGACTACACAAATGCTATTTTGGTGTATCCAAATGGAATAGCATACAGAGCCTTAGCACACAAATTAAACCAACTCGGTGAATATCAGTTGATTTACACAACTGATACATACAGTGCGTCCATAACATTTTTAGTAGTGAAGTCGAATTGGAGCGTAACTTCAAACTTTTCAAGTGCAGAATATGTTGACAGCTTAGAAAATTCTCCGCTTCACAGGCCTGGTATTAAAGTTAATCTTGCCGACGGTGAGACGTTTACATATAACGTTCCAATTAACATTAATGACTACAGCGTGTTAGACGTTATTAAGGCATACCCAATGATTGGTGATAAAAAAACTATTGACGGTCAAGATGTTATAACTACCAATGCAGTGTTTATGACGGTTAGACTTGTTGACTGTTATGACGCATCTAACTACATTGAATTTTACTTGTGGAAGCATGCTAAAAATGCTAAGTTTTATTGTGGTGCAGGTGCAAGTTATCAGACAATGACTGGATTAGAGTATCAAGCAACTGAACCTGCTGCTAGCGTTACTAAATCTATAAGCTACAGTGGAAGTTGGTATAGACGTCATTACGTAACACGTTATAGCGATGCCGTTCACTATGGTGCACCTTATAGTAAAGATACTTTTAGTAGTATATGTGCATTGGGTGGTATGAATTTCCAATTCAACACGTTAACGAACCAAGTTTATAGAAACGTTTATGCTTATAAGAACAATACTGAATATGTTACTGAAAGCAAGATAGTTACGGACCTTGATGCTCCTGAAATTTATCAAAACTTTGGTGAAGAAGGATTTAAGGGCTTTACAACTGGTGAAGTTTATCTTGAATTAGTTCCAGTGCAATTAAAGACAGCGTCTATTGAAATTGAAATCGAATCTATTTTCGGTTTAGAGGGAGAAGAGCTTCTTGAATACGATTACATTGAGGACGTTGCTCCTGTAATTGATGTTGACGTTACCCCAACTAACGATAGTGGTATTAACGTTCCCGTTGGTGAAGAGTTCAAAATTCCTTCAGCAACTGTTTATGATATCAACTACTTAGGCAATCTTAAGACTGCTGTTTTCTACAACTACGGCGAAGCAAATCAATCTCAAATATTATCAAAGGACGGTAAGTTTGTTCCATCTCGTGAGGGCACGTATACCATTCTTTACACTGCAACCGATGCTTATGGCAACGTTGGAAAGTCTATATTAAAGGTAAATGCTATTGACCAACCTGCAATACAGATTGATGAGGCAAAAATTGATAAGTTATATGCTGGTGAGTTAAATCAATTACCTGCTCAAAATCCCGTAAACATCAACGGTAATATGAGCGTTGAGATTTATGCAATTTCGCCTTTAGGTGAAAGGGTTGAGATTGATGCTAAAACCAATTCGTTTGAACCTCAAGTATTAGGAACATACGAAATTCACTACTTGTTTACTGACAACGTATATAGTATTGACTGGTCATACGACGTAGAGTGTGTTGATGAACATACCAATATTCGTTTCTACGACCAAATCACGTTGCCTCCTTATTTCGTTAAGAACGCAACCTATACGTTAGATGATTACTATGCTTACACTATTAGTGAGAACGGTAGAGTTCCTCACCTTACAGACGTTTACGTATCAATTGATAATGGCGCAGAGAGAAAGCTTTCTAGGGAAGAAATTGCGAAGTTTAACGTTACGGGTAACGAAAGTGTGACCATTGCGTATCAATACGATGATACTAGAACCGAGCCTGTAACAGTTAAGATTATCGATGCTAACTACAATACGAGCACTGATACAAATACTAGAATGAAGTATTCTGATTACGCTAATTATTTTGTAGGTGATTGGACTCGTGTGGAAGCTAACTTTACTACGATAGGATTCTATTTCGACGGAACTAAGGATACTGAAGTAGTTGAGTTTGCAAACGTTTTATCCTTAGGCAATTTCTACCTAACCTTAAATGGCTCAGCTCCTTATACAAAAGATTATCATGAGGACGGAAGCGCAACTAAGACGATTGACCTTACTAACTATGCGAAGATTGAAATTAAGCTTACCGATTACTTAAATTATAACAATACTTTTGTAATCTCGTATGAACAAAAAGGCTTAGATTTAATCTATACCGTTCAAGGCGAGTCTACCAAGTTTGAAAATACCGATATGTCGACTGTTGCTAACTCCATTCAAGCAAATAGATATAAAGGTATTATCAGTAACTCTAACGGTATCACGACAAATCTTCCTAGTTTTGATGGCGATAGATGTTTATTAACCATAACCATTTCGGGTATTACTGGTGAATGTGCATTTGGTATTAGAAAGGTTGGTAACCAATCTTTCAACAAGAGCATGGGTAAGCCTGCAGAAGCAATGGCAACCTACAAGATTTCATCTGGTATTCTTGAACAAAATGCAATTTATACAGTTGCACCTTGCACACTTACTAACGTTTTACACCCTGTTTTAGGTGATGCAGCTACACTAAGAGTAACTGACCCCAATGGAAACCCTATTAGTGACGTTAATGGCTTACTTTTAGATGGTGTTCCTGCGGATACTTATTATGACATTAGACTACCTGACGTTGGTATCTATAACGTATATTATTATAAGAAGATTGCAACTGGTGAAGTTAAGGATGAAAGTTATACAATTAACGTAGGCGACTCTGTTAGTCCTGTAGTTGAATTTGCTGATGGTTTAGATGAAACCAAGCTTATTACTATAACAAAAGGCACGAAGGGTTGGAAACACTATATCAGAGATTTCACCGTAACAGACAACATTGATACCACGCAAGGCAACAAGTTATACTACACGATATTTATCTTAAAGGGTGGTAACCAATTGGTAACTATTATTGACGTTCTAAAGACTGAAGACGCAAATTACACGTTCACTAAAACTGGTTACTACAAGGTAGTATTATTTGCATCTGATAGCTCAGGTAATTCTGCAATGACTTATTACAACGTTCTGGTTAAATAGGAGGAAAAGACATGAAAAAACGATTATTATCTATAATATTTGCTCTTGTTATGAGCTTTTCGTTCTTTGCAGGATGTAGTGGTTCGGCCTTTGCCGGAGAAAAGATTGCAAGTAGCAATCCTACGGCAAGCACTCAATCGAGTGTAGAGGCTGAGGATGAAGGTTATTATCCTGACGAAAGAAAATTTACAGAAGGTGTTCATATTTTCACAGCACCTGAAACAGAAAATTATATTGTTAAAGACGGTGTAAGTGATTACTCAATAGTTATCCCACAAGGTGCATCTGACCTAATAAACGTTGCTAAGGATGAGTTTAAGACTTTGTTCTTAGAGGCAACAGGTATAAACCTCGCCGTTGTTGTTGAAGGCTCAGAAGGATTAACGCACACTGCTGAAGGAAAATATATTTCTATTGGTGATACACAGATGTTGAAATCAGCTAGAGAAACCACTGAAAAGGGTTTAGCTGGTGAACTAGATGCTGTTTATGAAGTTCTTAAGTCAAATGGACTTAGAATTGTTACCGTTGATAACACGATTTACATGTTCGGTTGTCACGATTACGGTGCAGTTTCTTCAATTTATACCTTTATGCAAATTTGTTTTAACTTCGATATATACTACCATGACACTTGGGATTTAGATACCGGTGTGTTAAATATGAAGTTAAGAGACTTTGACGTAACTGACGTTCCAGATGTTGAATTCCGTGGAAATGGTTACGGCTATATTAGAAATAATTATAAAAACAATACATTATATAGATTCAGAAGTTATTCAGGTTCATATGGTGGATTATTCTTCAGAACATATTCGCAACCTGGTTGTCAAGGCGACTCCACTTCAATTCACAACACTGACGAATTGATAAATGGATACACACCCGGTTATAACAAGGACTGGGTTTCTGACAACGGTAACCAACTTTGCTACACTTCACACGGTAACCCTGAAACTTACGAGGGATTAGTTGAAGCTTGTGCAATCAAGATGATTGAGTCTTATAAAAAAGAGGTTGACGATATAGGTGGTGACCCTAATGACCTTAATCCTATGAAAAGATATTTTGCTATCACTATCGAGGATAACGCACAAACCTGCACCTGTCCTTCTTGCTATGCAGCAGAAATCAAATATGGTCAACGTTCAGGCCCTGTAATTATTCTTTGTAACGACGTTATGAGCTATATCGTAGACTATTGGATGGAGCTACCTGAAAACGCAAGTTACAAATTTGATAAACTATATTTAGCATTCTTCGCATATCACGAATTTGTAAACGCACCTGCTAAATTTGATGAAACTCTTGGCAAATATGTTGCTAACCATCCAGACGTTCAACCAAGAGAAGACATTGCTTGTTTCTTCTGTTTCTCTGGAACACACGATAGAAACGTAGACTATTATGACCCATATAATGAATGGATGAGAGATAGCGTATTGGCATGGGGTGACCTTTGCGGAGATATGATTATCTGGGGTTATCAATCAAACTTTGGTTCATTCTCACAAGGCTCAACTTCTTGGAACTTCTATGATTCAGATTGCTATCAGGCGTTAGCATCAGTTGGAACTTCTTTCGGTTTCGTTCAAACTCAAGGTAAGAGTCAAGACGTTACCAATTTTGAAGGATTTAAGGCATATCTAGAAGCTAAGTATTGGTGGGATTCAACCTTAGATTATGAAATGTTAAGACAAAAATACTTTAAGGCGATGTTCCGTGAGGCTGCTGATATAATGATGGAATACATGGATTTCCACACGTTATATTGGAACAACTTCTTATACAGCCAAAATTTACAACATAAGAGACCTGCTACAGAGAAACAACAATTCCATCCTGTAAACGAATTAAGAACAAAGATGGCATATTGTGACAGAGCTCTTGAGTTAATCGAAAGTATTTATGCAGAGACCAATCCTGAGATTTACGAAAAGGTTAAATTCCACATCGAACTTGAATGGATAAATCCTGCATTCCAATTACGTAAATATTACACAACTGACTATATTCCTGAAGACGAGTATAACGAACTAACTAATAGGCTAAGAGAAATAGGTAAGAAAGTTGGTAACATGGAAGCCACAGAAGGCGATGGAACTGGCTTATCTGACTACCTTAAGAGCTTATAATCGGACACGATATAGGAGATAAAATTATGAAAAAAATATTATTATTAATCCTATCCGTTATTATGACATTATCTTTTTCAATGTTTGCGTTTGCTGCTTGTGAAGACTCGCATACGCACACATGGGGAGAATGGAAATACAATGGAGATGGAACTCATACTAGAACGTGTTCGGGCGACGCAACGCATAAGGAAACAAAGAACTGTGTGGGTGACAGAAACTGTGCAACCTGTGGTGCTAAGCTTCCTTATAAGGACGCTGCTAACGAATCAGTAGGCGACTACGTTCCTGATGTAGTAGTTACGGACTTATATTTCGTTGCTGGAACAGTTCAAATGACTTTAGGAACTAGCAAAAACACTATGCCACAAGGTATAGTAGCTGGCGAAGAGGTAGTATTTACCTCTTCTAATCCAGACGTTGCGACAGTAGATGCTACTTCTGGAATGGTTTATGCTGTTAAAGAAGGTCAATCTACAATTACCGTTACTAACGCTGGCAGACAGGCATCTTATTTAGTAAACGTTACACTTGGTGGAATGGCTCCTCAAATTTATTTTGAAAGCTTAAATTCTACTGACCTAACCGTTGCTCTTGGCGAACAGCTTAACTTGAAGCCTATTATTAAGTTTGCCGGTGACTATTATGATGATATTGAAGTTGAGTATACAAACGCTACTCCTTTAGTAGGAACTATTGATGCAGATGGTGTTTTCAATTCTGCTTCTATCGGTACTACAGAAATTACTGTTAAGGTAAGCTGGAGAGACGTTGTTGCTAATGAGCTTACCTGCACTTTAGTTGTAAGTGTTATTAGCGACACGCACTTTGTATTAAATGACGGAAGAGCTAACGTTGTAGAGTTATATTTAACAGAAAGCCACGGTGGAATCGACTACATTACCGAACAAGTTGTAAACGTTCTAGCATTCGAAGGTAAAACTGAAAAGGACGTTGAGTTAGAGATTATTGACAACGAAGATGGTGTTGTAACCTTTGATTCTACAACAAATACAATTACTGCTGCTAAAGCAGGAACAGCAATTCTAAGAGCTTCGTTTGTTGCTGCAGATGCAAGCACTGTTACAAAGGACTTTGCGATTTTAGTTAAGAAGCCACTTGCAGTATATAGTGAAAAAATTGAGAACTTCTCAACGGCATTTGGTGTTTTACCAACCGATAAGATTTTTGGTTATGAAACTACTATCGTAGAAGCATATCAAAACGACAGAGAATTGCAAGTTGAAGACGGAAAGGTTTTCGATATTAGAGTATCTAGTCTTTACAGCACTAATGACATAGAACTTGTTGTTTATGATGACAAGTGTGGTTATGTTCTCGACGTTGAATCATACTATGCTTACATTACAACACCTGAAGAATTTATAGAAGTATTTAAGAACACGTTTACTGCTGACTTGGCAGTTATACCTCAAACGGGCGCACCTCTTGATATGAGGAGAGATTATGCGTTGAAAGAGGGATATATTGTTCTTGCAAAAGATATAGATATGGCTGGCTACACACTAGATAACGCAGTTGTTATCAATGGAAACGGTGGTAGCAGAACATTCTATATAAACAACGTAATTTATACAGGAACGTTTGACGGTCAAGGACATATCGTTAAGAATCTTACCTTCACAGCAGAAAACAAGTATGGCTTGTTTGGAACTATGAAGGGGGCAAACGTTAAGAACGTGGCGTTTGATAACGTAACGTTTGAAACTGGCGCAAGAGAACTTTCAGTAATTGGTTATGAAATTCAGAGTGCGGCATGTTACATTGAAAACGTATACATTAAAGTTTCTCAACTCAGCAACGCTGAAACAGGAGAATATAATGCAGCACTTATGTGGGAAACCACAATGACGTCACTCAATCTTTCAAACGTAATCGTTGAGATGCCAAACATAACTAACGATACAGAAATGATTGAGCGTGGCGGTGCATTGTTTGGAAACGGAAGAACCTCAATTCCCGCATCAATGAAGAACGTATACGTAATCACTAACCAAAAGAATATTAGTGCTTACGCTAGCACTACTGGCGATGCAGACAGCTATATATGGCTTGCAAAGGGAGATGATAATCACCTACCCGAAATCGGCACGAACGCTGCCAGTGAAACAAACATTCGTCAACGTCGTTACGTGTATAACGGAGAAAGCTTTAAGACAATCAGCGTGGAAGGTGTTGGCTCTGGTTCAATAGGATTGATTACTCGCTATGATTCATATATTAATATGTATCAAGCTGGTAACGACTATAGTGCTTTCCCAAGCTATTATTGGGATAAGACAAATGGTATTCCAGTATTCAAGGGAATAGAGTTTGGCGAAGAATACGCATACATCTATGATGATGAAATAACGGTAAATGCTGAAGACGTAACAACCTTACGTTTATTCTCTAACATTTTAACTAATAACGTAGTATGGACATCTTCTGATGAAAGTGTTGCAACTGTTGATAATGGTGTTCTAAACATTATTAAGACAGGAACAACCACGATAACCGTAAGTCTAAACGATGGACAGATTGTGGATTCTTGCGTAGTAAACGTAGTATTGTCAGGAGCTCTTGAAATAGTAGTAGATGATTTAAATTACTACACTGGCGATGAATATAGATGGGCTAACATATTTGTAAACAACGAGTGGGATTTTGACCCCAAACTAATTTACGCTAATACAACGTATACAGAAAATGATGAACTAGTAACCTTTACGTATGAAATCAGTGATAGTGAGCTAGGAACGTTTGATGAATACGGCGTATTCACAGCGAACGAAAAGGTAGGCTCGGGTATTGTAACAATAAGTGTAACCATTTACGGTGAAACCAAAACCTATCAATTTGAAATTAGAGTTACTAGCCCGGTATCTATTTCGATTAACGGAGTAGAAGATACTGCTTATCCCGAAATAGACTTGTTCACAGTTGCAGAGTGGAGTGGAGAAACTTATGTTAACACTTGTGACTTTGTAGTTGCGGCAACATTAGGAGGGGTAGAATATCAGGCAAATATTGTTTCATCTAACGAAAACATTGTTAAGTATGAAAACGGTAAACTTATAGCACAACCAATAATAGGTTACCAAGGAGAAGCAATAATTTCTGTAACTGTTATAGAAAACGGCGTTGAAATTTGTAGAGAAGTTAAGGTAATCGTAACTAAGCCTTCAGTAGAAAGCGATGCTGCAAATGGAGCTACATTCTCTATAGGAGATGGAATGTTCTATGATGAAGAAGCAAAAGAATTCTATTCAGCAGCAAGGTTATTTACCGATTTTGGTGAAATAACAGGTGCAAGCCAAGGCGATGAGGTGCTAGAGATTGAAGAAAACAAGATACTAGGTGTAGAACTAAACGATTTCACTGGCGAAGGAAAAGTAACCCTCTCAATCTGTAACGTATATGGTGGTTACACCATAACGTGTAAAGCATATAACAAGGTTATAATCACTGCAGAAGAGTTTAGGGCTATATTCTGGACTGATAATTCCGACGTTACTGGTGCATATATCCTAGGTAATGACATTGTTGAGTTGGGTGGAGCTACCGGTTACTTTACTACCACTTCTGAATCTAAATATGCATTTACTGGCTTACTAGATGGTAATGGCTATAAGATTGATGGTTTTATTAATGAAGTTACTGCACATGGTTTATTTGCTAACTTGAAGAATGCAACCATTAAAAACCTTGCAATCACGAACGTAACAAGCACTAAGAATGGATATAATACAGGTATCTTTGGAAGCAACAACCTTGGTGAAAATACAAAGATAGAAAATGTATACATAGAGATTACATCTCTTCCAGAACTCAACCATGCTAAATTTGGTGCACTATTCTTCAATTTAACGAAGAGTTCTGGTAAAAAGGTTGCGTTAAATGACGTTGTAATCGTAATGCCTACTGCTATCTACGATGCAACCAAAGGTTATGGAGGAAGTATATTGGCTCCAGCAATGGTTAATGGAATAAATCTTCAATCAGGAGGCAATAAGAATAGTAGGATTGAAGCAACAAACGTAGTAGCAATTACAGGAACTCAATTTGTTGCAGTTCACGGTAAAAATAAGGTTGCGTGGGTAGCTGAAAACGATGCTAATTTAGTTAACGATGAGAATGGAGCATATTATTCTTATAAATACACAGGAGTGACTAATGGCATCTTCCGTTACGACGACTTGGCAGGAGCAGTAGCCGCTGAGAAGACTCAGGTTGGTAGCTGGACAATTACTGCCGAGGGCATTGTAAAAGCAAGCTAATCAGCAAAAGCTAAAAAACAACAAAAATCGCAAAGAAAATTCTTTGCGATTTTTTGTTTAGCAAGGGAAAAAGAATTTTTATTTTTTTCTAATAAATACTTGCATTTATGAATACATTTATAGTATAATAAATGTGTATAAAAGGGTGGATTATCGCTTTTTTTAGTCAAAAACTCTAAAAAAGCTATTATATTCATTCCATTTTTGCGTGTAAAAAGTTAGTAAAAATCTAACAAAACACAGTATTAACAAAGGCAAAATTCGGGAACGAGTAGTCGAAAAACCAAAAAGCCAAAACTGAGCAAGGGCTTAGTAGGTTTTAGACTGATTGGACCGGTTTGGTAAAAAAACAATATTTTTATAAGGAGAAAAGAAATATGGAAAAAAGACAATACGAAACACCAAGTATTTCATTAACCTATTTCTCAGCAGACAGCGTTCTTATGGCTTCATTTTTCTCATCGAACGGTTTAGCAGCATTTAAGAGCGAGTGGCTTGATGGAGGTAGTTTCTAATGACAGTAAGTGTTAAAAATCGTATTATGCGTATACTAGCGGTTATCGCTATTGTATGCGTAGGCATGGTGATTGCATTTGCAGTTAAGCCCGCTAAAGCTGAACAACAAGTAGCTGGCGAAGCAGAATTTGCAGTGCAAGCTGATGCAAGTATCTATATTGGCGAAGAGCTATCAGGTATAGCTTTTAAGACTGACGTAGCTAAAGATTACTACGAAGGTTTAACCGGTGAAGTAAAATTCTTTACAATCGTAACGGCTGCAAAGAATTTAGACGACGGCGACATTACTTCGCTAACAGTAGAGAATGCAGAAGAGAAAGAAGCAGTTATAATTAGCCCTGCAGAAACAATCTCGTTTGCAGATGGTGATGTTTGGACATACACCGTAGCAATTACCTACGAAGATGCACAATTATCACCAGAACAATTAGAGGAAGCTTATGCAACCAAATTAGTAGCTCGTTCATACTTAAAGATAACGGATGGCGAGAACGAAACGGTTATCTATGCTCAGAATGATACCGAAGCAACCTCAATCAGAGAAGTAGCTAATGCAACTTTGGCAGAAGCTGTTGATACTCCTTCAGCTCTTTCAAAAGAGAACGTAGCAAAGTTAATGCAATATGCAGAAAAGAAGGACGTAAAGGCATACACCGATACTGAATCTCAAGTTGATTTTATCGACCAAGACCTTGACGGTGCAAAAGTTTATGCTGTAAACGAAACAGCTGATGGTTTTGATTCATTAGAAACCATTCAAAACGGTGCTCTTGCATACAACGCATTTGATTCTGAAGCAGCAGTTGGTGCTAAGAAGCAAGTTGTAGTTGTTGATGGCGACCAAGCTTTCGTAACAGACATTACTAAAGTAACCAAGATTTTAAGAACCAAGGCTGACTTTGTTGATATGTTTGACTATTACGACGTAGAAGAAGCTTTTGCAATGGCAACTTCAGAAGACGTTGTAACAATAAGCGGTAAAACTCAGGTTAAATTTGAATCAGATAAGTACAAAGAAACTTTTGGTGGTTATTACGTTTTAGCAACCAACGTTGAAATTACTGCAGACGATAATTTTAACCCTGGTGGTTTAATGTATGGCAAGAATATAATTGTAAATTATCAAAACGACAATCCTGGTTGGTTAGCAGACGCAGACTTTTCTACTTGTTCAACAGTTTATCCTGTAGCAGCTGACTTTAGAACGTTTACTGCAGAATCTGTTTTTGACGGTTTAGGTCACTACGTAGATGGTATTAAGCACACTGATGGTAGATATTCATATCTATTTGGTAATGCATACGGAACTATTAAAAACCTTGCTATAACCAATATGCAATTTGGCGAAAACGGAATACAATCTGGTTTAGCTAATGAAACTGCAGAAACTACTAAAATTGAGAACGTTTACGTTCAAGTTACTTACGTAGGTTCAAATGGCGGAAGACTAGGCGATACATACGGCGGTTTGTTCCAAAAATGGAAATTAGGTCACTTAAAGAACGTTATTATTGAATATCCTAACGTAAATGCAGGAGTTGCTGAAGAAAAAATTACTGGTTTAGGCTATATTGATTGTATCGCATACGGATATCTTGCTGGAACTTCTACTAAAATTTCGGCTGAAAACGTTATAGCTATTACTGAAACTTTGGCTGCAGGCTATTACAAAACACCTAGAGTTGAACTTGCTGGAAACGACAAGGACGTTACCTCTATTGGTGGTAAAGATTTATCAAGCGTGACAAAGTATATATCTGAAGAGATTAGACGTTATGATGATTATGCAGCACTTAAGACTGCTAATTTAGACCTTTCTGCATTCGATAACGGCATTTGGGATATTTCTACAGGTGCTCCTATCTTTGCAAGTATAGTTACAGGTGATGTTGTTGTTACCGTTGATGGCGGAGAAGCTTCTGAAATTGGCTTCCTTGCAGATGGTGGCGAAACTACTGCTACTTTCGATATCACTTCAAGTGCTATGGATATCAGCTTTGATGCTTATGTAGTAGATGAAAACATTGCTACTTATGCTGACGGTGTAATTACTAAGGTTGGCAACGTTGCTGGTGAAACAGAACTTGTTTACTCTTACGTAATTGCAGGAGTTGAATACACTGGTTCAATCAAAATCGTTATTACTGAAGTAAGCAATGAGGTTATAGACCTTGGAGCTGCTATATTCTCAGCTACTGATAAAGCACTTCCTGCTTCACTTACTGACAATATCGAAGGTGACATTATGTCAGTAAATTATTTAGGTAGTGACATTTATGCTGGTAACAACACTCTTAACTTCGTATATGAAATTAGCAACGACGTTCAAGAGATGGATGTTGAAATCATAACAACTGAGGGAACAATATACTCGGCAACCTTATTAGTTTATACTGATATTATAACCACTGCAAAAGAATTCCAAAGCATATTCTGGTCAACAAACGGAACTGAGTTTGGTGGTGCATATATCTTAGGTAACGATATTCAAAACGTGGGCAAGGTTCTTAATACAGGTGCTGTAAAAACTCAACAGTTTACTGGCTTACTTGATGGTAATGGATATTCAATCTTAGGATTCCAAGTTAACGCTAATGGTATGTTTGGTAACTTGAATAACGCAGTAATTAAGAACTTGGCAATTACTGGCATTAATGTTACAGCTACTGGTGCGATAGGTGTTCTTGCATTGAACAACTATGGCGCTGATACGGTTATTGAAAACGTATACATAGATGTTACTTCTATTGCTGATGGTTCAACAGATAAGGCAAACAGTAAATTTGGTGGCTTGATTTGTAACCTACACGCTAAAGATTGTGCAACGTTTACTATGACAGACGTTATAATTGTAATGCCTGCTCTTGAGTTTGACACCGCTTTAACATACGGCCCAGGAACACTTGGTGGTTCAGCAGCTACTCAAGTTGCTAACAACCCAACAGCATCTAACGTTATAGTAATATCTAGTATGGATACTCTTGCTGCTTATGGTGGCAACAAACGTTTATATGTAGCTGAAAACGATGCTGGTTTACTTGAAGGTGATGGCAAGTATGCTAGTGTTGCTGGTACTAAAGGCATAATTGAGGGCATCTTCCGTTATGATGACTGTGCAACAGCAGCAGCAAACGGAGACGTTATCGTTGGTGGCTGGACAATTACTGAAAATGGCATTATTAAGACACCTGACGTAGCTCAAGCTTCATACTCTTTATTATCAAAAAAAGCTTAAGCCTTTACTTTAGTGTAAACGGCGTTGACGTTACCGATTCTACCACGTTCGAGTCTTCGGACCCGAACGTGGTGTCGGTTAACGGCAAAACCGGCACGGTGGTAGGTAAGGGCGTGACAACTATTAAAGCCACCTATAAATTTAATAATAAGGTTTATACCGATTCATTTGTATTCGTAAAAACCTATGATAATTTTACCACTTTAGAGGATAGCACTCTTTACGTGGTTAATACTAGCGAAACAGCCAACAACCTTACCTTAAAAATGTTTGGTGATGGGGAAGACATCACTGCTGATGCTTCTTTTGTTTCTAATAATTCAAATGTTGCTTACGTTAGCAACGGCAAGCTTTATGCTAAATCTGAAGGTTCGGCAGTAATTACTGCTAAATATGTTTTCGGCGACAATACATATACAGCTTCGTTTACTGTTAATGTTGTGGATAATACTCCCGTTCTTTCTACTAATTCTGACACTACTCTTTACACAATTGCTAGAACGGAAGATAACCCAACGTCTACTTCGCTTTTTCTACTTTGTGAAGGTGTTGACGTTACTAATTTAGAAGGGGTTTATTTTACTTCGTCTAAATCTAGCGTGTGTATTGTTTCTAATAAAACAATTTCTGCTGTTGGTGCAGGTAATGCTGTAATTACAGCTCATTATCCTTTTGGCGACGGCTATTATACAATTACCTTTAACGTTACCGTTATTGATAACACGCCAAATATTAGCGTTAATTCAAACTCAAGCATTTATTTGCTTAATAGGGCTAGCCAACCTAACTCTTTAACACTTTTCTTAATGGATGGCGACCTTGACTTAACTAGCGATGCTACTTTTGTTTCTTCTGATTCAACAAAGGTTGCAATTGTTAACGGCAAGGCTGTTGCTAAAGGCGTAGGCTCTGCAACTATCACTGGCTCAGTTGTTGTTGCTGGCAAAACCTATTCAAAATCGTTTACGGTTACCGTTATTGACAACACTCCTATTCTAACTATTAACTCTGATAGCTCTATTTATCTTTACAATAGAGAAAACGAGCCTAACTACCTCAACCTTTTCTTGAAAGAGGGTAGTATTGATTTAACTGCTTTAACGAATTTCGTTTCTAACGATACCTCTAAGGTTATCATTGAAAACGGTAAAGCTGTTTCAATTGCTCCTGGCTCTACCACTATCACGGCTTACGTTACGCTTGACGGTGTTGAATATTCTAAAACGTTTAATATTACGGTTATAGAAAATCTTCCTAACCTAACGGTTAATGACAACTCGTCTATTTATTTATACAACATTGGCGAGCAGTCTAATTCACTTGAACTTATTGCTAAGCTTGGACATCTTGTTGACCTTTCTGACAAAGCTACATACGTTTCTTCTAATACGGAGTATGTTGCTATAGAGAATGGTAAGGCTATTGCAAAGGGCGTTGGCTCTGCAAAAATTACTGTTTCGGTAGTTTACGAGGGTAATACTTTTGATGGTTCATTCACGATTACCGTTATTGATAACACTCCTGTGTTTAACGTTAACGAAGATACAACTATTTACTTAAATAATTACGATACCGAGCCAAACAGCGTTGAACTCTATGCTAACATTAACGGCATTTTAGACGTTAGTGATAGCGCTTCTATGGAAGCTTCTTCTTCGGTTGTTTCTATCAATGGCTCGACAATTACTGCTAGAAAAGTTGGCACGACTACCGTTACTGTTAGTTGTGAATTTAATGGTATGACCTTTACCGATTCATTTGTTGTTACTGTTATTGATAACTCAGTTTCCGTAACCGTTGACGGAAATTTAAGCAATTCTATTGAAATTCATTCTAACGCTTTTTATGGCAAAATTACCGCTGAAATCGGTGCTGTTTCGTTAACCTCTGGTCAGCTTGACGTTGCACTTTCGGCTGATAGAAATGATATTCTTTCTATCTCTAATAACATAATTACGGCAAAAGCTCCTGGTTCTGCTGTTGTTACTGTTACTTTCGTTGTTGGTTCTAAACAATATTCAACTAAGATTGACATTAACATTATTGCAGACCAACCTATTCTTACCTATAACGATGACGTAGACCTTTACTTATATGGCGAATATCAAGCTAATTATCCGCTTTCTGCTAACCTATTCTTAAAGGACAACGGAAATGATGTTTCGAACTCTTCTAACGTTATGTTCGTTTCTTCTAATCCGTCGGTTGCTAAGGTTGAAGGAACTACGCTAACTGCTATTAGCGAAGGTGATGCTGTTATTACCATTGGCTATTTTGTTGGTGGTGTTACTCATACCGTTTCTTTCCAGGTTTACGTTCACGGTATTAATACTGTTTCTGACCTAACGCTTGTTTCTTATTATACAGGCGAAATTCAAGGGCTGATTGGTGTTGACGTTATTTCTGCTAAATACAACGGTTCAGCTGTAACCGTTACTGATGGTGCTATTACCTCTGGTTTAACCGTTAATACTAACGAGTCTAGCCCCTCAACTCTTTTTGTAGTTTCGGATGCTGGTATTTACTCGTTTACTAACGTTTTAGTTTATGATATGGTTATTTTTAACGAGGATAGCTTTACCACTTTCCTTAGCTCGACATATGTTTCTTCCAGTCATACTCATAGTAGCGCTTGTCAAATTATTCTCGCAAATGACATTACCCTTACAAAAGAGGTTGATGCTACGAGCGTTAAACAATTTACCGACACGTTTGACGGTAGGGGACACATTATCAAAAACCTAAATATCAAAGGTAGTTACGGTATTTTTGGCAATGTTAAAGGTGGAACTATTAAAAACGTTGCTTTTACCAACGTTTCATTTAAGGAAACAAAAACGGCTGTTTTAGGTTATTCTTCTGATACAAGCTCTACTATTAGCAACGTTGCTATTGACGTTAAGGTAACAGTTAGCAATGGACATGAGTCGGGTGCATTATTCTACACTATCACTTCTTCGACAACTGATTCTGGCACTTCTTACTTTACCGACGTTTTAGTTTTTTATCCTACCGTTACTCCTACTTATGGTGGAACGTTGTTCGGATATATTGCTTCTAGCGCACAACTATACAGCACTAGATTTACTAACGTTTACGTTTTAAGTAATACTGTTGAACTTGCTTCCTACTCAACTTCTAAGGTTTGGTATGCAGGTAACGATTCTACGACGCCTTCCGGTTATTCTTCATCTTCATCGTTTAAGTGCGATGGTGGTAGAAGATACAGCTTTTATGGAGCATATCGTGCTAATATTTATCGTTACAACGATTACTCTGCTATGATTAATGCTGGTATCTATAAGGTTGGCTCTTGGGCTTATAGCGATTTAAGTGATGAAATTATAAACCAAAGTGGTGCTCCCGTAGTCGAAGCTCCTTCTGATATATCAGTTGCTACTGGCGCTGAAATAGAGCTTTATATTCTTGTTAACGGTGCTAGAGTTACTGGTGCAACGTTTACCTCTTCTTCTACATCGGTTGCTTCTGTTTCAGGTTCAACCTTAACGGCTAAGGCTCAAGGTTCAACTACTATTACTGCTAAAATTACTTTAGCTGGCACTACTTATACTAAAACATTTAAGGTTGAAGTTCTTCAAGCTAATGAAATTGTTGTTTCTGATGAAACTTTAGTTTCTATTGAAGACGGTGCTATTATTGGATTTAACGACAAAATTGTTTCTGCTTATCAAGACGGAAAACAATTGACAGTTGAAAACGGTATTATCACTGATGGTCTTTTAATTAAAACCGTAAGTGAAACTACCACTGTTAACAGTCAAAAATCTGTAAATGATAACGTTGTAGCTTCTAAAATTTACATTATAACCGAAGCTGGTGACGTTTATTCATTCACAAACGCTTACGTTTATACTAAAGTTATTACCAAGGCTGAGGAAGCTTTTGACATCTTCTCTACCTATAACGATGGAGAATATGGTATTACTACTGGCTATTATGCTTTAGGTAACAACATTGACATGCGTGAGCTTGGTGTTGTTAGACACGTTGCAGAAAACACAAAACAAGTTGAGTGTTTCGAGGATTCGTTCACGGTTACTGATGCTAACGGAAATTCACTCGTTAAACAATTAGGCTTTGCAGGATATTTTGACGGTCGTGGTTATTACCTATCATTCAATGCTACTATGGGTGGCTTGTTCGGTAGATTAAGAGCTGGTTCTGTTGTTAAAAACGTTGCATTTAGAGCTATTGAAATGCCTCAAAACAACGCTGCTGACTACTATAATTCTGTTATTTGTCACGAAGCTGATGCTAAGGGTACTAACATTTTAATTAAGGACGTTTATATTGAGGTTACTGACCTTGCTTCTAATAATCTTGGTGATAGAACGTCTACAATTATGTTTGAATATAATTCGGATACCTACGCTTATATCTTAAACGTTGTTGTTGACATTCCTAATCCTACCGAAGAGGGTGACTATCCTAAATACGGCTATGGTGCATTGTTTGTTCTTGATTATCAAAGGGATGCAGCTGCAATTGAGAATTGTTACGTGATTTCTGGCGAAAGAATGCCTGTTCTTGTGCATTCTGAATCTGGTAAGGAGTATGTTGTTTTTGCTGGTAATGAAACCGATACTACTTGGGAGGGCATAACAACCGTTTACAAGCATACTGAAAAACAGGTTAAACGCTTTGACTCGTTTGAGGATATGCTTGGCTCTGCTAAGATTTCTTCGCTTTTAGGTTCGGCTGACGTTTGGAATAATTTCTATGATGCTGATTATGACCTAAGAATTAACGGTGTTGAAACTTCTTCTTTGAGCCTTTACACTAAGGAAGCTGGCTCTTATAGAGACCATGCCACTGTTTATGCTTACCTTAACGCTAAAAAGATTTCGGCAACCTTCGTTTCTTCTAATGAGGACGTTGTTGTTTACGAAAATGAACAATTCGTTGCTAAGGGCGCTGGCTCTGCTACGATTACCGTTTCTTATAACGGCGTTCAATTTACGTCTATTAACGTTACGGTTAAAGATATTATTCCTGTTAAAACTCAGGATGACTTAAGCTTAATCCTATCTAACCCGAATGGTATTTTCGTTCTTAAAAAGGACCTTGTTCTTGACAACTTTAACGTTCCTAACGACTTTATCTTTACAGGTGTTTTAGATGGTCAAGGTCAATCTATTAAGGGTTCTGCCGTTTCTTCTGTTCTCGGCTCACTTAACGGTGCTAACGTTAAAAACGTTGCGGTTAAGCTTGATTCTGGTATGGTTATTAACGGGGCTATCAATTCTTACATGGATAACGTTTGCGTAGTTGGCTTAATGGATACCACTGGTATTACTATTTCTAATTCTGTTATCAATTACGTTGAGTTCGATACATTAGGGGATAGAGCTGGATTTAATAGAAATTACTGGGATTTAACTTACGGTCTAGATTGGAAGTTTAGATACACTTATGAGGGAACTCATGAATTTAACTACACCGAAACTTCGAACTATATGGTTAAGAACGGTGCTAGTGACTATATCTTGTTGATTCCTGATAATACTAGCGGTAGAACACAATTACTTGCTGCCCGTGATGAGTTTGTTAGATTATTCCGTCGTGCTACGGGTATTAAGATTTCGTATTATACAGAAAGTAGCACTTCTAGCAAAGTTACAAGTGCGATTAATACTGGTAAGTTTATTTCTTTAGGTGATACAAAACTTCTTGCTAATTCGGGTGTTGACGTTCCTGATAATCTTGGACTCGACGGCTGTATTATTAGAACACAAGGTAATTCTGTTTATATCGCTGGTGGTAGTGACTACGGTGCACTTTACGGTGTTTATGACTTTATGTCTATCTGCTTTGGCTTTGAGCCTTATTATAAGGATTGCGTTGTTATTGATACTAACGTTTCTGAACTTAAGCTTTATAATTTCGACGTTACTGATATTCCTGACTTCGCTTCTAGAGCTATTGACCACGGATTTATAAACTTAAGCACTGCAGATACTACTATTGATGGGATTACGTATGATGAAAGTTCTGAGACAGGTAATGCAGTAGGTAGTGACAATTACAACACGGTTTATACCGATGCTAAGTGGTTTGCTAATAGAACTAGAACTAACAAGAGTGATAGAGCGATTATGAAAATTACTCAAGAACAGTTCTATGAAGTTGACGATAATGGCGTGATTATTGTAGATTCACTTGTGGATTCTTCTACTGGTGCGCTTGTATCTACTGAGTTAAGTGATATTAGTTATAAGCTTGTAAATAATAAAACACTTACCAACGTAACCGCAACGGCGGCTCACAACACTTCTGAATTCTTCCCGTATGATTTGACTTATTTCGATACATATGGAAATCCGAAGTCTGGTGTGACTACAACTTGGCAGGACGTTTATCTTTCTGATGTAATTCCTAAACAACAAAATAGTAGCTCAACATTATATAGAATGATTTGCTTTACCACTCACGGTGACCAAACTGCTTATAATTATTTGGTTCAGCAGTTTGCTAACAAGATAATTCAAATGATTATTCTTTATAAGGATTCAAATTATAAAGACTCTGTAATTATTATGAATGAGGACGGTAGCTATCACTGCACGTGTGAACACTGTATGGCAGCAATTGAAACCTATGGCTCAAGGGCTGGTGTCCAAATTAAGTTCACTAACGACGTTTATGACGTAGTTAACGAATGGTTAGAGTCTATTAAAGATGATGCTGTTTTAGGACAATTCTATAAGAAAGACTTTAAGATTTATTACGCAGCGTATGGCGATACTAGTGTTGCACCTACCAAGAATGGAATACCTACCATTTATACTAAGGATAACGTGGGATTGTATTTATGTATCAGTAGGTCACTTGATTATGCATCAAGCGTTTATGATGAAATTAACGACATTGGTAGAAACGACTTGATGAAAGATTGGAGTAAAATTTCTAACAAGTGCTTGTATTGGTTATATCAAACTAACTTTAACTGTTACATGTCTTTCTATAATACTACTGAATCCTTTAACAGCGAAGCATATCAAATGTATGCAAGCTTTGGTGCAGACCAAATCTATATACAAAGTCAAAGTGGACAGAAAGGTTCGACAACGGCATTCCACACATTGCAAGCTTACATAGATAATAAGTTGAGATGGGATAGCTCTCTTGACGTTGACACGCTAGTTGATAATTACTTTACTGCAATGTATGGTTCTGACGTTAACGAGGAAGGAACGTCTGCTTGGTATATGAAGAAGATGTTTACCGAGATTGTTGATGCAAGTAACGAGTTCTGGGATAAATATAATCTCCATGCTACACCTTCGCATCATATCTACATAGAAGAGCGCGCTTACTGGACGATTGAGAAGATTGCTAGATGGCTTGAGTATTGCGATAAGGCTATCGAAAACGCTAATAGAACAGTTGATACTTCATATATAAGTGACACTGTTATTAGACACGTTCGTATGGAAAAACTATTCCCACTTTATATGGCTATAGTAACCCAAAGAACTGCTTATAGTGAAGCTGATTATTATGCAATGATAGCTGAGTTTAAAGATATTGTTAACCAACTAGGCGTTGAAGACGTTTCTGAGCATATTTTAATGGCTGACTTTATAGCAACTCTTCCTACGGCAACGTTTGAAACTTCTAACACTTCAACTACTTGTCAAGTAGGAACAGTAATACCTGTTTCACTAACAATGAAGCTAAGCGATAGATTGAATTCAAGTGAGGCCGTTAATGGAAAAGCTGTTAGAATTTCTTCAAGCAACACTTCTTGTGCGATTGTTGATGGAACCAATGTAAAAGTAGTTGGCAATGGCGTTTCAACAATTACCGTAGAATTTATGGCTGGAACTATCGTTGAATACTCATATACATTCACTGTGACAGCGTCATAAAATTCATTAAAAACTTAAACAAAATAAAAGAAGACTGTTTGCACAGTCTTCTTTTGCTATATAAAAATATTCTACAAATAAGTTTGATAGCCTAAATTTTTCTTGACAAATAAAGGGATTTTTTTGTAAAATTATGTTATATATTTGGAGGAAATTATGTTTTTTGGTTTTTCACTTATAGCACTTCTTTGTTGGAGTGGGTCAGACTTGTTCTCAAAAATGGGAAGTAGAGAAAACGATAAAAACAGCCATTGGAAAGTTGTTTTTGCCGTTGGACTCATTATGGGTATTCATTTTTTAATTACTATTTTTGGTGGAATGATTATTGATGACCCTGAAAGCGTGCCTAAATTTGTTGCTAGTTTATTTTATACTGACTTTAAGTTAAAAGACTTTTTTGTATACTTGCCCGTTGCTGCTCTCTATATCGGTGCAATGGTTATGGGATACATAGGATTGAGATACATTGAGCTTTCAATTTCATCTCCAATTTGCAACTGCTCAGGTTCTCTTGCTTTGCTTTTATGCTGTTTAATATTCTGGGGAGAAATTACTCTTGACGTTTGGTCGATTATCGGTGTTTTATTGATAACCGGAGGTATTATATCTATAGGGCTTGTTGATAGCAAGGAAAATGAAGAACTAAAGGTTTTAAGAAGAAAGGAATCTAATCGTAAATACACTAAGAGTATTTTAGCATTGCTCTTACCAATAGCTTATCTAGTAATAGACGCTTTAGGAACGGTTGGGGATGAGGTTTTGTTTTCGGTAACGGAAATTACTGATTATGCTGCTAACTCTGCTTTTGAGTTCACGTTCCTCTTGCTCGCAGTATTTGCGTTCATTTGGGTTAAGTTTATTAAAAAAGATAGCTTATTCGTTCGTAAAAACGGTGCTTTATATTTAGGTGGATTATGTGAAACTTTAGGTCAGATATTCTATATGGCTGTTATGTTTGCAGATTACGAAATAGGTATGGTAATTATTTCAGCATACTGTGTTGTATCTCTACTTTGGAGTAGAGTTTTCTTAAAAGAAAAACTTTCAATTCTTCACTACGTTGCAATATTTGTTACAGTTTTAGGTGTAATTGTGCTAGGAGTTGTAAGTCCTGTATAAAAATTAAAGCCGAAACCATTTGGTTTCGGCTTTTTTATTTTTAATAGCCTCTTAATTTTGTGTTAGCAACAAAGGGCTTTAACAAACCTACATATTCGCTTGCCGTTTCTTCATCTATGCCAGTAAGCCCTTGCTCTATACAATTTTCTCCATCAACAAACTTTTGCAGAAAGTATTTCTTTGCTCCCTTTATCCATTCGCCAATACTTATCATTTTCTCTTTAGAGTGAAAATCTTTTATAAGCGTTGTTCTAAATTCATAATCAATGTTAAAGCTTAAAAAATATTCTATTGTTTGTTCTATGTTTTTTACGTCGAAATTGGGAATTCGAGTAATTAAAGGATAATCTTCTTTTGCAGATTTTATATCCATTGCAAAATAATCACACAATCCGTTTTGGTGTAGAAACTTAACTGATTTAGGATTAGTTCCATTGGTATCTAATTTAATCGCATAACCTATTTTTTTAATTTTTTCACAAAAATCAATTAAATCAGGTTGCAGGGTAGGCTCACCACCAGAAATGCAAACACCGTCTAATATTCCACGCCTTTTTTTAAGATATGAAAAAAATTCTTCATCAGACGTTTGAAAAAATTCGCCATTAGTGATAACTAGTGAAGAATTGTGGCAGAATGCACACTTAAAATTGCACCCTGCGGTAAACACCGTGGTTGCAACCTTTCCGTCATAGTCAACAAGTGACATTTTTTCATAACCAGCAATTTTCATATCATAATTATTTAATCATATTTATAAATACTTGTCAACTCAATTTAATTATGTTATATTATACCTAGAGGTGAAGGATGAAAGCTGTAATTCAACGTGTAACAAACGCTGTCTTAAAGGTTGATGGCGAATTGATTTCTGAAATTAAACACGGCTACGTTGTGTTTTTGGGCGTTAAAAAGGGTGATTCCACTATAAACGCTAATTATTTTGTAAAAAAAATTCCGTCGCTTAGAATTTTTGAGGACGAAAATGGGAAGATAAATAAATCTATATTAGATGTTGGTGGGGAAATTTTACTTGTTTCACAATTTACCCTTTACGCAAATGCTTCACACGGCAATCGTCCCGACTTTTTAGAGGCAGAGCATCCTGACAAGGCAAACGAACTTTATCTATACGTTGCACAAGGATTAAAAGAGAAAGGAATAAGCGTAAAGCTTGGAGTTTTTGGCGCAGATATGAAAATAACTCAGACTAACGACGGACCTTTTACCATCGTTTTAGAAAATTAAAAAAGTGGCAATTGCCACTTTTTTTGTTATACGTTATTGTTTTTTTTGTATTCTAGCAGTGCTAAAGCAAGCTGGTCACCACAAGAAGTATTGCCTCTACAACGAATTCCTTTAAGCAGTGAAATAACCTCGTCTATCTTTTTACCTTCAACTAGTCTTGATACGGCTTGAAGATTGCCTGAGCATCCACCGATAAAACGAACGTTAGTTAAGGTCTGCTCCTTAGTAACTTCAAAAACAATCTGTCTTGAACAGGTGCCGTTTGTAAAATAGGTTTGCATCTTTCCTCCTTAATTAGTCGACAAGGTTTTCGTAAATAACTCTATATAGGTCAGCCGACTTTTCGTCCCACTTCTTATAAATGTCCTTTGCCGTTTGGCGATTGGGAACAACAAGTTTTAATTCTAATACGGGTTGAACTGGCTCAATTATTTTAAGGTAAACTGTATACGTTCCGTCCTTATTCATAAAGTAGTCTGCAACGCATTCTTGTTTTCTACGATACCTAGTTCTATTGTTTTTTATAAAAATTGAAATTTCTTCACGGGTAGAGGCAGGTATTTTAATAAAAAAGTTTGCAAGACAAACTCTTCCATCGGTAGTAATCGTGTATAATGGCTCACCACTTCCACCAATATCGTAAATCCAACCACACTCTAAAAGTTGGTTTAAGATAGGTTGGCAGTCCATATAAGCCAACCAGTTATTCGAGGAACAGCACATATCTAGCACTGTGTTTTCGGAAATGGGAACTTCCATTTTATCAAAAACGAATAACAATATTAATTTGTTTAAAGACGAATCGCCTTTAACCTGCATAAAACATTACTCCATTATTATTGTTCTTTAATTATATCATAAAAATATACAAAGTAAAGAAGTTTAGTGAAAAATTTGCAAAATTATGACAAAAAAACTTTATTAACAGGGTAAAGGTGTGGTATAATTTATTGGATAATAAACATTATGGGGTGGCGTTTTGACTAGGCGTGAAGAATTAGATTTATTTTTATCAAAGGCAGATGAATTAGTTGGTAGTAAATATATTCTTGCAGACGTTAGGATTGCAAACCTTTTAAAATCTATCGCAAATTCAAAAACTATTGTTGCAGTTTTTAAAAACTGCTTAAATGAATTTGATTACGAGAGTTCAAAGAGGAAATATTTGGTTAAGAGCAAGTTTTTATCGAGTGATAAGGGCGAATTTATAACGCCTGCTAATTCGGGTGAACTTCTTGCGTTTGTGTTTTGCGTGCTTATGGATATTGATAGCAAAACTATTGAGTTTGGAGAATTCTTAAATAAGTATTTCTATGAAGATGGTAGCTTTTCTTCTAGTTACGTTAATTGGACGGAAAAAATGATTAAGCCGTTTAAGCACGCCCTAAAAGCTATAATGGAAGGGGTTATGTGTGGTGAGGTGCAAGACCCCGAGGAAGCGTTTTCGGAAGAGCTAATAAAAAAGGAACAGCAGGCCGAAAGATTAAAGGCGCAAGAAAAAGAAGATGCTGAACTTTCTAAAAAAGCCTACGGCGAAAGCGTGAAGGCAATTAAAGAAATTCTCCTTCTAGACAAAGCAAGGCTTAAAAACATGAGGCTAAAAGAAGAAAAGAAAGAGGAAATCTTGCTTGCAATAGATATGTTCGCAAACGTGCTAAGCAGTATGGAAAAAGATGCGATAAATTATGGATTCTTATGCTATAAATACGTTATGAAGGCTTTCCCTTTAAGATTTTTTAAGAGGGTAAAGAAAGTAAATAAGCATATAGAAAACGTATTAAAGGGAATTTAATTTTTTAGATTATAAAAAAATACTAAATTTAAGGACAGGAATTATTTTGAAAAGAAATGACATTAGAAACGTGGCTATAATAGCACACGTAGACCACGGAAAAACTACACTCGTTAACGAATTATTAAAACAAGGTGGCGTTTTTAGGGACAATCAAGAGGTAATGGACAGAGTTATGGATTCGGGCGACCTTGAAAGAGAGCGTGGAATAACCATACTTGCAAAAAACACGTCGGCTTATTATAACGGTGTGAAAATAAATATTATAGACACGCCTGGTCACGCTGATTTTGGTGGAGAGGTTGAGCGTGTTTTGAAGATGGTAAACGGTGTTTTAGTTTTGATTGATGCGTGCGAAGGACCAATGCCACAAACACGTTTCGTTATGCAAAAAGCTTTGGAATTAAACCATAAGCTTATTATTGTCGTAAACAAAATTGACAGACCTGATGCAAGATTAAAAGAAGTTCAAGACGAGATTTTGGAGCTTTTGTTTGACCTTAACGCAAGTGACGAGCAGATTGATAGCCCAATTATATTCTGTTCGGGCAGGGCGGGAACGGCAACGACAGATTTTAACGTTCCTGGCACGGACCTAACGCCGTTATTTGATAAAATTGTAAATTATTTCGAGCCACAAGAGGTTGATACGGAAGGACCTTTCCAAATGCTTGTATCTTCGATTGACTATAATGAATATGTAGGGAGAATAGGAATCGGCAGAATTGAACGTGGAGCAATTGCTGTTAACCAAGAAGTTGAAACTTGTAACTATAATATTACTGGAAAAGAAGCAAAAGGAAAATTGGTAAGCATTTATCAAATTGAGGGACTATCTAGAGCCTCGGTTGAAAGTGCAAAAGCTGGAGATATAGTGTGCGTTAGTGGATTAGAAAACATATCTATAGGTGACACTATATGCTCTCCAACTCTAGTAGAACCCGTTCCTTTTGTGAAGATATCAGAGCCTACTGTGGAGATGACTTTTTCAGTAAACGATAGTCCATTTGCTGGAAAAGAGGGTAAGTTTGTCACAACAAGACACTTACGTGAAAGACTTTTTAAGGAAATGTTAAAAGACGTTTCACTTCGTGTAGAGGAAACTGACTCGGCAGATTCTTATAGAGTTTGTGGCAGGGGTGAGATGCACCTTTCTATTTTAATAGAAACTATGAGAAGGGGTGGCTACGAGTTTCAGGTTGGCGCTCCAAAGGTTATGTATAAAGAACAAGACGGAGTTTTACTAGAACCAATTGAAAGGCTAGTAGTTGACGTTCCAGAGGATAAAACGGGCAGTGTGTTTTCAAGTATGGGTGTTAGAAAAGGCGAGCTTATTCAAATGGAAAACATTGGAAGTCGCATTAGACTAGAGTTTAAGGTTCCTGCAAGGGGATTGTTTGGATACAAGAGCCAATTTTTAACTGAAACCAGGGGTGAGGGCGTATTTAATACCTTGTTTTACGGCTATGAAGAGTTTAAGGGCGATATTGAAAGGCGTTCAACAGGTTCGCTTGTTGCTTTTGAAACTGGTGAAGCAGTTACCTATGGTCTATTTAATGCTCAAGGAAGAGGTCAGCTATTTATTGGGGCAGGCACACCTGTTTATGAGGGAATGATTGTTGGTGTTTCGCCTAAAAATGAAGACATAAGCGTAAACGTATGCAAGAAAAAGCATCTAACCAACACTAGAGCTTCTGGCTCTGACGACGCATTGCGTTTAGAAACCCCAAAAATTATGAGTCTAGAAGAAGCTATGGAGTTTATCAACGATGACGAGTTGCTTGAAATAACACCTAAAAATATTAGACTTAGAAAAAGGACACTAGACACTGAAACTAGACTTAAGAGAAAGGCAAAAGGGTTAGAATAAAAAA
Organism: Christensenellaceae bacterium; assembly: GCA_045653205.1. GTDB lineage: Bacteria > Bacillota > Clostridia > Christensenellales > Borkfalkiaceae > UBA1259. Next base: position 78,407 of record JAZOLT010000002.1, on the reverse strand, counting down.
TAAAACGGGACTACGTTGTGAGTCCCGTTTTTTTAAATAGAAAAAGCTTATTTGCAACCACAGCCTAAGTTACCGAAAGGACGGCCACCGTTTTTGCAAAAACAACAAATGAGTAAAAGAGCCACAGGCAGACAGTAACAGCTGTTAAAAAGCCCATTTAAGCAACCACTTTTGCATAGACAAATGATAAGTAAAATTATCAAAATCCAAAGACAGCAGTTGTTTGTTCCAAATAAATCGAATCCGTTCATAAATTAACCTCCAAAGTATACAACCTCTCCGCCTATGTAAATTTTGTTCGGCGAAGCATTTTCTATTATCAATATAGTCAAAATTAGTTAAAAATGTTACAGACTGGGTTGTTTTTAGTTGCAAGCACTAATTTATTTATGTTAAAATAGGTATAATCTAGGGCAAATACGATAGATTTGACCCAAATTAGATGTTTTATATTTATCTTACGGACATTCTTTTTAGAAGTTCGATTGGAGGCGAAAAAATGAAAACTTTATCTAGTAAACAAATTGCAGGAATTGCAATTCTGACAGCACTTGTGATAGTGCTTCAGGCTGTTGGTGGCACGATTAGTATTGGTGCTGTTCAATTAAACTTTACGCTCATCCCCATTGTTTTAGGTGCGATTATTTACGGGGCGATAGCAGGTGCGTTTTTAGGGCTTGCTTGTGGTGTTGTAGTGTTAATTCAGGTTATTATGGGCTTAAACCCCTTTTATATGCTCATATGGACGGCAGACCCCATCGTAACTATATTTACTTGCATAGTAAAAACTACTTTAGCAGGATTGCTTGCAGGAATTTTGTTTGAGCTTTTGAACAAAAAAAGTCAAACGCTAGCAGCTTTTGTTGCAGCAGGCATTGTTCCTATTGTTAATACAGGCTTATTTATAGTCGGTTGTTTGTTTATGACGGATTCGGTTTATAAGCTAGCAGAGGGGCAGAACGTAATAACCTTTATTTTGGTGGGACTTGTTACGTTTAACTTTTTTATTGAATTTGCTATAAATTTGATTTTTTCACCTGCGATATGCAGAATTATAAAGGCAGTTAGTAAATTTTAAGGAGAAAATATGTTACTTGCAATAGATATGGGTAACACCAATATAAAATACGGCGTATTTGACGGAAAGAAGCTTGTAGCATCATTTAGGGTGTCCTCAAGAATTTCCAGAACGGCAGATGAATACGGCTCGGTTTTAGTTGGTCTTTTATCTGACAGTGGAATTAAAAAGAGCGACATTGATGGAATAGTATTTTCTTCAGTAATACCCGCATTAAACTATACCATATGTCATATGTGCGAATATTTTTTTGGAATATCTCCCTTAACGATAGGGCCTGGTGTTAAAACAGGGCTTAACATAAAGGCTGATAATCCTAAAGAGGTGGGCGCAGACATTATAGTTAACAGCGTGTCGGCGTTTAATAAATACGGCGGGCCGTTGGTTGTTATTGATTTTGGAACAGCAACCACGTTTGACGTTATATCGGCTGAATGCGAGCTTATAGGTGTGGTTATTGCTCCGGGCATTAAAACCTCTCTTGAAGGGCTTGCTACAAAAACGGCACAGCTTCCTATGGTTGAGTTAGATGCACCGAAGACGGTTATTGGTAAAAACACTAAACACTGTATGCAAGCCGGATTGATATACGGATTTGCAGGGCTTGTGGAAAACATAATCAAAAAAATCAAAAAAGAGCTTGGTGTTGAAGAGATTAAGGTTGTTGCAACGGGTGGACTAGGCGAGATTATTGCAAAAGAAGTAAAGCTTATTTCCTGTATAGATAGAACGTTAACGCTAGACGGATTAAGATATATATACGAATTAAACAAAAAAGGAACAATATGAAAATGAAGAAAGTTGGAGTAGCAATATTAGGGTTAGGCGTTGTAGGTGGTGGAACTTACAAAATTTTAGTTGATAATAAAGAATATTTTAAAAAGACTCAAAACCTTGACATTACTGTTGAGAACGTATTAGAAAGAAGCAAGGAGAGAGCTTTATCGCTTGGCATTGAGGAAAGCAAAATTGCAAGCAATATTGAAGAGGTAGTTTCTAATCCTAACGTAGACATAGTTGTTGAGGTTATAGGTGGAATTGAGCCAGCTAAAACATTTGTTCTAAAGGCGTTAATGAGTGGGAAGTCGGTAGTTACCTCAAACAAGGAGCTTTTTGCTAAGCATTGGCCAGAATTAGAAGAGGCTGCAAAGAAAAGACGTGTGGGATTATTCTTTGAAGCAAGCTGTGTAGGTGGTGTTCCTATAATTAGAACATTGCAAGAAAGTATGCAAGCTAATAAGATTGAGTCTATTAAAGGCATAATAAACGGCACCACGAACTACATTTTAACAAAAATGACAGCTGAGGGGTGGTCGTATGAGGACGCATTAAAGCAAGCACAAAAGCTAGGCTATGCAGAAGCTAACCCAACAGCAGACGTTGAAGGGTTTGACGCTACGTATAAGCTTTCAATTTTATCTAGCCTTGCATTTAATAAAAAAATCGGCATAGAAAACGTTTATAGAGAGGGAATCACTTCGGTCAAGAAAGAAGATATTGCCTACGGAAGAGAATTAGGATATGCACTAAAGCTTTTAGGAATAGGTAAAAATAGCGACAAGGGGGTTGAGGTTAGAGTTCATCCAACCTTTATAAAGCTAGACAATCCACTAGCTTCAGTAAGTGATTCATTTAATGCAGTTCATTTAGTGGGGGATTCTGTTGGCGAAATTATGCTATACGGCAGGGGCGCAGGCGCACTTCCCACAGGCAGTGCAATAGTTTCAGACGTAGTGTTTGCTGCTAAGCACGTTGAGTATACTTATACCTCTTTTGATAATAGTGAAAAAGGTAAAAAAGCTACTAAGTTTGTAAACGACTTTGAGTCAGAATACTACATTAGATTAACAGTTAAAGATGAAATTGGCGTGCTTTCTAAGTTTACAGGCGAGTTTGCTAAGAACAAGCTTTCAATTAGCGAAGTAAAGCAAGTTGGTCCAAGTGAAAACTCTTGTGAAGTAATTATTATTACTCATAAGTGTAAAGAAAGTCACGTAAAAAAGACTTTGGAAAAGCTTAAAGGAAACAACGGAGTAATTAACGTAGAGGCTTGCATAAGAATCGAAAATTAAAAATAAAAACAATAAAAACCACTGAAGAATTTCAGTGGTTTTTTGTTTTATGTCGTAAAATTAATTAACCGTTTTGTTAAAACAGTCACATCTCTTAGTTCCTACATAGCCCGTATCGTTACATTTTTCGCACGCATACTTTGGCGATAAATCTTCGATTGTTAAGCCAATCGATGATAAAATAGAAGCTATATTTGCGTCAAGGTCGGCTTTTTCTTTTTCTAAAAGGGCAAGCTTTCCAACGTTGTTAGCAATTTCGGCAAACGCTAAGTCTTTTTCGATAGAATAATATCTTTCGTATAGGCTTCTAAATCCGTCTACCGCCATAGCCTTTTCAGTGTTGTTTTGTGCACGAGAAACGGCAACGGCTCTTCTTTTTTCGTAAACTCGGTTATAATTTTCTTGCGAGTTGGCGTTGTTATTTGTTTCAGATTTTTCAGCAATTAGCGAAGGGGAGAAAACGCTTTTGTTTTTCCAAGACGATAATACGCTATTCATATAAGCTATGGGCGAATTCTTTCCCGATGCTAGTTTTGCAGCTTCTAATATCATTTCCTCGGTAAAATTCCAACTCTTCCACATATTTAGGTTCTCTTTATCCCAAGGCGTGGGTCTACGATTTACTCCCGCAACGTTTAGCAGTTTGCTTATGAATGCGTTTGAAGCCTTTTCACCCTCAAAATAATCGCTAACACTTGATAAGTCTATAAAGCCTCTAACACGAAGAGTTTCAATTAACTCGTCCATTTCAACAAGAGAGTTTTTGCCCATTCTAAATAGGGCAGAAGCAATGAAGACTAGCGTTTCATCTTCAAAGCCAAAGGATAGCCATTTGTTTGTATACGTATCAACAACCGTTTCAATAACTTCTTCATAAACCGAAAGAGCCTTGTTTATTCTTATAGCAAGCTCAAACACTGCTTGTTTTTTATCAATAAAGTCTGCAATTTCATTTTTTGAGAAGCATTTTTTTAGGTAAAGCTCGAAAATGAACTTATCCAGCTTTTCCATATTGCCTTTTTTAAGTTTGCTGGCAGAAAAAATAATATTCTCAGGCTCAAAATGCAAATCTTGCGTCCACTTGTTATAAAGCTTTAAATCCTCCATATCAGGATTTCTCTTTATTTTTAATGCACGAAGCACTTTTTCCATATCCTGAGTGCGTAAAACGTAAGCAGATAATTGCTTTTCAACCATATCTACGCTAACTATTCCTCGATTACCAAAGTCCTTAGCAACCTTAAGAACGTATTTATAGGTAATATCATCACTTTTAATGGCAATACAGTATTTAACAATCATAATCATCGCTTCGGTCTTAATGCCGTAGGTTTCCATAACGTTAAAATATTCACTGTATTCGTTTGTTGAAATCATTCTAGATGAGAATAATGCTTGTAAGCTCTTAGAAAAATCACCGTATTTTTCGGGTTTAAATTTTCTAACCTTTACAGTTCCAGCTGATTTAACGGGGTAATAATGCACTGAAAAAGGATTTTCAGATACTATTGATAAAAGTCCGAATTCTTCCCAAAAAACAAAGCCTTTTTTAACTTCTTCAACAGAAATCTTAAGAGTTTTAGAAAGACTTTCTAAGTTCTCTTCATTATCGGAATTTTTGCATAGATATAAGCCGTAAAGGTAAACCTTAACGGCGTTGTCAGATGCTAAAGGCAAATATTCACGAATAAAAACGTTTTCTACCTCAGTAAATGAAGAAGCTGAAAACTCTTTAGAATAAGAACAAAGCATATTACTCCAAGTTTATGCCGACTAAATTTAAAAAACACTTGATTTGTCGGCGTAGTATGTTATATAATAATAAATAATATTATAATATGGGAAAATTCTCGCCAAAACAACGGCGTAAAAATAATTATAACTTAACCGAACGTAAAAATCAACTCTTACCGAACAATTTTTTCAAAAATTAGCGTTTAGTATATAGAAACAGGAAAAAAGGCAAAATTTATGGGAAACATTTTAACACCATCAAACATATGGGGAAACTTTAAGACAGGTAAATTAGAAGTTTCTGAAATAATCGGCGAATATAGGGACGGGGATATTACTATTACTCGTTTTTATTTGACGGGGAAAAAGGTTAAAGATGGACAAGTGAAGATTTATTGTGCTGTTGCAAGGAATACAAAAATAGCAAAAGCACCGGGAATTTTTCTTGTTCAGGATTTTAAGGATGGTGCAGATGAAACCTTTGCGACCTATCTTGCTAAGCGTGGCTATGCAGCATTTGTATTTGATTTTGCAGGCGATACGGGTGTAAGAGGAAACGACACAGTGTATCCACCTAGTTTATCTCACGTTAATTACGTTAATTGTAAAGACCAATTGACAAAGGTTGATGGGGACGTTAAAAATACCTGCTGGTATGAGTGGGGCGTTGTTGCGCGTTATGCTTTTAGGTATTTTAAATCTCAGTCGTATATAGACAAAATAGGAGTTGTAGGTGTTGGCGAGGCAGCAACTGTGCTTTGGCAATTGACGGCAACTGAAAAGGACGTTGCTTGTGCTGTTTTTGCTATGAACTCAGGCTGGAGTGCATATAAAAACCAATACAAATTTTCAAAACTGACGCAAGAAAATTTTTCAGATGAAAGATTAAAATACGTAGCAGGAGTCGAACCACAAACTTACGCTTCGACAATTAAATGTCCAACCCTAATAGTTGCACCTACTAATTGTGAAAGGTTTGACGTAGACCGTGCCCACGATACTATTTCTAGAATACCTGAGGAGATATATACTGCAATAGACTATTCGGTGGGTTTAACTAGGGCTGTAGGAGAGAGTGCCGTTTTAGACGTTCAAATCTTTTTTGATAAATTCTTAAAAGGCAATCAGTCAATAGTTTTACCAGAAGGTGTTGAAGCTAGAAGTGAATTAGTAGACGGTAAGATTGAGATAACAGTTATTGCCGATTCAAACGAGATAGAAAACGTGTGTGTTTACGTGGCAGAGCAAACGGTAGAGCCAATGCTTCGTTGTTGGAACAAAATAACAAAAAATCAAAAAAAGAAGGACTTCTATTTATTTAGCTACGAGCCTTATTTAAAATCTGGAATGATAGTTTATTTTGCAAGCGTGAAATATAAAAACGGATTTACCATTAGCTCGGCAATAATGCAAAAAAAGTTTAGCGAAAAGGAAGTTAACGTTTCGTATAAGGACAACGTTGTATATTCTTCAAGAAGAATAAACGACATCTCTATTTTTACCTCAGCAAAGGAGTCTGGCGGTAGACCTACGGGAATTCGATTAGGGTTTGACAACGTTGTTAAAGAAATTGAAGGACCAATGGGGATTTGTGGTGCTAATTGCTACGGTGGGCTTTTGACCTTTAAGATAAATGCTGAAAAATATAAGCCAAAAGACGACGCTATGTTTATGATGGATATTTACGTAAAGACAAGTTGTATTGCCACTGTAAAGTTAGTAGCTAATTATTTTGGAGATAAGATAGAATACGTTTCAAACGTAAAGCTTGTAGGTGGGGAAATTTGGCATAACGTTAAACTAAATTTGAACCAGTTCAAAACGGCTGAGGGAATGGGGCTTAGAGATTATTCAAAAATACAGGCAATTGAGATTGACGCACAAGGCGAATATTTAGTAAACAACGTTTTATGGGTGTAAGATGATTTATTCTAATGGAGATAGAATAGTGTCTAAAAAGCCACACGCTTGTGGTGGTAATGAATGGACGGTGGTTAGAACGGGAGCAGATATTAAACTTAGGTGCGAAAAATGCAACAGGACCATTTTTGTTAGTATAGACCAAGTTCAAAAGATGACTAAAATTTTAAAACCGACCGGGGAAAATAAATGAACAAAGATATAAAAACAGAACAACTGAATTCTACTGAAGAAAATCAAGAGGTTTTAGCCGTAGAATATATTAGCGATAACGATTTCAAAACACAAGGTGACGGCGAGCAAGATATAAGCTCTAATAGTCAAGAAAAAAAAGATAAGTTTTTTGATAAAAAGTTTTTCATTTTTTCAAGTGTTCTATTAGCCATTGTGGTTATAATAGGCGTTATCAATTCAGTTTTGACTTTTATGGTAGTTGTGTCAGGCAGTTCTATGAAGCCTACCTTTCAAGGTGGAGAGGTTTTGTTTGTAAACAAGGTTGTAGAGCCTGAGCGTAGCGACATAATAATTGTAAAAGTTATGGAAAAGACCATTAACGTCGGTGGTGGAAGCACGCTTCAAGAAGTGTGGATAATAAAAAGATTGATAGCTCTACCTGGTGATACCGTGGAGATAAAAGACGGATACGTGTTTGTTAACGGAACTCAAATTAAAGAAGATTATGTATCTAAACAGGGGATTACCGAACAACTTGATTGGCAAACTAAAACATTAGGGCAAGATGAATATTTTTATTTAGGCGACAACCGTGGGGTTGGACAAAGCAGTGACAGTAGAGTGAGCGAAAAGGGAGCTTGTCACAGAGAAGATATTTTAGGAGTAGTAACAGAAACAGCTATAAAATCAAAAGAGTTTAGTGGGTTTATATACAAGATAACCTCACCCTTTAGAAAGCTGGTTTATAGAATACGGGGGAATTAGAATTGATTTACGCAAAAAACCGTTTGATAGTGAGTTTAATATCGAAGATAATAAAAACAGTATTGAATGCAGTATATAAAGTGCTCAGTTTATTTAATCTTCAGCTTCCGCTATTCATTTTGGTTTTGGGGACGATATTATTTTTTACGGGTGCTATGGAGAATCAGGTCCTGTTCGACGTGTTTAAGATATCTTTTGCTGTGTCGCTAGTATTATCTATTATAGTAACAATTAGGAAAATTTTTGGGCTAGACAAAAAGAAGAATCGCAGAAAATCAAACGCAAACGTTCAAGTCACACCTCAACCAGACCCTGTTATTACAGCACAACAACCCGTGTATCCAAAATATTATGCCGTAAAGCAAAATTCCGATTACGTTATGGGAGAGTTTGAGGATAGATACGAGTTATATAAAAAAACTCCCGAAGGCTTGGTGCTAGTTAGAACGGATTATAAAAATTTAAGGAATTGATATGCAAAGTTATTTTACTGAAAAAGAATTTTTTGAAATTTGCAAGCAAAGAAAAAAACACTTAATAATATATATAACGACACTTATTGCTTTTTTAGGTGTAAGTTTTTTTGTGTTTTATATTTTCACAAAGCAACCTTATGGCTCGAATATGCTTAAAATCATTAAAATCGTGCAATACGTTTTAACTAGTATATACGTATTTTTTTCGTTTTTGTATTTAGGTATAATTTACAATAGAGTCAATCGTTTTTATAAACATTGCAAGCGTTTAGTGATTGGCAAAAAAGAAATCTCTGAGCTAGATTTTTTTGAATTTGATTCAAAAATGTATGTTAAAGACGGTGTAGAGTGTAAAACGATAATCTTTTTAGAGTGGAACGAATTTAGGCAAATATATTTTGAAAGAAAAGTTTTAGTTTTTTACGAAAGGGAGTTTCCACAGATACCTGAAAGGGCGTTTGTGAGGATAGAAACTCAAGGTAACTTTTTAATATCTTATGAGATTTTAGAAAATAGAGATTATGCTGAGGGAGAAGAGCCAAGACCTCCCGAATATGTATTAAGGTGATTTATGGAAAACAAATACAGTTGGGCAATAGAAGATATATTTAATAGCGACGAGCAATTTTTTGAAGAGTTGTCTAAAGTAGAAAAGATGCTTAATTTTTCAGAGTATGCTGGAAAACTAGGCGAAGCAGAAGTTTTTTTGGAATGTGCAAAAAAGGAAGAGCAGGTTTCTAGGATAATTGAAAGGCTTGGCGAATATGCAATGATGAAAAGGGATATGAACGCATTAGATAGCGTTTCCGATTCAATGTATTCTAAGGTGGTAGGTGTATCATCAAACTTTGCTTCTGCCACTGCTTTTATAACTCCTGAGCTTTCAGCATTGCCAGAGAGCAAGTTAAACGAATATATAAACGACACTAAGCTTAGTGAATTTGATTATTTCTTTAAGAACTTACTTAAACAAAAATCACACGTTTTAAGTGAGTGTGAAGAAAAATTGCTTGCAGAAGGTAGTCAAACCCTATCTACTTTTAAAGATATTTTTTCTAAGATAGACAATGCAGACTTGCCCTTAAAACCATTTTATCATCGTTTCAAAAAACACACGCTAACGCACGGCACTTATTCTGTGTATATGCACTCTAGCGATAGAAAATTAAGGGAAAAGGCTTTTAAAAATTACTATTTAGCGTTTACAAGTTTAATAAATACCATATCAACCACTTATTTTGGTAACGTTAAAAAGAACGTTTTCCTCTCTAAAGCAAGAAATTTTAATAGCTCTCTAGAGCGTGCCCTTTCAAACGAGGACGTTTGTAGAGAAGTTTACGATAACCTTTTAGAGAGTGTTAATCAAGCACTTCCCATTTTGCACGATTATATGCAAACTAGAAAAGACATTTTAGGCTTTGATAGAATGCATATGTATGATATTTACGTTCCACTTGTTAAAGATGCTGAGCTTAAGCTTTCCTATGACGATGCTTACGATTTAGTTGTTAAGGGACTAGGTGTTTTAGGAACTGATTACGTAGAGCTTTTAAAAAAGGCAAAAGATGAAAGATGGATAGACGTTTACGAAAGTAAGGGTAAACGTAGTGGAGCATACAGCACCTGTTCGTTTGATACTCACCCATACGTATTACTAAACTATCAACCAACCACGCACGACGTGTTTACGATAGCACACGAAATGGGGCATAGTATTCACTCATATTTTTCTAATAAAAATCAACCCTACGCTAAAGCCTATTACACAATTTTTGTTGCAGAGGTTGCAAGCACGGTAAACGAGGTTCTGCTTTTAAAATACCTTATCTCAACTGCAACCGACAAAAAATTGAAAAAATATTTGCTTTCATATCTATTGGAAATGATAAGAACTACGCTATTTAGACAAACGCAGTTTGCAGAGTTTGAGGAGTGGGCACACAGAAGCGTAGAAGAGGGTGAGCCTTTATCGAAGGACAAAATGTGTGAAAAGTATCTAAGTCTTAACCAAAAGTATTATGGCACGGCAGTAGAGTCTGATAGTGAAATTCAATACGAATGGTCAAGAATACCACATTTTTATAATGCGTTCTACGTTTATAAATATGCAACGGGAATAACAAGTGCTTTAGCAATAGCTGATAGGATTTTAACCGAAGGTCAACCAGCGATAGACGATTATTTTAGATTTTTATCTTCGGGTGGGTCAGACAGCCCCGTCGAATTGCTAAAAATAGCAGGCGTAGATTTAACTAAGAAAAAACCTTTTTCAAGTGCGTTTAAGACTTTTGAAGACGCATTGAGAGAATTTAAAGAACTATAAGAGGAGAAAAACATGGCTGATAAAAACGTTATAGGGGATATGCCCCACAGTGTAGAAGCCGAGCAAGCCTTACTTGGTTGCTTGCTTTTAGACCCCCAAATTCAAGTTGAGGTTGCGTCCTTTTTGCGTGAGGAGGATTTTTATTCTGAATCACATAAATATATCTATAGTGCAATGATGAACATTATTAAGGAAAACAAGCCGGTTGACCTTGTAACCCTTTCCGACTATCTAGATAAAAACGGTCAGCTAGAGCAGGTTGGTGGAATGGAGTATATTACCGAGTTAACAAACGTAATACCTTCTTCAGCTAACTATCAGCATTATCAAGATATTGTTAGAAGAGATAGCACGCTTAGAAAACTTATAAACGGTTCTGCTGAAATTATATCTGATTGCAAGACTAGCACGGATATGAGAATGTCGCTTAACTTTGCGGAAAAAACGGTGTTTGATATTGCAGATAAGCAAGATTCAAGGTCGATGGATACCATTGGGGCGATTTTACCAGAGGTTGTTTCAAAGCTTGACGAGCTTTCTAAGGACAAGTCTAAATACCGTGGAATAAGCACGGGCTATAAAATGCTAGATAGAATAACTAAGGGCCTACATAAGAGCGACTTAATAATTTTAGCTGCTCGTCCTGCAGTGGGTAAAACCTCGTTCGCAATGAATATTGTGGAAAAGGTTGCGCTCGCTGGTAATTCGTGTGCAGTTTTCTCGCTTGAAATGGGCAGAGAACAGCTTGCTCAAAGAATGCTATGCTCGGTTGCAGGCGTTAGTATGGAAAATGCTTTAGGCGGTAACTTATCAAGGCAAGAATGGCTTAGCATAAATAGGGCGAGAGAGCTTTTATCTAGTGCAAAAATCTTTATTGACGATACAGCGGCAGTAACTCCCCAGGAGCTTCTTTCTAAGTGCAGAAGACTAAAGAGAAAGCATGGACTGGACTTGGTTATGGTTGACTACATGCAACTTATGAGTTCAGATTCTAATAGGCGTGATGATAACCGTCAACAACAAATAACCGAGATTTCTAGAAACTTAAAGATAATGGCAAAAGAACTTAACGTTCCCGTTATTGCTCTTTCACAATTATCTCGTGCAGTTGAAAGCAGAAAGGGTAGACCTCAACTATCAGACCTTAGGGAATCTGGAGCAATCGAACAAGATGCTGATATAGTTATGTTCATTCACCGTCCCGACAAAAGTGCAACAGAAGAGGAAATTGCAGCTGGAAAGGTTAAGAAGAACGTTGCAGAGATTATAATTGATAAACATAGAAACGGACCTACGGGTGTTGTTAAGCTATACTTCAAGGGCGAATGCACGAGATTTTTAAACTATAACGAAGAAACGGACGAGGTTATCTTAGACGAGGCGGTTGCACCTGAAAAAGCACCAGAAAAAGCTAAGATAGAAGAAGTTGCAGAAAGCAATGATGAGAGCCCAATTAGTTCGGCAGACGACCCTATATTTGGATAATGACTAAGATTTGTAAAATAGAGCAAGAAAGTGTTAACCAAGCAATTGAATTGTTAAAAAAAGGAGAGGTGGTTGCAATACCCACTGAAACGGTTTACGGTTTAGCTGCAATCGGCACTAACGGACTTGCTGTAAAAAAAATATTTGAAATTAAGGGTAGACCAAACGACAACCCACTAATTTGTCACGTTTACAAAGGCTTTGAGTTGGAAAAGCTTGTAGACATTGAACAAAATTACGTATACCGTTTATTAGAAAAGTTTACACCTGGTCCACTAACGCTTGTGTTTAAAAGCAAGGGTGTTATATGTGATGAAGCTGTGTGTGGGGGGCAAACCTTAGGTGTGAGGATACCTGCACACGATGGCTGTCAGCTTTTGCTTAAAAGCTTAAACCAACCCTTAGTTGCGCCAAGTGCAAATCTTTCTAAGCATACAAGCCCAGTAACAGCAATGCACGTGTATAATGATTTAAACGGCAAAATCGAGCTTATACTAGACGGAGGAAAATGCTTAGGGGGTATTGAAAGCACAGTGCTTGACGTGACAGGGGAAACGCCTAGGATTTTAAGAGCAGGACTTGTTACAAAAGAGATGATAGAAGAGGTGGTTGGTAGTTGCGAGGTGGCAAAACACGTTCAAGGAGAAAAAGTTATATCTCCGGGCGTAAAGTATGCACATTACCGTCCTAAATGTCAAACTGCTTTATTTGAGTATAATCAGCTAGATAAAGTAAGGGGACTATATGAGCAAAGCGAAAGAGAGGGCAAAAAGCCTTTTGTTTTATGCGATGATAATACGGCACAGCAAATTGGTGTTAAAAATGTTTTAAACTTAGGAAAAACCGACCTACAAATTGCCTCTAACTTATACGATAAACTTTTAGAGGGTGAGAAAAAAGCTGATATAATAATAGCCGTTGCATTTGAAAGAGAAGACGGCGTGTTTATGGGAATAAATAACAGATTAAGGAAATCTTGTCAATGAGTATAAAAAGAATATTATTCGTTTGCACGGGCAATACGTGCAGAAGCCCTATGGCAGAGATAATCTTAAAAAATAAAATTAAACTAGCTGGGATTTCGGGCTATGGAGTGTCTAGTGCAGGTTTAAGTGCAGTGGTGGGCGATAAAATGAGTAAATACTCAAGCCAAGCACTAAAAAAACTAGGCTATAAGCCATACGGCTTTAAATCTAGACAGGTGGACGCAGAGCTTTTATTAAAAAGTGATTTAATTATATGTATGACTGCTTCACACAAGGCTTATATCAAGGGTTTTCCTAACGTATATACGGTAGATGAAATTACAGGACTAGGCGATATAATTGACCCATACGGTGGGGATTTTAACTTGTATTTAAAAGTGTCGCACGCAATAGAGGATGCGTGTAACGTTATTTTAGATAAATTGATAACAATAAAAGGAGAGTAGTATGAAAATTGCAATCGGTTGTGACCACGGTGGAATAAACCTAAAGCCAGTTCTAACCAAATACCTTGATGGAAAAGGAATTGAATATAAGGATTTTGGTTGTTATGCAAAAGATTCAGTAGACTATAACGATTTTGGCGAAAAGGTTGCCAATTCTGTAGCTAGTGGGGAGTGCGAGCTAGGAGTTTTAATTTGTGGAACAGGAATAGGAATGAGTATTGTTGCAAACAAGGTAAAAGGCATTCGCTGTGCACATTGTCACGACGTTTTTTCGGCAAAGATGACTAAGCTTCATAACAACGCAAACATGATAGCGTTAGGCGAGAGGGTAATAGGTCCTGGACTAATGATTGAAATTATTGATGCGTTTATAAGCACTCCATTTTCAAACGAAGAAAGACACCAAAGAAGAGTTGATAAAATTATAGATTTAGAAAATAAAAATTTCAAATAGGTGTAAAATGAGTAAAATTGAAGTAGCTGTAATACCAGCAGCAGGACTCGGCACGAGATTTTTGCCGATTACAAAAGCGATTCCAAAGCCAATGCTTCCTGTTTTTGACAAGCCAACCATTCAATACATAGTTGAAGAGCTTAAAGATTCGGGGATTGATGAAGTTATAATCGTAGTAGGCCCAGAGTCAGACATTATAAAAAATCACTTTTCACAAAATAAAAATCTTGAAGATAGATTGCTTTTTGATAAAAAGACTGAGCTTTACGAGATTGCAGTAACTCCTACAAAATACAACGTAAAGTTTGTTGTCCAGCCAACTCCTAACGGACTTGCAGGTGCGATTCTTTGTGCAAAAGATTTAATTAACAATAGACCTTTTGCGTTGCTTTTAGGCGATGAATTAATACATACAAGCGATGGTCAAATTCATTGTATAAAAAAGCTTTCTGATATTTATGCAAAAACGGGTAAGAGCGTTATTGCTACTATGGAAGTTTTTGGCGATGACGTAAGTAAATATGGTAATATAGGCATAAAAGATGAAACTGATGGTATTATAGAGGTAGACTGCGTAGTTGAAAAGCCTTCCCTTTCCGAAGCTCTATCAAACAATGCTATAATCGGAAGGTATGTGTTAGATTATTCAGTAATAGAACACGTAGAAAAATTAAAGCCAAAGGGCAGTGAAATTTGTTTTACAGACGCATTGCAAATTCTAGCTAGAGAGGGCAAGCTTTTAGCGACTGATTTTGAAGGCGAAAGGTTTGATGTCGGCGATAAGTTAGGCTACGTTAAAGCAAACGTTAAAATTGCACTTGAAAAGGCTGAAGCAAAAGAAGGCGTTTGTGAGTTTATAAAAGAATTATCTAACAATTTATAAAAATTTGCGATATAAAAGGGAACAAAATGTTTGATAAGGTATGTTACAATTGCGGAACAAAGCTTTCTGATTTTTACCGAACGTATATGCTTGGCTGTCCCGAATGCTATAAAGCGTTTGAAGAAGAGATTTTATCTACCTTAAAAAAATCTCAAGGTAAAACCTATCACACGGGCAAAACGCCAAGAACCTCTACTGCTGATAAAAGGCTAATAGATGAATATAATCGACTAATGGCTGAAAAAGAGCTTGCAGGAATAGAGGGCAGGTTTAAGGATATGGCTGAAATATCAATACGCATCAACATATTAAAAGAAGAACTGCTAAAAAGGGGGCTTTTGTAAATGATAAGCGTTAAGCCCGACATATCAGCAGGAACTATAATAATGTCAAGAGTGCGTCTTGCAAGGAACCTTAAGGGTTATCCCTTTAAGGTTAGCAACGTGCAAATGGCAAAAGAAATTGTAAAAAAGGTCAATCGTGCAGTAGTTAAGTGTGACACGTTTAATCTTTACTATACTTCAAATCTTTCGTTAACCACGCTTGAGGCAATGAAGGAAAGGCATTTGATTAGTCAAAATCTTATTGACAATAGAGATTGTGGAGCAGCACTTATAAACCAAGATGAAAGCGTGTCGATAATGATAAACGAAGAGGACGTTATAAGAGAGCAATGCTTTATGCGTGGTCTTAGATTATCTGAAGCGTATAAGCGTTTGCAGGATATAGACGACGAACTTTCTAAAAATTTAGACCTAGCTTTTGATGAACGCTACGGATATTTAACTGCTTGCCCAACAAATCTAGGAACAGGACTTAGAGCTTCGGTTATGATGTTTCTTCCCGCACTTACGGAAAGTGGAAAAATAGTTGCACTATCCGAAGAGGTAGAAAGATTAGGGCTAACAATACGTGGCGTTTATGGAGAGGGTAGCACTGCTGAGGGATATATTTATCAAATTAGTAACGAAGTAACCTTAGGCGTGTCTGAACAAGACGTGCTTTTAGAAGTGGAGCAAACTGCAGAGGAAATTTGTAGAGCTGAGCGTGATGAGATGGAAAAGCTCTATATAAGAAAAGAATTGATTACAATGGACAAGGCAAAAAAGTCGTTTGGAATTTTAACAAACGCCGTTTTGCTTGACTATAAAGAGTTTTTATTGCACGTGGCTTGGGTTAAACTTGGTGCAATGCTTGGGATGATAAGCATATCAGACATTGACCAAATAGATGATTTAATAGTATCCGTTAGACCCGCAAACCTATGTGTTCAGCAATCAAAAAGGCTATCAGCTGTGGAAAGAGATTTATTTAGAGCCGAATTGGTTGGGAAAAAATTATTAAAAATTAAGGAGTAGACTATGCAATACGATACTTTTTCACGTAACGTATACAAGGTAATAGACATAGCAACAGCACTTGCTAAAAGATATGGAACTAGGTATATAGGAAGCGAACATATTTTGTTCGGATTATTAAACGTGCAAGATGGCAGGTCTTCTTCAATCTTGCGTCAAGCAGGTGTAGATAACGATAGATATTTAACACTCTTTCAAAGGGGGGTTGTAAAAGATTTAATTATCCCTGGAAATATGTTTACGGCAACAACCAAACGTTTGCTTGAAAAGGCGCTGGATATATCCTTAAAAGCAAGGTCTGGTTACGTTGGAACCGAACACTTGTTGCTAGCCGTTTTATTAGAAAAAGACAGTATGGCTGTTGCTATTTTAAGACATCTAAAGGTAGACGTTGAAAAAATGGCAGAGGACATTGCTTCGAACTTCTTTTCTGATACTGAAAAAGATAGTGAAGAGAATGATAGTAGTAATCAAAACTCCACTACGAGTGCTAGAATGGCAGGACAGAGGGAGGAAAGTTCGGAAGATTTTGGCGAGCTTTCAAAGTTTGGAACTAACTTAAACAAGCTAGCTGAAGATGGAAAGCTTGACCCTGTTATAGGTAGAAAAAACGAGATAGATAGAGTTATACAAATTCTTTCTAGAAGAACAAAAAACAACCCTGTCTTAATTGGTGAGCCGGGCGTTGGTAAAAGTGCTGTAGTAGAAGGCTTGGCACAAGCAATAGTTAAGGGTAACGTTCCAGAGATTTTAAATGATAAAATAGTATTTTCGTTAAACATTGCAAGCTTGCTTGCAGGTGCAAGATACCGTGGCGATTTTGAAGAAAGACTTAAGAACGCCATTGATACGGTAAAGAATAATGGGAATATCATATTGTTCATAGATGAAATCCATAATATTGTGGGTGCAGGCTCTACTGGCGAAGGGAATATGGATGCAGCGAATATATTAAAGCCAATGCTTTCTCGTGGCGAGCTACAAACGATAGGCGCAACTACGATAGATGAGTATAGAAAATATATTGAGAAAGACGCTGCGTTAGCAAGAAGATTTCAACCCATAAACGTTGATGCTCCATCAACCGAGGAAACCGTTGAGATTTTAAAAGGACTAAGGGATAAATACGAATCGCACCACGGAGTTATAATTCCAGATGAAGCAATAAATTGTGCAGTAACACTATCTGATAGATATATTACAGATAGATTTTTTCCTGACAAGGCGATTGACTTGATTGACGAAGCAGCTTCTAGAGTAAGGCTTGACAGCTATAATTCACCAGCTCAAGCAAAGCAAAAGGAGGCAGAGCTAAACACCTTGATTGCACAAAAGAACGAGGCAAAAAGGCGTGATGATTTTGACCGTGCGTTAAAAATTAATAAAGAGATAGAAAAGATAAATGCCGAGCTTGAACAAATTCGCATACAAGCAAGTAAACTAAACGTTAACCGTGAAAAGTTAACTTTAACAAGTGAGGATATTGCAAAAATAGTTAGTAATTGGACGGGAGTTCCCGTTGTTAAACTAACTGAAACTGAATCTCAAAAGCTTTTGGGGTTAGAAGAAACCTTGCATCAAAGAGTAATTGGACAAGACAAAGCAGTGCAAGCCGTATCCGACGCTATAAGAAGGGCAAGGGCAGGGCTAAAAGACCCAAATAGACCAGTTGGCTCGTTTATTTTTGTAGGACCAACAGGCGTAGGTAAAACCGAGCTTTCAAAGGCACTTGCCGAAACTGTTTTCGGTAATGAGAATAATATAATTAGAATTGATATGAGCGAGTATATGGAAAAGCACTCGGTTAGCAAGATGGTAGGTGCTCCTCCTGGATACGTAGGCTTTGATGAAGAAGGGCAATTGACTGAGAAAATCAGAAGAAAGCCTTATTCGGTAGTTTTGTTTGATGAGATTGAAAAAGCACACCCAGACGTATTTAATTTAATGCTTCAGATTTTAGATGAGGGTAGACTTACTGATAGCAAAGGCAGAGTTGTGAGCTTTAAGAACGCCATAATAATATTGACTTCAAACGTGGGTGCAACCGAAGTTCAAAATAAAGCAACATTAGGTTTTGCCAATAGCCAGCAAGCAGAATACGACAATATGTGTGATAAATATATGGACGCATTAAAGCAAAAATTCCGTCCTGAATTCTTAAACCGTATAGATGATATTATCGTATTCCATAAACTTGAAAAGCAAGAAACGGCAAGGATTGCAGAGCTAATGCTAACAAGTTTAAGAAAACGCTTAAACATGCTTGGTATAAAGCTTAATATTGAGCAGTCGGCTATGGATTTAATAACAGAAAAAGGCTACGATGAAAATTATGGTGCAAGACCATTAAAGAGAGTTTTGCAAAGACATATTGAAGATAAGCTTTCAGAAAAAATTCTTCGTGGAGATATTATTGAAAACTCAATAGTAGATATATTGGCTGAAAACGGAGAATTTATATTTAACGTAGTTCAGTAAAAAGGATATTTTACCTTTTGTATAGTATAATTATATAGGAGGGAAAAATATGAGAATAGACCTAATTACAAAAAACTGCGAAGCAAGTGAACATTTAAGAAGAATTACAGAGCAAAAATTATCTAAGCTCGACAAGTATTTTGGCGACCAAGCTGAAGTAAAGGTTAGAATCAAGAAAGAAGGCTCATTTTTTACCACAGAAATTATGCTTGATTATGCTACTAAGTTTGTTCGTGCAAGTGTATCGGGAGATAATTTTTACGACAATCTTGATAAAATCCTTCCCAAGCTAGAGGGGCAAATTAGAAAATACCGCACTAGGTTTGACAAGCATTCTAAGAACTCAGCATATCGTGAAGCGGGAGTGTTTGACGGCGAGCAAGCTTACGAGCAAGCAAATCCAAGCGTAGTAAGGGAAAAGAAGTTTACCCTAAAGCCAATGACGGTTAACGAGGCAATAGAAGAACTAGACCTTTTAGGACATTCATTTTACGTTTTTAGAGAAGCTAAAACGGGAACAGTTCAAGTATTGTATAAGCGTAACGATGGGGATTTGGCGATAATAGAAACAGAATAAATTATAGGAAAAACAAATGCAGATTGGTATATCCACAGCCTCACTGTTCGTTCGTAAAACTACTGAAGAGGCCCTTGAATTTTTAGCTAAAAACTCTGTTGAAACAGCAGAAGTGTTTTTAGAATCTTACTGTGAATACAACAAAGAATTTGGCAAGCTATTAAAGAGTGTTCAAGGCGAAACCAAGGTTCATTCAGTTCACGTTTTAACAACTCAATACGAGCCACAATTATATAGTGTTAACGAGCGTGCAAAGGGAGATTCGTTTAAGATTTTAGACGGAGTGTTAGACTGTGCAAACCAAGTGAATGCAAAATACTATACCTTTCACGGTGTAGCAAGGCTAAAAAAACTTCCATACAATATAGATTTTGATAGAGTAGGTAGAACAACCCAAGAGCTAATAGACGTATGTGAAAGTAAGGGTGTTTCGCTTGCTTACGAAAACGTGCATTGGGCGTATTATAATTACGTTGGGTTTTTTAATGAACTTAGAAAGCGTGTGAAAGGGCTTAAGGGAACACTAGATATTAAACAAGCAAGACTAAGCAACGTTGATTATAGACAGCTTATAAAGGAAATGGGAGAAGACATCGTAACCGTTCATTTGTCAGATATCGACGAGAATGGAAAAATGTGCTTACCAGGACGTGGTATAACAGATTTTAAGGAATTGTTTTCACGATTATCCGACGTGGGATTTAACGGTTCAGCTCTAATCGAGGTATATCAAAATGATTTTAAGGAAGAGCAAGAGTTGTTTGATTGCCTAAGTTATTTAAAAAGCATAAAATAAAAAAAGAAGCTTACCGCTCTTCCCATAGGGATTTTTTATACAATACAAAAGACTAACGAAAAATTTTCGTTAGTCTTCTTTTTTTTCTCAAAACACACTACTTTTAAGAAAAGTATAGTGTGCTATACTTTATTTAATATTTCAAAAATTTTATCCATTGTTTCTTCTGGTAGAATGGCGGCTAAGCCAGTACCATACCATTTGATATTATCATCCAAACTAAATAATGAAGATTTAAACCAGCCAGAAGATTTTTGTCCATATTTAAAGTCGATAACGGCATTTCCACCTAGTGCTAATGTTTGCTCTAATAATTGGTCTTTTACACAATCTAGTGTTTGTATTTGTGCGTTGAATGAAAAAAGTTTTTTATATTCAACTTTTCCAAGTATTTTTGCTGTTTGCTCTCCGCCTTCTATAAAAATTACACCTTTATATATAGATGTATATGCCATTAAATTTCCCTCTCTAAAATAAAAAGTGCTTCTTCTCTCGCATGGCCCATAATTCCTGGTATTTCTGCAGTAAATGCTGCTTTTACAACCCAGCCTTGTTGCGCATATGAATTGATTGCGTCTTCTAATCTTTGTGGGTCAAATTTACCTGAAAACCATTTGTCTTTTTGGGACAAGATTTTGTATTGTTTCATTGCTTATTTCCTCCAAAAGTATTTAATATAAATATTATAACTAACTATTAGTTAGTTGTCAAGTATTTTCTAACTAATAGTTATATAATAATATTATGGAAAAATCAATTATAAAAAAGAGATTGAGTGAAGAATTAAGAAATAGTGGATTAACAACCATCGAGATTGCAAAACGCATAGGTGTTTCCCCTGAAATGATTACTCAATATTGCACCACAAAAAAATTACCTAAGATAGATACTTTTGCAAAAATTTGTAAAGAACTGGATTTAGATGCAAATTACATTTTAGGAAATAATTAAAAACTCGACTTTATACAAGTCGAGTTTTTTAACTTATTTAATTTAAGTCCCTTATAGGGATGCCTTTCTGGCTTCTTTTTTTGATATGGCTTGCAAAAATAATGAGAATATGATAATATATTTTATATGGAAAAAAACGAATTAATAGACTATAAGCTGGCATTAACAAAAGCCGGTGCGATATCAATAGTTCCAAAAGGTAACAGTATGTGGCCAACCTTAAAGAGCAATGCTCAATCAGTGCTGATAGAAGCTAAAAAGGGCAGATTAGAAAGGTTTGACGTTGCCCTTTACGTTGCCGATGGCAAATACGTTTTGCACAGAATATTAAAGGCGGTAGATGGTGGATATATTGCTTGTGGGGACTCTATGAACGTGCTAGAAAGCGTTAAGGAAGAGGACGTTTTGGGCAAGATGGTTGGTTTTTATAAAAAGGACGCCTTTGTTTCATGTGATGATATAGATTACAAAAAAAAGGTTGAAAATTGGTATAAACGAAAGAGAATTAGAAAAGTTCGCATATGGTTTTTTAACCAGATTATGAGATTTAAGCGAGTTTTACGTAAAATTATAAGGAAATAAATATGGGATATTTAATTGAATGTGGAATAAATGCAAAAAAAGCTAGCAAGGCACTAAACGGCTTAAGTGATGAAGAGCTAAACTCAGCATTAAAGCTGATTGCAAAGCTTATTCGTGAGGATGCTAAATATATAAAAGATGAAAATGTTAAAGACGTAGAATTTGCTAGGCAAAAAGGGGCGACTGATGCCTACGTTGACCGACTAACCTTAACAGATGCTGTAATAGAGGGAATGGCAGAAGGAATAGAACAGGTTGCAGAGCTTAAAAGTCCTAGAAACACGGTAGAATATTCTTATTTTAACCAAAAGCAAAATATATCAATAGAAAAACGCAGAGTTCCATTTGGGGTGATTGGTATTATATACGAATCGCGCCCTAACGTTACGGCAGATGCATTTGCACTATGCTTTAAAACGGCAAACGCAGTAATGCTACGTGGGGGAAGCGATTCAATAAATTCCAATCTTGCTATTGAAAAAATTATTAAAAAGGGTTTAAGACTAAGTGGCATAGATGAAAATGCTGTAACGGTGCTAAAAGATACTTCTAGAGAAACGGCGTTAGAGTTTATGAGGTTGAATAAATATATAGACCTTCTTATTCCAAGGGGTGGTGCTTCGCTAATATCAACGGCGTTAGAGAATGCAACGGTGCCTATAATTGAAACAGGAAAGGGCAATTGCCACGTTTACGTTGATGAGTTTGCAGACGTAGAAATGGCAGTAAAGGTTATATTCAACGCAAAAACACAGCGATACAGTGTATGTAATGCGTGTGAATCGTTAGTTATTCACGAAAAGATTTTAGCCAACTTTTTGCCACTAATAGCAACTTCACTTTCTAGCAAGGGTGTGGAGCTAAGATGTGATGAGAAAGCATATGGAGTAATTAGTAATTTTAAGAATGCAAAGCCTGCAGTTGAAGAAGATTTTTATACTGAATACGGTGGAGCAATAATCTCGGTTAAGACCGTTAAGGATATTTGCGAGGCTATTGAACATATAAACGAGCATAGCACTTCTCACTCTGAAAGTATTATAACAAGTAATCAAGAGAATGCAGATAAGTTCATTGCAGAAATTGACTCTGCGTGCGTATATCACAACGCTTCTACAAGATTTTCTGACGGATTTGTGTTTGGTTTAGGTGCAGAAATAGGAATATCTACTCAAAAGCTGCACGCAAGAGGACCGATGGGGTTAAACGCTTTAGTAACAACGAAATACGTAACAAAGGGCAAAGGCTCAATTAGAATTTAATGGAACAAAACTCAAGTGCAAGCTTGAGTTTTTTCTTATGGTTTATTGATAAAAAAAATATTTGAATAATTTAATTAAAACGCTTGACAAAGAGCCATATTAAGTATACAATTTATTCAAAAGTTAGCAGTTTGTGGTAAAGAGTGCTAACAACAACCTTTTCAAATTGCCAAGAGGGAAAAAGATGAAACTTTCAGACAGGAAGAAGAAAATTCTTCAATACGTAGTAGACGATTATATAACTACTGCACAACCTGTATCTAGCAAAAGCATTACTGAAAAATATATGACGGACATAAGTTCTGCAACTGTGCGTAGCGAGCTTGCAGGTCTTGAGGAAATGGGATACTTAACACAGCTTCACACGTCTAGTGGGCGAGTTCCGTCGGTTGACGCATATCGTTTATACGTAAGTGAGCTTATGAATAAGGGCAAGCTTACCACCAAAGAAGTAGCTATGATTAAGGGGGCGTTTAAGGACCATGCAGATAATTTAGAGCAAGTTATATCTAACGCTGTAAAAGTAATAAGCGAGTTAACCGACTATACTTCAGTAGCTTATTCAGCTCATAATGCAAACGAAAAAATAGTTAAGCTTGATATTTTTAGGTGTAAAAAGAATCAAGCCTTACTATTAGTTGCAACAGAGAACACACTTATTAGGGATAAGTTTATAGAAATTCCAGAGGGAATGACTGATTCACAGGTTGAAGAAGCGTGCTCACTAATGGATAGACTTATGAATGGTAAAACGCTTAGTGAAACGGCGGGCTTGTTTGATACCGTAAGGGAAGAATTTGAGGTTTACAGAGAAATCTTTAACGGTGTTATGAGTGCTATTGAGGAGTATATTGAAAAGGACAAGCCTAAGGTAGAAGTTGCAGGTGAGGGTAAAATTCTTAACCACATTGAAGCCTCTGACACAGAAAAGGTTAAAAACTTCCTTTCGGTAGTAACTAGTAAAGATAGAATTGCCAGTCTACTTAAAAATGAAACCGACGATATAGAAATCAATATTAAAATCGGTGGCGAGGATGGAGAAGACGTGCCAAAGGATTGCTCGTTAGTAACTGCAACCTATTCCATGAGCGGAGTTAAGCTAGGCACATACGGAGTGGTAGGGCCACTTAGAATGGATTATCAAAAGGTTGTTTCAGTTTTAGAAAGTGTTGGTAAGATTTTAGAGGAAATTATAAAAGAATAGGGCAAGAGAAATGGAAGAAAAGAAAGAAACAAAAAAGAGTATATCGGCAAAGGAAAAGGCTTTAATAGAAGAAAACGAAAAGCTGATAAAAGAGCTTGAAGAAGCAAAAGCTGAGGCTGAAGAAAACAAGGATAAATGGCTTAGAAACGTAGCCGAGTTTGATAATTACAAAAAGAGAAACGCTAAAATATGGCAAGACGCCTTTGATGAAGGAACTTCTAGCACAGTGCTTAAAATTCTTTCGATTGGAGACGATTTGGAGTGGGCGTTAAACATTGGGTTGGACGAAAAAACTGCAGACGGTATCAAAAATCTTATCAAAAAGTTTAGTGATACCCTTGCGTCAATGGGTGTTACAGAAATCAATCCCGTAGGTGAGAAGTTTGACCCAAATATTGCAGAAGCCGTTATGAGAGCACCGAAGGCAGACGGAGAGGAAAGCGACTGCGTAAAGCAGGTGTTCCAAAAGGGTTATAAATTAAAAGAGAAAATCATAAGATACGCAAAGTGTAGCGTAACCGAATAAAAAGGAGAATTAATAATGAAGACAATAGGTATTGACTTAGGCACAACAAACTCGTGTGTAGCAGTAATGGAAAACGGAGAACCCGTTGTAATAGCAAATGCTGAAGGCTCAAGAACAACGCCATCAGTAGTAGCATTCCAAAAAGATGGAGAAAGACTAGTAGGTCAAGTAGCAAAGCGTCAAGCTGTATCAAACCCAGATAGAACGGTTGCTTCAATTAAAAGACATATGGGCTCTGACTACAAGGTAGATATTGACGGTAAAGGATATACGCCTCAAGAAATCTCAGCTATGGTATTAACCAAGCTTAAAAAAGATGCAGAAGCATATCTTGGAACAACTGTAACAGACGCAGTTATCACTTGTCCTGCATACTTTACCGATAGCCAACGTCAAGCAACTAAAGATGCTGGTAAGATTGCAGGTTTAAACGTGCTTCGTATTATTAACGAGCCAACTGCAGCAGCTCTTTCTTATGGCTTAGACAAAGAGGGCAAGAACCAAAAGGTTATAATTTACGACCTTGGTGGTGGCACGTTTGACGTTTCTATTATGGAAATTGGTGACGGCGTATTCGAAGTTCTAGCAACACACGGCAACAATATGCTTGGTGGTGATGACTTTGATAAAAGAGTTATGGACTACTTAGTTGCTGAATTTAAGGCTAAAGAGGGAATTGACTTATCTGGTGATAAGCTTGCAATGCAAAGACTAAAGGAAGCTGCCGAAAAGGCAAAAATCGAGCTTTCAGGAATGAGCAAAACTAACGTTAACCTTCCCTTTATTACAGCCGATGCAACAGGTCCTAAGCACCTTGACGTAGATATTACTAAGCAAAAATTCGATGCTTTAACTCAAGATTTGGTTGAAGCAACAGTAGTTCCTATGAAAAAGGCAATGGAGGACGCAAAGCTTTCTTATTCAGAAATAGATAAAGTAATCTTAGTTGGAGGTTCAACTAGAATTCCTGCTGTTATCGATGAGGTTAGAAAGGTTACTGGAAAAGAACCCTTTAAGGGAATAAATCCCGATGAATGTGTTGCTATTGGTGCAGCTATTCAAGGTGGTGTTTTGTCAGGAGAAGTTAAAGACGTATTGCTTTTAGACGTTACGCCTCTATCACTCGGCATAGAAACGTTAGGTGGCGTATGCACTAAGCTCATTGAAAGAAATACTACTATCCCTGTAAAGAAATCGCAAGTTTTCTCAACGGCGGCAGACAACCAAACAGCAGTAGACATTCATATTTTACAGGGTGAAAGAGAGTTCGCTAAAGACAATAAGACTTTAGGCAACTTCCAGCTCAACGGCATTGCACCTGCACCTCGTGGTGTTCCTCAAATCGAAGTTACCTTTGATATTGACGCTAACGGTATCGTTAACGTATCAGCTAAGGACTTAGGCACGGGAACTTCTCAAAACATTACAATTACTTCTTCAACAAACTTATCTGATGCTGACATTGATAAAGCAGTTAACGAGGCAAAGCAATATGAGGAAGAAGATAAAAAGCGTAAGGCAGTTATAGATTCACACAACAAGCTAGACGGAATGATTTTCACCGTTGAAAAATCTATTAAAGATTTGGGTGATAAGGTTAGTGCTGAAGACAAGGCAAAATTAGAAGAAGAAATTAAGTCTGCTAAGGCTGAGCTTGAAACAAACGATAAGGATAAGATGGATTCAGCGTTTGAAAAGCTTTCTAACGTTTCTCAAGAGATTTTTGGTAAAATTTATCAACAAGCACAAGCTAACGCTCAAAATCCTGATGGCAATCCAAACGGTCAAGGTGGGGAAGAATTCCATCAATAATCAATACAAAAAATATTGCTTGGCATTTGGTATTTAATATATCAAATGCCTTTAGCGTTATATAAAAATATTTAATTACTAACTTAAAACGGGAATTTTATGGCAAAAGATTATTACTCTATACTTGGCGTAGATAAAAATGCTACGCAAGACGATATAAAAAAGGCATATAGAACGCTAGTTAAAAAATATCACCCCGACCTTCATCCCGGCGACAAGGCTGCTGCTGAAAAGTTTAAGGAAATAAACGAGGCGAACGAAGTTTTGTCCGATGAAAAGAAAAGAAAAAATTACGATACTTTTGGCGACCCTAACGGAAATATGGGAGGTTTTGGTGGAAATGCAAGTGGCTTTAGTGGTTTTGGTGGCTTTGAAGACATTTTTGGAGATATTTTTGGTGGCTTCGGAGGCTCAAGAACAAGGGCAAAGACCAAGACTAAGGGCGAAGATATAACCATTGAGTTAACACTAAGCTTTTTAGATGCTGCCAAAGGCTGTCGCAGAGAAATCGTATATAATAGAAACGAGCCTTGCTCAAGCTGTAAAGGCACGGGCGCAAAAGGTGGCACGGCTTATAAGACGTGTGATAAATGTGGTGGCACAGGTCAAATCCAATACACTAGCAGTAACGGATTTTTCCGTTCTGTAAACGTTCGTGCATGTGATGAATGTGGTGGAACGGGTAAGAAAATTCTTGATACGTGTCAGGATTGCAAGGGCAAAGGTTACGTAAAAAACACAACTAAGCTAACTCTTGATATTCCTGCTGGGGCTGACACGGGAAGTTACATCAAGAAAGCTGGTTATGGAGAAGCAAGCCATAACGGTGGCCCTGCCGGCGATTTAATAGTTGTTATGAAGGTAGAGCCAAGCAAGATATTTAAGCGTAAAAACTTTGACCTATACGTAGAAGTTCCAATAAGTTTTTATACTGCAGCACTTGGGGGAAAGGTAAAAATTCCACTTATAGATGATACGATAGACTATACAATTCCCGAAGGCACGCAGAATGGAAAGGTTTTCTACGTTAGGGGCAAGGGAATAAAATCGTCAAGAGGAACTGGGGATTTATATATTGTGGTTAACGTGGAAATACCAACAAAGCTTTCTCGTTCGCAAAAGCGTGCGTTAGAAGATTTTGATGAGCAAACAGAGCTAAAGCAAACCCCACAAATGAAACAGTATAAAGACAATTTAGAAACAATGTATGGGAAAAATCCTTATGAAAAATAATAATTTTGATTACGTTGAATTAACTATAACCACAACTCATTTAGGTAGTGATTTAGTTTCAGACCTTCTTTTAGAATTTAGTGAAATGGGCGTAAGTGTATACGACGTTCAAGACGTTTTAGACCTAGAAAAAGAGGGAAAAAGCTGGGACTATGTTGATGAAAACGTAAAAAATGCAGACAATAAGGTGTTAGTTAAAGGCTATATTCCGATTGCTGAATATGAAAACCAGCTTTCTAAAATCAATGCTAGGTTAAATCAATTAAAAGATGCTAGCCAGTTTGATTTGGGAGATTTAACGTTGAGCAGTCAATACATTGATGGAGAATATTGGCGTGAGCAGTGGAAAGAAAATTTTAAGCCAATACATATAAATAATGTTGTTATAGTTCCTGAATGGATAGAATATCAGCCAAAAGAAGATGAAATCTGCGTGTATTTAGACTCAAATATGGCATTTGGCACAGGCGAACACGAAACTACATCGATGTGCGTAGAATATTTACAAAAATACGTTAAAGCTAATAGCACCGTGCTAGACGTAGGCTGTGGCAGTGGAATTTTGGGTATAACGGCATTAAAGCTTAATGCAAAAAAAGTTATTATGACCGATATTGATGAGCAAGCAGTAAAAAGCTCTAAGCATAATATGGAGCTAAATGGCGAAACAAGGGGCGAGGTATTGCTCAAAAATTTATTAGATGATAACTCGGTTAAAGGTGATGTAATTGTTTGTAACATAATGGCAGAAGTTCTAATTGCATTTGCACCTTACATAAAAAACAATCTAAATTCAAACGGAATAGTAATTTTAAGTGGAATACTTGCAGACAGATTAGAGAAAGTTAAGTCAGCATATATTGATAACGGTTTTAAATTTATTGAACAAAAGATAAAGGGCGAGTGGTCAGCACTCGTATTAGAGGGTAAGTAATGAAGGCTGTCGTATTTACTCTTGGCTGTAAGGTTAACGAATGTGAAAGTGATTCGCTTATGTCAGGATTAAAACAAAGGGGCTACGAAGTATCAGACAGGTTAGAATTTGCTGAACTTTATATAGTAAACACTTGTGCAGTTACAAACGAGGCAGAAAAAAAGTCACGCCAAATGGTAGCTAGAATAAACAAGCTAAATCCCAATGCAAAAGTGATTTTTACGGGTTGTGCTTGTCAAAACAACCCTCAAGCTTTTACAAAAAAATCATCTAGTTTTTTAGTTACAGGCACTTTTTCAAAAAACAAGATATTGGATATGCTAGATATGGCAGGAGAACGTCTTTCCTGTGAGGATAGTGAGTTTGAAGAGTTACTTCCTGTAACCTCACTAAAGGCTCGTGCGTTCGTAAAAGTGCAAGACGGTTGCAATAATTTTTGCAGTTATTGTTTAATCCCATACTTAAGGGGTAGAAATCGAAGCAGAAATCCTGAAAGTGTATTGAGCGAGATAAATAGCTTGCACGCAGAGGAAATAGTTATAAATGGAATAAACCTTTCTGCATATGAGTATAACGGCGAGGGATTGACTGGTCTTATAAAAAGGCTGAATGGCGTAGAAACTAGAATACGTCTTGGCTCGCTAGAAGTTAACGTGATTAATGAAGAGCTTTTAGAGGCTTTAATGGGGCTAAAAGATTTTGCACCTCATTTTCACTTATCCTTGCAGTCAGGCTCAAACAACGTTCTAAAGAAGATGAATAGGCACTATTCTGCAGAAGAATATTTAACAAAAGTAGAGCTTATTAGAAAGTATTTTCCTAACGCAGGCATTACAACCGATATTATCGTTGGTTTTCCAACCGAAACTAAAGAGGATTTTATAGAAACTTTAGATTTTGTTGATAAGGTAAGGTTTTCTGATATTCATCCATTCCCGTTTAGTGCAAGAAAGGGGACTGTAGCATCTAAAATGCAAGATATTGACCACGCCGAGAAAAAGCGTAGGCTTGATATAATGCTTGAAAAGAAAGCTCAGCTTAAAAATGAATTTATACAAAAAAACATTGGCTCTATTCAAACTTGTTTGATAGAAGAATATAAGGATGGATTCTATCAAGGCTATACCGAAAATTATATTAGGGTATTTGTAAAAAAGCCAGTAGCGATTGGCGCAAAAGTAAAGATAAGGTTAACCGAGTCAACAAGTGTTGGAGCTATCGGTGAGATTTATAAAAGGAGATAAGTATGGAAAACTGTTTATTTTGTAAAATAATTGCAGGGGAAATTCCCGCAAGCAAGATGTATGAAGATGAAAACATGGTGATATTTAAGGATATTGACCCAAAAGCAAAAAATCATTATTTGTGTGTTCCCAAAAGCCACTTTAAGCTTTTAGCCGAAATGGATGAAAAGCAAAGCGAAATGCTTAAAAAGTGTTTGCAAAAAATCCCTACGCTTGCAAAAGAGCTAGGACTAGAGAATGGATATAGATTGGTAATCAATCAAGGCGAAGATGCAGGTCAAACAGTATTCCACCTCCATATTCATATTTTATCAGGTCAAAAAATGGGTTGGACCCCAGCTTAAAAGAAAAAAACGGGAAAAAGCTGCTCTAAAAAGAGTAGTTTTTTCTTTTGTTAGCAAGGGACTTTTTGCAAAATCTTGACTATTATAAGTAAAAATGATATAATCACTAGGTAAAAATTAAAAAAAGAGGGATTAAAGTGGAAAATACTAAGAAGAGAAACGGGTTTGCTAGTGGAATAGGTTTTATTCTTGCTGCTGCAGGCTCGGCAGTAGGACTTGGAAATCTTTGGGGCTTTCCGTATAAGACTAGTGCTTATGGTGGAGCTGCATTTGTTATAATTTATATTATTTGTGTGCTATTTTTAGGTTCTATTGCTATGATTGCAGAAATTTATCTTGGCAAGAGAGCTCAGGCAAATACCATAACTGCTTATAAAAAAATAAACAAAAACTTCGGTTGGGTTGGAATGCTAGCTATTATAATACCGTTTATTATAATTTGCTACTACTCTGTATTAGGTGGCTGGACAATGCGTTACGCAACGAACTCATTCCAATCGGTTAGTCAAGCCAACAACGCTCAATCATTTGGTGCATTTGTTTCGCACCCGTTTGAGCCTGCTTTCTATACCTTAATTTTTATGGTGTTAGCTGGCGTGGTTATAATGGCAGGCGTTAAGGGTGGTATTGAAAAAGCATCTAAGGTGCTTATGCCAGCATTATTTATTATCGTCTTGCTCATTGCTATATATTCGCTCACTTTGGGCGAGGGAGTGTCAGCCGGTTTAGATTATTATCTCAATCCTGACTTTAGTGAGCTTGGTTTTGAAGGAGTTGTGGCTGCTATGGGACAGGCGTTCTATTCACTATCACTCGGTATGGGCATTATGGTTGCATACGGCTCTTATACAGGTAACGAAATCAAGTTAGGTAAATCTATCACTATGATTTGCTTATTTGACACCTTAGTTGCATTAATTGCAGGTCTTGCAATCTTTTGTTCAATCGGTCATTTTGACCCCAATGCATTCACTGGCGAAAGCTCTTTAGCTTTTGGTGGAGTTGGCTTGATGTATCAAACCTTGCCAATAGTTTTTGAAAGTCTTGGTTCGTTTGGTCAAGTTGTGTCATTTTTATTCTTTGCAATGGTTGTAATTGCTGCTCTAACCTCTGTTATATCTTTAATGGAGGTTGCAACTCAATTTATCATTCAAAAGTTTAAGGTGGTTAGAAAAAAGGCAACTTTGTGTGTTACTGCTATTTGCTTTTTAATTTCTATTCCTATTACGTGGTCAGTAGGTGGTGCGTTTGAAGGTAAAATTAATCTATTTGGCTTTGATTTATTAACTTTCTTTGATGAGATTACAAATACAGTTTTAATGCCGTTAGGGGCTCTTCTTAGCTGTTTTGCTATCGGTTGGTTGATTGATAGCTCAAAGGGTTTTAAGCGTTTTAATCCTATGAATACTTATAAAAGCTTAAAAGATGATGGGTTAGAAATAGGTGCATTTGGTAAAGTTTTTGCCGTTATGGTTAAATACGTTACGCCATTGCTAATTCTTTTAGTAGAAGTAATGGGTATAATCGGTAAGCAGAATGAGTATGCTGAAAAGGGCTTAAACTTTCTATGGATAATAATTTTTAGTGTAATTTTATTGGCTATTGGTATTGCAGTTTACTTTATATTCTTTAAAAACGTGGAAACGGGAACCAATGCTGACGAGCTTGAGTTAGAACAAGAAAAAAGCGAATAAAATTAACAAAAACTGATAAAAAGTATTTGACAAAGCCTTGTGAGTTTTGTATAATAATAAAGCATTAAAGCGAATAACTGCCTAGGGCAAAGGAAGGTGAAAACAATGAGCATCGTTAGAGTTGGCGAAAACGAAAATATCGACAGTGCATTAAGACGTTTTAAAAGAAAATGTTCTCGTGACGGTATTATCGGTGACCTCCGTAAAAAAGAGTTTTACGAGAGTCCTTCCGTAAAAAGAAAGAAAAAGTCCGAAGCAGCTAGAAAAAGAAGCATTAAAGGATAATGAGCAGACCTACCTAAGATAACGGGTAGGTCTTCTTTTTTGACTTGTCGAATTATGTCGAATTATAAAAGGGGATAAAATATGCAAGAACAATCTAAATCATTAAAGCAATATTGCAAGGAAGCTATGAAGAGAATGAAAAGTGGGTTTTGGGAACGTTATTATAGCGACCTTGATGAAAAATTAAAACAAGCCGAACAAGACGGTATATCTGTTACAAAAGTTAAAGACTATTACGTTGAGCGTGTTACAGCTTCTATTACAAAGACAAAAGATGAAAACGAGGTGTTTTATCTTAAAGTTAGAAGCCTTTTAGACTCAGAGGGTGAGGTTAGCAACGCTATTGGTCGTTTAACTGTCAAAGCATATTTTGATACACTATCCTACGAGGAAAAACAAAGATATACTCTAGAGCTTTCTGAAAAATACGTTAGGGCAGTTGAAAGATATAATAGGGAAAAATCAATGGGAGTTTTGTAATCTTTATCTTGCAAAATATGTTCTTTTGTAATATAATATTTAAGGGTGAGATTATGGAAAATTTTATTAGATTAGCAAATAATAGACAATCGTGTAGGGATTTTAACGACCAACCGATTAGCGAACAAACTGTTTTCGATATTGCTAAAACGGCTATGCTTGCTCCGTCAGCGTGTAACAGTCAACCGTGGCAAATGTATTTAGTTACTAGTCAAGATAAGATTAGTGAGGTTGCTAAATGCCTTCAAGATAGGGGCGTTAATAAACACGTGTCAAAAGCAAAAGCATTTATCGCAATCGTAGAAAAGGAAGCTAAATTAAAAGAACACGCAGAAAAAGTTTTGGGCAAAAGCTTTTTTGTTAAGTATGACGTAGGTGAACTTATTGCTTATATCACACTCTCAGCTGAAGATATTGGCGTTAGTTCTTGTGTTATAGGCTGGGTTGATAAACCTAGACTTAAAACGGTTTTAGGGCTAGGTGATAAAGAGGTTTGCAATATAGTTGTAGCTCTCGGCTATTCTGACTGCGAAGTTAGAAAGAAATATAGAAAAGCTATTGATGACGTTATTGTTAAAATTTAAAAAAATAAAAAAGGGTGAATGGTCGCCCTTTTTTTATACCGTTTTATAATTATCATCACCAAAGCCAAGGCTAATTAACAAAGCGCCGTTAACTCGTTGCATGGTTTTTGGCGAAAGCTCACCAATACGTTCTTTCAATCGGCGTTTGTCTAATGTTCGTATTTGTTCTAACAAAATTACAGAATCCTTAACTAATCCAAACTCGTTAGCGTTTATTTCTATGTGGGTAGGGAGCTTAGCTTTGTTTAATTGGCTTGTTATCGCTGCCGCTATTATCGTAGGACTATATTTATTTCCCGTGTCGTTTTGAACTATCAATATTGGTCGCACGCCACCTTGTTCGCTCCCAACTACAGGGCTAAGGTCTGCATAATATAATTCTCCTCTCTTTATCATAACAACTCCAGTATATAATGTAATCCCCATTATCAATATATGTATTATATAAAGTTGGGGTTAAATTCACAATGTTATGATTGACTTTTTGATTAAAAATTATACTCTAGTTAGCTTTTTGTTTGACAATAGATTTGGTTTGTAGTATTATAGTTAAGGTTAAAGGAGAGTGTTATGGGAACAGTAGCAACTATATTTGAAATTTTAATGATTGGATGCTTTGGTGCATCATGGCCATTTAATATTATCAGAGCCTACAAGGCAAGAACAACAAAGGGAACAAGCCTTCCTTTCTTGTTTTTAATTTTCTTTGGTTACGTTGCAGGTATTATTTGTAAAATATGCTCTGCAATCGCTAAGGGAACAGGCTTTTGGTCTTGGTTGCAAATTCTAGCATTTTCGTTCTACGTTTTAAACTTGAGTATGTTAACGATTGCACTTTTAATTTACGCAAGAAACAGTAAGTTAGATAAGAAAAAGGCACAAGAAAAATAATTTTACCGAATAGGCAAAAAATACTTTGACAAAAAGAATTATTTGTGTTAACATATCGTAGACAATAAATAAAACTTGAGCAAAAAGTGGAGAAGTACCCAAGTGGCTCAAGGGGCTCCCCTGCTAAGGGAGTAGTATGCGAAAGCGTAGCGCGGGTTCAAATCCCGCCTTCTCCGCCAACAAAAGCACGACACCGGCTGAAAGCCCTGCTCGTGCTTTTTATTTACTACGAAAAGCGGGATAACGAACAAGGTTACCTACGCAAACAAGTTGCTCCGGTAAGACTACAGTCAGCAAATCCCGCCTTCTCCGCCAAGAGAGATTGTATTCTAACGGATACAATCTTTTTTATTTTTGCTATAAAGGTGTGGCTGGAATAATTATTGAAAGGTAAATTGAAATTTAACAAAGATTTGCTTGCTATTGTTCGAGATTTGGAATATAATATAATTGTGTTAAAAAGGAGTTGTTATGTTTAAATACTTGCCAGCAAGAGATATTGCTAAAAAATGGAATATTTCTCAAAGACGTGTTGCTATTTTATGTTCGGAAGAACGTATAAATGGTGCAATTATGGTTAGTAATATGTGGCTTATA
This sequence comes from Christensenellaceae bacterium, assembly GCA_045653205.1. Taxonomy (GTDB): domain Bacteria; phylum Bacillota; class Clostridia; order Christensenellales; family Borkfalkiaceae; genus UBA1259. Next base: position 43,779 of record JAZOLT010000002.1, on the reverse strand, counting down.
CCAAATACTGCCGAAAAACCTATTGACAAACGAACAATTCGTTACGAAAAACAAAAGAAAGTTGAACTAAAACCTTTTGTTAAATGGGTTGGCGGTAAAGGACAACTTGTTTCTCAACTTGAAAAACATATACCTGCTAATGGCGAAAAGGTTTTAACAAAATATGCTGAACCTTTTGTTGGTGGTGGCGCATTACTTTTTAATATTCTTTCTAAATATAATTTTGAAGAAATCTATATCGGCGATATAAACAAAGAACTTATCAATGCTTATAATGTTGTAAAAAACAATGTTAAAGAACTTATAATTAAACTTGCTAAAATGCAACAAACGTTTATTCCTTTGGGTGAAGATGGTCGCAAAAATTATTATTATAATGCAAGGAATAAATTCAATTGTTTGGTATTAAATGAAAGCAATGCAATAGAAAAAGCATCTTTGTTTATTTTCTTAAACAAAACTTGCTTTAATGGGCTTTATCGTGTAAATAAAAAAGGACAATTTAACGTTCCTATGGGTGCATATAAAAACCCAACTATTTGTGATGAAAATAATTTGCGTAATGTGTCTGAGGCACTGCAAAACGTAAATATAGTTTGTGCTGACTATTCATTATCAAAAAATTTTATTGATAAGGATACTTTCGTTTATCTTGACCCACCATATAGACCTATATCTCAAACGGCAAGTTTTACGTCATATAATGCTGATTGCTTTGATGATAATGAGCAAAAACGCCTTGCAAGTTTTATTGATGAAATAAACTTAGGTGGTGCAAAAATTATGTTAAGTAATTCAGACCCACAAAACGTAAACCCCGAAGATACTTTTTTTGAGGAATTGTATAAGGCATACACAATAAATAAAATTGAAGCAATAAGAGCAATTAACAGTAAAGTCGACTGCCGTGGAAAAATAAAAGAATTACTTATTTGTAATTAAAGGAGAAGATTTATGATTAAAAGTGGAAAAGGTGGCGGGAATACTCGCACAGGATTAATTTTTGAAGGCAAAACAGACTTGTCAATTTTTTTGAGGCACCAACCTCACTATGAAGTTATAGGGTGCGATGTTTTATATGATGAAGAAAAGGTTGCTGAAGTTTATAAAAAACATAAATTTTATAGCATTTTCTTAAACAAACTTGATATAGATTGGACTAAATACATATCAAAGCAATTATTACCCGATGATAGTATCTTTGTTTTGCTTAACAATAAATTGTTTATTATTGAATGCAAACATCAAGAAGTTGCTGGTTCGGTTGATGAAAAATTACAAACTTGTGATTTTAAGAAAAAGCAATATAAGAAACTAATGGCGCCAGCAAATATCGACGTTGAATACATTTATCTCCTTGATAATTGGTTCCGTCAAGAAAAATATAGAGATGTTTTAAATTATATCCATTCAGTAGATTGCGACTACTACTTTGAATATATTCCGTTAAATAGATTAGGATTGCCCGTTCCCCCCGAATTAATTGAAGATTAATTAGATAATATTCACACAATCACAATTAAATAGTCTTTTGGGAAACAAGTAATTCAAAATATAACTTTTTACTGTTCACCCACGAGTACTTATTTGGGGTTAAGAATAACTTAGGAGAAAATTATGAAACCAAGAATTTTTGTCAGTTCGACATATTATGATTTGAAATATATAAGAAATGATTTAGAAAATTTTATAAAAAGTTTTGGATATGAATCCGTTTTGTTTGAAAGTGGAGGGGTTGCCTTTGTACCTAATAATGATATAGAAAGTTCTTGTTATAATGAAATTAAAAATTGTCATATGCTTATTTTAATAATAGGAGGAAGATATGGAAGTTTATCAAATCAGAGTCAAAGCGCATATGATGAGTTTGTTTCCTCAATAACTCTTAAGGAATACATCAACGCAAAGGAAGATCATATTCCTATTTATGTTTTTGTTGATAAAAAGGTTGAGTCTGAGTATAGGACTTATTTAAGCAACAAGGAAACAGATATAAAATACGCTTATGTAGACAATGTAAATGTTTACAAGTTTTTGGAAAAAATATATAATAACAATGATTTTGTTTATACATTTGATAACTTTGATGATATAAGAAAACAATTAGTAGAGCAATGGGCAGGACTAATGTTCTTACATTTAAGGAAGTTGAAAGAAAAGAAGCAATTAGATTCACTAAGTGGAGAAATAGAAAATCTAAAGAGTATTTCTTCCCGTATAGATATAGCAGTTAATAGTATTTTGAAAAAGACAGTTAATGAAAAGGAAGTAAAAGCAGTAAATAAAGAACAATCATCGGCAATGATTGCGTTAATGTCAAAACGATTTGCTTCATTGTTTCCATACTTTTATCCCGAAACTGAATATACGAACATAGAAAAATTTGTAACAAAGCTTTTGGAATTTTTTAATTCTGAGAATATGACAAAAACGTACACAACTAAGGCGGCTTCCTCTTACATAAAGGAAATATTTTTAAAAATATTTAATACCAATACGGATGATTTTAACCCGATAGAAATTAAGGAGCTTTATAGATATTACGACAAGGAAAAAGATAATATAATAAATAATGGTATTAAAGCATTTATAAAACAAGTTTCTGAAGAAATTTTAAGGACTAAAGTTTTGCCTTTTTAAATATTGTTTAAAATTTTTTATTAATTCGTTAATCAAATCATTATTTTAAAAACTATATATTTTAATGAATAAAAATTAGAATGCAATCACCACTTGCCCGCCAACAAAAGCACGACACCGGCTGAAAGCCCTGCTCGTGCTTTTTATTTGTGATAAGCCTTAACTAATGCAATTAAAAATAGAGGTTGATTTATTTAGAAAATTTTGATATAATAAATTTATATTTGATTTAGAAGGGGGGAGAGTATGTTTGCAAAATTTATTTCAAGCTTAAGTTCAAATTTTTATACATACGTAGTAATTATTGTTCTATTAGTTGGGGGTATTTACTATACTGTTAGAACTAAAGCCGTTCAAGCTAGAACGCTAGCTCAACAAGTAAAATTAGTGGCTGAAAAGCCAAAGGATGGAAAGAGTGTATCATCCTTTCACGCACTAATGGTTTCAACAGCGTCACGAGTGGGGACTGGCAATATAGTTGGCGTGGCTTTAGCATTATGTATTGGTGGATTTGGTTCAGTTTTTTGGATGTGGATTATTGCCATAATTGGTTCTGCGTCAGCTTTTATAGAAAGCACACTTGCTCAAATTTACAAGAAAAAGGGGCTTAACGGTTGCTATGGAGGGCCTGCTTATTATATAGAAAAGGCGTTAAAATGCCGTCCACTTGCGATAGTTTTTTCTATTTTACTTGTTCTGACGTATGGTGTTGGTTTTAATATGCTTGCATCTTTTAACTTGCAATCAACCTTTAAGACTTATGATTTTTATAATGCTAGCGTTACGCCTTGGATAATAGGTGGAATAGTTGCAGTAGCTGTTGGATATTGCCTATTTGGTGGTGGGAAAAGAGTAGTTAAGATGACTAGCTTTTTAGTTCCTATAATGGGAATAGCATATATTTTAATTGCACTATTAGTAGTTGCCTTAAACATAACCTCAGTTGGCACTGTGTTTGCAAGAATATTCACTGAAGCCTTTGACTTTAAGGCAATATTTGGTGGATTTGGTGGTTCTTGTGTAATGCAAGGAATTAGGCGTGGTCTATTTTCTAATGAAGCTGGTGTAGGTTCTGCACCTAACGCTTCGGCATCGGCAGAGGTTAGCCATCCAGTAAAGCAAGGTTTAGTTCAAGTGCTTTCAGTATTTATTGATACACTTTTAATTTGTTCAGCAACGGCGTTTCTGTGTATGTTCTCGGGCGTTGAGCCAACAGGAAATGACGGGGCAGTGTATATTCAAATGTGCGTAAAAGCTGTATTCGGTGATTTTGGCCCGATATTTATTACCGTTGCAATGGTTCTTTTTGCATTCACTACTTTGATTGGAAATTTGTTTTACGTTAATCAAGCATTTAACCATTTATTTGGAAAAGAACCAAACAAAACGTTTAACAGCATTTACTACCTAATTGCTTCACTTTTAATCTTGCTTGGCGCAGGCTTAAATTCGCCTGTTTTATGGGACGTTGCAGATATTTTAATGGGACTAATGGCTGTTATAAATATTACCGTTATTATAATTTTAGGTAAAAAAGCTATATTGGCTCTTAAAGATTATATTCAACAAAAGAAGTCTGGTAAGGAATGCGTTTTTCTTGCTAAAGACGTTGGCATAACTGAGGAGCTTGATTATTGGCAAGAATAATTTAAATCAAAAAGTTTGTAATTAATAAAAGACAAAAGAAAAAGACATCGAAGATGTCTTTTTTTTATTTATAGAAAAGGTTATTAAACATTTTCTTTTAATATTTCATAAAATAATTTAGCTATAATTTTTTTCTAGGAGAATTTTATGAATCCCTTTAACGAGAAACCATTATCTATCTTAAGCAGTTTTCAGAATTGGAAACAACTCTATCCCAAACCTTATAATAAACATGAGGTAAACCCTTATACTAAAACGAGAATTATTTTAATGAATGGCACTGAGTTTGAAGCCAATTGGTTTTCACATCAGCTTGCAAGACACACAACCAATAATGATTTAAGGCGAGAGATTAGCGTTACTCGTTCAATAGAAAAACAGCAACAGCTTAAAATTTCTTTATTAAAGCCATCAAACGAATCTGCTCTTGAACATACAATTTCTTATGAACAGTTAGCAGTTGACCTAACGGCAGAGCTTGCTAAAAGAGAGTGTGATTGTTACGTGAAAAAAGCCTTAGATTTTGCTCTCTTAGAGGACTTTGACCATTTATATCGCTATGCAAACTTATTACATATGGAGCAGGGCATACTTGCTGAGAATTTAGTTGGAAGATACACTGAAATTATGCCCGGCAGACCTACAATTTCTCACCATAGATTTAGTAAGGATAACGTAAAACGCAGTATAAATTCTAAGAATGCCGATAAGCAGACTATTTTAAATACTATGATAATAACGGCTGCTGAACAACAAACGATGAATTATTATATGAATATAACAAACCTTGCAAACAATGAATTGTCAAGAAAATTATATCAAGAGATAGCTCTTGTGGAAGAAGAACACGTGACGCAGTATGAATCGCTAATGGACGCAAATGCTAGCTGGCTTGAAATGTTATTATGGCACGAGTATTGCGAATGCTATTTATATTGGTCTTGCTATGCAACTGAAACCGACCAATATATTAAGTCGTTATGGGAAGAAAACCTTGATATTGAAATAGGGCATTTACACAAGGCGGCAGAGCTTTTGAAAAAATATGAAAACAAAGAATGGCAAGAGGTTATATCAGACGGAAAGTTCCCAGAGCCTATTTGTCTGCACGAAAATATTAACTACGTTAGAAATATTTTGGAAACAACCGTTCAATTTACAGGTGATTTAGAAGATTATATAAACGTGAACGAGTTGTCTTCGGATGCAAACTTCTTCCAATATCAAAAGATTATAAATCCTAGCACCGAAATAGTTCCTTCCCACATAGTTATTGATACTCATATTAAAAATTATGGAAAGGATTATCGATTTGAAGTTGCACCAAACCCAATAAAAGAGCTCCGCTCAAGAACGGTTGACAATACGTCTGTGGGTAGAAAAAAGGATGAGGCAACTAGCACGGATTTTTTCTGCAATTCTTGTAAGGAATAATAAATTCTTTTGCGTAATTAGTCAATAAAAAAAGACACCGTGCAGGTGTCTTTTTGAATTTTTATTGTTTTTCCTTAAGGTCTATTCCTAGTTCTAACCCCTCATACATATAATCGTTCCAAGGGAAGTTTTTATAAAAGTTTACGTGATAACGGTGCATTTCCTCGACAAGTAAACAGAATTTTCCAACAGTTTGATTTTTAGGGAAAACATCAAAATATTCACCCTTAAGATAGAAGTTAAAAAAGCTTGTGTCAACTGCCGTTATCAACGTGTAGAGGTTATTATAGTCGGCAGTAAACTGATACGGTTCGCCATTTTTAGTGCCAACAAAGTGTAAACCACTATGGTCAATTCTAATTTTTCCTTTGCCCACTATAAAGGTTGTTTTATTTTTATCTACAAGTTTATACTCGTCTAAATTACCAATCTCACATTCATCTTCAAAGTAGTAATCTGGATTTTCACGAATCTCTTTTATAATGTCCATTCTTTCCTTTTCTACCCAGTCAAACGGAGAGTCGGGAATAATTGCGTTTTCAAATGGATGAAACTGATAATAATCGTCCATAGTAGCACCGTTTCCACAGCTTAGGCACACAATTTTGTCGCCCTCGCCCTTCATGGTGAACTCTTTGCCACATTTGGGGCATTTATAACAAAAATCTTCTAGACGGTGACATATTCTACCTTTAGTTTCCCACTTGATTTTCTTTTCCTTATTCCAAGCATATTCGTTACGCCTAAACTTTGCATTTATAATGTCGTCCATTTCCTCAACAGAAAGCCTTTCAACGTCCTCTGCAGAAAATAATAATGACATTGTTGCGTAGGTTTCACCAAAACGCTCGTCTAAACAAACCTTTGTATTTTGTAGATATTGACCCTCAAGATAACATAAATACACGGGAATCTTAAAATGCTTAAACATTTTACTTGTTCCAGGAACTATGGGTTTGTTTCCACCATAGTCGCTTGCTAATCCCTCGGGAGCTAGCGTTACACAACCACCTTTTCTTATTACCTCTGCAACTGCTTTAATAGCAAGCCTGTCGGGAGTATAGTTCTTTTTAGGAATAACTTTGTTTAGCCCAAACACAAATGAGAATTTCTTTCTGTAAAATTCGTTGCGTGCGGCCATCATATTTGTTATTCGTGGGTAGGTGGCACCTAGAACGTATATATGGTCTAATCTAGATAAATGGTTAAAAATTACAAAGCAAGGTCCTTTGCAATCATTCACGTTATCAATTATGTTAAACTTAGGTTTGTATTTTCTGCCGATTATATCAACCATAATAAGCTTATAGATAGCAGATATAATCCTTGGGGCAGGGCGATATTTCCTTTTTGAAAGTTTTTGCGATATACTTAATTTCTTCTTCATCTTCTTCCCTTTGGTAAAAACGATATTATTTATTCTATAATCATTTTATGAAAAAGTCAACTGTTATTATATATCGAGCAAAAGCTGAGGATTTTAAATTTGTAAAAAATTTTATAAAACGTATTTTCAAACAATAAATTTTGTGGTATAATATAATAAAGTAATGATAAAAAACGGAGGTAGTTTATGGATTTTATTAAAACCTTGTGGCCAACGCCTTTTAAGATTAAAGAAAAAGATTTTTCTTCATTTATTATTCAACTAATTATATTTTTAGTAATTTGTGCTGTGGTAGGCGTGCTTATCAAAATCTTTGCTTTAGTTCCAATCATTGGAATAATCTTTTGGATTGTTGGTGGGCTTATGGAGCTTTATAGTGCAGTTGGCATAATTTTATGTATACTACAGTTTTTAGGTGCATTGAAGTAAACAATTTGGGCTTTCGTTTGAAAGCCTTTTTTGTTTATAAATCTTTACAAATCACTTAAATAGTGTTAAAATAATATTTAGGTGTAAATTATGTCTAAGCAAGTTAAAATCGGCAACCTTTTTATTGGTGGTGGGAACAAGATAGCAATTCAAAGCATGTCTACGGACAAGATTAGCGATACAGTCCGTGCTATTGAACTAGCAACCTCTTTGCAAAAAGCAGGCTGTGACATTTTGCGTTTTTCGGTTTTGGACGATAATGATGCTAAGGCGTTTTCTATTGTTAAAAAGCAAGTTAATATGCCACTTGTGGCAGATATTCATTTTGATTATAGGCTTGCTTTAAAATCAATAGACGGTGGCGCTGATAAGATTAGAATTAACCCTGGCAATATTGGTGGGGAACGTTTTGTGGCTGAGGTTGCTCAAGCACTAAAGTCAAACGGTATTCCCGTTCGTGTAGGTTCAAACAGTGGTAGCATAGAAAAAGAGTTTTTAGGAAAATATGGAGTTAGTGCAACAGCATTAGGAGAAAGCGCCTTAAAACACGTTTCAACTTTAGAAAGGCACGGGGTTCAAGATATAGTGGTTTCTGTAAAAGCTTCTTCGGTTAAAACCATGGTTGAAGCTTACGAATATATTTCTAAAAGAACAGACTATCCCTTGCATTTAGGGGTGACGGAGGCAGGAACGGAATATAATGGCGTTGTAAAAAATTCAATAGGTATTGGAGCGTTGCTGTTAAAAGGGATAGGCGATACTTTAAGAGTAAGCTTGTCAGCACATCCTGAAAGAGAGATTGTTGCTGGAAAGAGCATATTAAAAAGCGTTGGTCTTTTAGAGGAGGGTGCAGAGGTTATTGCTTGCCCAACTTGTGGCAGATGTGCTTGGGACTGTATGGAGTTTGCCAAAAAGACAGAGGATTATGTTAAAAACGTTAAAAAGCCATTAAAGATTGCTGTTATGGGCTGTGTTGTAAATGGACCGGGGGAGGCTTCGAATGCTGACGTTGGAGTTGCTGGAGGAAAGGACAAGTGTGTTATTTTTTCGCACGGAAAGATTTTAAAAACTGTTGATAGGTCAGAGCTTGAAAAAGAGTTTTTTGGAGAGATAGATAGATGTTTAGAAAAATAGACGGCGAGCAATTTGTTGAACAAATACGCACGCTTGACCCATCTTTATCAAAGATAAAGCTTACCAGCATAGAAATTTGCAAGGCGGAGCGAGACGTTTGCTTTTTGTTTATTTGTGAAAACACGGTTAGCTCAGAAATTAAAGATAAAATTTTAGCATTAGCAAAAAGGTTGATACCTGACGTTTTAGGCGAAGTGAGAGTTGTTATCAAGAAAATCGTTAGTAATAGCGAACTTATTAACGGAGAGATTTATAAATTTCTTTCGGAAAACTACCCATCGTTTTCTTCCTCTCTAAAGGCTACCGATATTTTGTCTGTGGTGGTTGGGGATTTAGTTAAATATACCTTGAGATTAACTGAAAGTAATGCCGAATACGTGCTTAAGGGTGGGGTTATGTCTAAGTTAACTAAACATTTAGGCAACAGGTTTTGCTCGGATTTTGCGGGCAATGTAGACGTGAAAGCACCAGAAGAAACGGTTAGTCTTTTAACTGACGAGGTTTTTGCTCAGGAAGTAGAAAAAATTGAACATAGAACCATAAAAATTGACGACGTTATAATAGTTGATGATAGAAACATGGGTAATCTTGCCCAATACATAGAGGACGTGACGTTTGGGGACGTTACGGTTGCAGGGCGTATTACCGAAATATCTGAACGCACTACAAAGACGGGAAAACCGTTTTTTATAATAAATATTGACGATACTACTGGAAAGATAGGAGGAATCTATTTTTCTAAGGCAGACACTCTTAACGTTATTCGCTCGCTTAAGGTGGGAGAGGGGATAATTGCAAGGGGCAACGTTAGTGATTATAATGGCAGGCGTTCGTTTACCTTAAACAAAATAAACAAATGCGTATTCCCTGATAATTTTGTAAAAAAAGATAAATATAAAAAATCAGCACCAAAGGATTACAGCTTAATTCGTCCTGAAAAAGCCGTTACGGTTAAGGTAAAATCGGTATTTGACGATGACGGGAACTTGCCTGAGGAGTTGACATCAAGCACATACGTAGTGTTTGATATTGAAACAACAGGTTTGGACTTAATGAGCAACGGAATAACTGAAATCGGTGCTGTAAAAATAGCAAATGGAAAAATTTGTGAGCAGTGGACCACTTTAGTTAAGCCTGACTACCCAATAACCGAAGAAATTACAAGGCTTACGGGAATAAGTGAAGACATGGTAAAAGACAGCCCCAAAATTAGCAGTGTAATTCCAGATTTTATCAAGTTTATAGAAGGAGCAATAATAGTAGCTCACAACGCTGAATTTGATTTAAAATTCATAAAAAGGTTTGCCGGGGCAGAGGAATACGACGTAAAAAACAAGGTTAATGATTCTTTAGAGCTTGCAAGAGAGTGCTTGCCACAGCTTCGCAAGCACGATTTGCATACGGTAGCAGAATACTTTAAGATAGTGTTTAATCATCACCGTGCATTGTCAGATGCTTATGCTACGGCTGAAATTTTTATCGAATTGATGAAAATTAAATATAATAAATAAAGTAAAATATTTAAAAACGCTTGCAAAACTGATTTAATTATGGTAATATTAATGTATCATAATGATTTGCTTGACTTATGAGAACGGTTTTGCCGTTCTCATATCTTTTTATAAGGAGATAGCATGAAGGTAAAAAAAACTGAAGAGATTTTTGAAATTTGTTTAAAAATTGCCGAGCCTTTAGGTATTAGGGTTGTGGAGGTTGAGTTTAAGCAAGGCAAAAATCCTTCGCTAACCATTTACATTGATAAGGAGGGAGGCGTTGATTTAGACGCTTGCGAGCTTTTCCACAATGCAATAAATCAACCGTTAGATGATTTAGACCCAACCTTTGGTCTTCCTTATACTTTAAACGTGTCAAGCCCTGGAGTAGACAGACCATTTAAGACAGATGAGGACTTTCTATCTCATATAGGTCAAAGGGTAGAAGTAAAGCTTTATAACTCTATTAAGGGAAAAAAGTTTTACGACGGTATATTAGAAAGTTATGACCAAAAAGCAATAACATTAAAGGTGGACGCAAAAACAACGTTTACCATAGAACTTAAAAACGTAGTAAAGGTCAACGAATACGTTGATTTTGAATAAAAATTAAAAACATTTAGATTAACGAGGAGATAAAAATGATTAATCAAGATTTCTTTTTAGCACTTGAGGACTTGGAAAGAGAGAAAGGAATTTCTCAGCAAGAATTTATTTCTGCACTAGAAGATGCACTAGTAATAGCTTACAAAAAAAGCACAGGCACTTCTGGTAGTGTAGAGATTAGGCTTTCGCCAGAGAAAAAGTCTATTAAAATTTACAGCGTTAGAGCAGTAGTAGAAGAAGTAGTTGATGCTGAAAAGGAAATTAGCGTTGAGGAAGCTAAGGAGATTAAAAAGTCGTATAAGGCTGGCGACAAGGTTCAAGTTGAAATTATATCAAAGAACTTTGGTAGAATAGCTGCGCAAACTGCTAAGCAAGTGTTAACTCAAAAGCTTCGTGAAATTGAAAGAGAAAACACAGTTAACGAGTTTGAAGACAGGGAAGGCGAGTTGATGACTTGCACCGTTAGAAGAATTGAGGCAGGAAACGTTTACGTAGAGATTGGTGGAAATCAAATAGAAGGCGTGTTAATGCCAAAGGACCAAGTTCCTGGCGAAAAATACGAGCTTAATCAAAAGCTTAACGTCTACGTTAAAAAGGTTAAAAACACGGGCAGGAACGCACAAATTATGGTTTCTAGAACGGCTAACGGCTTAATTAAACGCTTGTTCGAAAACGAAGTTCCAGAAATTAAGCAAGGTTTGGTTACTATAAAGAGTATTGCAAGAGAGCCCGGTCAAAGAACAAAGATTGCAATTTATAGTGAAGATGCTATGATTGATGCAGTTGGTGCTTGTGTTGGTAACAAGGGCGCAAGAGTTGGAGCTATCGTAGCAGAATTAGGTAGTGAAAAAATCGATATTATTCCTTGGAGTGAAAATCCATTAGAATTTATATCAAGGTCACTATCTCCAGCAAAGGTGCTAAAAGTAGTTCAAACTGGCGAACAAAGTGCAATGGCAATTGTGCCTGATGATAAGCTTTCACTTGCAATTGGTAGAAGTGGTCAAAATGCAAGATTGGCTGTTCGTCTAACGGGCTGGAAGATAGACGTTAAGAGCGAAAGCAACGTTCCTGAAGATTTGATTGAAAGTGTTCAAGAGGAAGAATAAGTCAATTTTATGGAAAAAAAGATACCATTACGCACTTGTATAGCGTGCAAACAGTCTAAGCCGAAGAAGGAGCTTGTTCGCATTGTAAAGAGTGGTGAAAATATCTCTCTTGACCTAACGGGCAGGGCTAACGGGCGAGGTGCTTACGTTTGCAACGATGCTGAGTGTATGAAAAAGTTAAACAAACAAAAGTTGTTAAACAAAGTGTTTTCTATGCAAGTAGAACAATCTGTTTACGATAAGATATTGGAGGACTTTGTTGGAAAACAAGACTAAGGCAGAAACCTTTATAGGTTTTTGTATGAGGACGGGTAAATTTAGAATAGGTCTAAATGCTGTTCAAACCTTAAAAAGCATCAAGCTTATAATCGTTTGTAAAACAGCGTCAGAAAATTCTAAAGATAAAGCACAGGGGCTGTCAAAAAAATACAAATGCCCAATGCTAGTAACGGTAAGCAAAACTTTAGAAGAGCTTACACATAGAGAAAATGCAAAAGTTATGGCTGTATCAGATACGGCACTAGCAAAAGCGATTATTGTTAATTCGGAAAAAGATTTTATTGCGGTAAATTAGGAGAAGTTAAATGGCTGAAAAAAATCAAGTTCACGTGGAAAACATTAAAAAAGCTAACGAGATTTTATCGAGTGGAAAATTAACAGAACTCGGTTCACTTGTTGGTGCAATGAATAAAAGCGTAAAGGATATTAAAACGGCTTTAGAAACTAAATTAAATGAAATAGTCCGTGCCAAAGCTCAAGCTGAGTTAAAGGAGCAGGTAAAGGAAGAAGTAAAGGCTATTGAAAAGGTAGAGATTAAAGAAGAAAAGGCTCAAAAGGTAGAGGAAAAAGTGGCTGAGCCTGAGATTATAGTTGAGCCTAAGCCCGAAAAGCCTAAAAAGGCAGAAGCTAAACCCGAGCCAAAGGCTGAGGAAAAGGCTTCGGAAAAAGCAGAGAACAAACCTAAGCCAATGCCTTCTTTTATTGTGCGTAGAGAAGAATATATTCCTAAGGAAAATAAACCAAAGCCAAAAAGAGAGGGTGATTATCAAAAATCGCAAAACAATTTTAAATCTCAGCAAACTGGATTTAAAAAGCCTCAACAAGCAACTACATACGTTGCACCAGAGGTGATTCCAACAGGCGACAAACGTAGTCAAAACAAGAAAAAGCAAAACAACGAAAAGCAATATGAGGAAAAGCGTGTAATAAATAAGCGTGCTCTTATTAAAAATAACGTTGACGTTGACGATTTTGATGAAAATAAAACGGGATATAGAAAATTCCGTCCTGTAAAAAAGGCAAAGGACCAAAAGGAAACGCCTGTAATAAAAATCGAAAAAGCTGTTATCAATACCGAAATTATTCCATTAAAGGTATTAAGTGAAAAAATTGGTATTACCGCAGCCGAAATAACCAAGAGATTGTTCAAAGAAGGAATAATGAAGACTATCAACGATTCAATCGACTTTGATACTGCTGCTTTTATTGCAGATGATATTGGGGTTGAGCTTGAATTGAAGTTAGATAAAACTGCTGAAGACGTGCTTAGTGAAGGCTTTGACGAAGGTGTAGAGGATGCTGCAAACCTTGTTAAGCGTCCCCCAGTTGTTACCGTTATGGGACACGTTGACCACGGCAAGACTTCGCTTTTAGACAGAATAAGAAAAACTAACGTGACTTCTGGAGAAGCAGGTGGTATTACCCAACACATCGGTGCATATCAAGTAACAATGAACGGCGAAACAATCACTTTCCTTGATACACCGGGACACGCTGCGTTTACAGCAATGCGTGCTCGTGGTGCAGAAGCAACCGATATTGCAATATTGGTAGTAGCTGCAGACGACGGCATAATGCCACAAACCAAGGAAGCAATTAGCCACGCAAAAGCGGCAGACGTTCCAATTATTGTAGCAATCAATAAGATAGATAAGCCAGAGTCAAATATTGATAGGGTAAAAACCCAACTTACAGAGAACGGATTGTTGCCTGAAGAATGGGGTGGTGACGCAATTTTATGTCCCGTGTCAGCAAAAACAGGACAAGGCATAGAAGATTTACTCAGCAACATTAACCTCGTTGCTGAAATTAAAGAGCTTAAAGCAAACCCTAATCGCAACGCAAAGGGTGTTGTAATCGAAGCAAAACTTGACCAGTCTAGAGGTCCAATAGCAACTATTTTGATTAAGAATGGAACGCTCAGAGTTGGCGATAGTGTTATTGTAGGAACTGTTACTGGTAAAATTCGTGCAATGACCGATGATAAGGGCAGAAGAATAAAAGAAGCTGGTCCTTCAACCCCTGTATCAATTATGGGACTGGATGAAGTTCCAGATGCAGGAGATACGCTTTATGCAGTAGAGCAAGGCAACTTAATAAAAATGGTTGCTGAGGAAAGAAAGCGTAAAGAAAGAGAAAATATGATTAAATCTGCTGGCAAGGTTTCTCTTGACGACGTATTTAGTAAGATTGCTGAAGGCGAAATGAAGGGACTAAACATTATTGTAAAGGCAGACGTTCAAGGCTCGGTAGAGGCTGTAAAGCAATCGCTTGAAAGACTTTCTAATGAAGAGGTTAAGGTTAACGTTATCCACGCAGCGGCAGGTGCTATAAAAGAATCTGATATTATGCTTGCAGAATCGTCAAACGCAATAATAATTGGCTTTAACGTTCGTCCTGATTCAAACGCAAAGCAAATTGCAGAAAGAAGTGGCGTAGATATTAAGCTATATAGAGTTATCTATGAAGCAATTGAAGACGTTGAAAAGGCACTTAAGGGAATGCTCGCACCCAAATTTACTGAGGTTTATCTCGGTAAAGCTGAGGTTAGAGAGGTATTTAAGATTTCAGGCGTTGGTCAAGTTGCTGGTTGCTACGTTACTGAAGGTAAGATTTTGAGAAGTGGAAAGCTTAGAATTTACCGTGACGACGTTATGATTTGTGAAGGAAACGTAATGCAATTAAAGAGATTTAAAGATGACGTTAAGGAAGTTGCACAAGGCTTTGAGTGTGGTATTTCAATTGAGAGATTTAACGACATTAAAGTTGGTGACTTTATAGAAAGTTATCAAGTAGAAGAAAATAGAGAATAATGGGAAAAATTAGTAGAAGCGATAGATTAAATGGCGAATTTCAAAAAGAAATTCACGAAGTAATCGCACGAAAACTTAATCATCCGGACGTTAGGTGTATGGTGTCAGTTATGCGAGTTGAGGCTACAAAAGACTTAAAATACGCAAAAGTGTTTTTAAGTATCTTTGCTAAAACTGAGGAAGAAACCATTAAAGCGTTTAATGCAATATCTTCAGAGTCAAAGCGAATAAGATACGAGCTTGCACATTCTATGCGAATAAGAACTGTGCCAGAATTGTCTTTTGTTCTTGACAAAACCATAGAATATGGAAACAAAATGAACAAGATTTTAAATGAAATCAGTAAAGGAGAGGACGTTGATTAGTTTAAAGGAATTGTCGACCAAGTTGTTTTCATATAAAAGCGTTGCACTAGTTTGTCATATTAGACCTGACGGTGATACTTTAGGAAGCGCTTTTGCTCTTGCAAAGGCACTGCAAAATAACGGCGCAAGCGTTACTGTTTTTTGTGATGATAATATTCCCGACAAGTTTAAGTTTTTACCAATAGTGAATACCGCAAAAAGAAGTTTTGATGGAGAATTTCAAGCTTTTGTTGCAATAGATTGTGCTGAAAAAACAAGGCTTGGCGAGATAGAAAGTGCATTTTTAGGTCATAAAAATTCATTTGTAATCGACCATCACGTTTCAAACGGTAGATACGCAAAAACCAATTACGTTGAGGATTTATCGAGTAATTGCGAGATAATTTATAATCTTATATGTTTAGCTGGTGTAAAAATTGATAATGAGATTGCAAATTTACTGGCAATGGGAATAATGACTGATACGGGCAATTTCAAGCATAAAAATGTAAAGGCAAGCACCTTTTTAATAATGTCTAAACTAGTTGAGCTTGGAGCAGACGTGAACAGGTTAAACTATGAGATGTTTAATAAACAAACCAAAGCTAGAGCGAGTCTTTTTGCAAATACGATGAGCAAAATTAGATACGAACTTGAAGGAAGATTGGCGTTTATTACAGTTTTTATAAGCGACCTAGTAAAAACGGGAGCTAAGCAAGATGAAACCGAAGGCTTTATAGATTTTGTAATGGGAATTTGTGGAGTAGAGGTTGGCGTGTGTATGCTAGAGGTGGCAACTAATAAATATAAAATTAGCTTGCGTTCAAAAGATACCGATGTAAATGCTGTGGCAGGCGAATTCGGTGGTGGAGGACACGTTTTGGCAAGTGGTTGCCAAATCCCTGGCGAATATGAAGAGGTTGTGGATAGGCTAGTTGTAGCAGTAAAAAAACATATTAAAGAATAATTGATATGAAAGGATTTATAAACATACTAAAACCAGAGGGAATGAGTTCTGCTTACGCAGTAGGTGCTGTAAAGCACAAATTCAAAATCCCCTGTGGACATATGGGAACGCTTGACCCTATGGCATCGGGAGTTTTGCCCGTTGGAATAGGTAAGACGTCGAGGATGTTCCCTTTTCTTTTAGATAAAAATAAGACATACGTTGCTAGGTTTAAGTTTGGTGAAATGACAGACACGCTTGACAAGACGGGTGTAGTGACCGAAAAAACCGAACTAATACCCACTGAGCAAGAAATTCGCTCGGTGCTATCAAAATTTGTGGGCGAAATTGAACAAGTTCCACCAAAGTATTCGGCAAAATGCGTTAATGGTAAGAGAGGCTACTGGCTTTCTCGCCATGGAATAGACTTTGAGCTAGAACCTAGAAAGGTAAGTATTAGCAAATTAGAATTAGTTAACAAAATTAGTGATACGGAATACGAATTTTTAATCGAATGTGGTGGTGGAACGTATATTCGTTCTATTGGAAGAGATTTGGGATTTAGCTTAGATTCGCTTGCTACAATGACAAAACTAGAACGAACAAAATCGGGAATATTCGATTTGTCAAACGGAGTGTCACTAGAAGAATTTAAGCAAAGCGATAACGCAGAAAAATATATAATCTTATCCGAAAGTGCAGTTGATTTTGAAAAAGTTGTTTTAACAAATGCACAAGCGACCAAGATTTTAGACGGAGTTTTTTCTAACTACGGCCTAAAAGATGGGTATTATAGAGTTTTTAACGAAAAAGAGTTTTGGGGAATTGGCGAATCCAAACAGGGTGTATTGAAGATAAAGGCATATGTTAGGTAAAAGACAGAAAACTGTAGTTGCACTGGGTTATTTTGACAGTGTGCATATAGGCCACGTGGCAGTTATAAACAAGGCGAAGCAAACAGCTACGTCTTTTAATGCAAAAGCTTTGGTCTTTACTTTTGACGATGGGCTAAAGTGTGCGTTAGGACAAGCAGGAGCAACCTATGTTTATAGCAAGTCCGAAAGGGAAGAAATATATAAGAGCTTAGGTGTAGACCAAATATTTTTTGCACCTTGTAGCAAAGAATTTTTAAATCTTTCCAAAACCAGTTTTTTAGATTTTTTAAATGAAAGATACGATATTGTGGCTTACGTGTGTGGAGAGGATTATCGATTTGGTAAAAACGGTGAGGGTGATGTGAATTTTTTATCTGAATACGCTATTAACAATTCTCAACAAATATTTGTCACACCAGTTGTTAAATTAAATGGAATAAAAATATCTTCCACTTTAGTAAAGCAACTGCTTGCAGAAGGTAAGGTGAAGCAAGCAAACGAGATGCTTTGTAAAAAATATTCGGTAACGGGTAAGGTTTTTGAAGATAGAAAGGTAGGCTCTTCAATAGGATTTCCTACCGTAAACATTCAGACAGAGAAGGGCAAACAACAGCTAAAAAACGGAGTATATTCTGGCTCTGTTGAGATTGATGGTATTAATTATCGTGCTATAATAAATTATGGGGCACGTCCAACATTTAATCTAAGCGAAAAACTAATAGAAGCCCATGTTATAGATTATAATGGAAACCTTTACGGTAAAGAGTTAACGATATATTTTGACACTTTTATCCGGGATATTAAAAAATTTGAGGGTGTAGAAGAGCTTGCTAAGCAATTAACTGAAGACTTACGAAACACAAAGGGTGGAAAATATGATTAAATTTGGACCTAGTGGAAATTCGATTGCCTTTACGCTTTCAGGAATGCAAAAGAGTGAGCAAAGTGCAGTTTGGGTAAAAAATTTAGGTCTTGACTGCTTTGAGTATTCATTTGGAAGGGGCGTTGCGCTAAGTGATGAGAGGGCTTTATCAATAGGTAAAGCTTTTAAAGACGCAGGTGTGGAAATAAGTGTTCACGCACCGTATTACGTAAATTTTTCTAATCCCGAGCAAGACAAGGTGGAAAATTCTTATAACTATATTTTAGATTCTGCAAGAAAACTTTGTCTAATGGGGGGTAAAAGGGTAGTGTTCCACCCTGCAAGTCAAGGCAAAATGAAAAGAGAGGATGCTGTTAATCTTTGCATAGAAAGATTAAAAGTCCTTAAAGATAAAATAATAAGCGAGGGCTTAGATAATTTATATTTTTGTCCCGAAACTATGGGAAAGCACGGGCAAATAGGAACTATTGAAGAGATTACCGAGTTTTGTTCGTTGGCAGACTTCTATATTCCAACCGTTGATTTTGGACACGTGAATGCAAGAGAGTGTGGAAGCTTAAAAACCTTTGACGACTACTATTCTAGATTGAAGTATATGATTGATAAGTTGGGATATGAGAAAATGAAAAATTTTCACGTTCACTTCTCCAAGATAGAATACTCGGCAAAAGGGGAAATACGTCATTTAACCTTTGAGGACCAAAGGTATGGACCTGACTACATTCCTTTCTTGCAAGCAATATGCAAGCTTAAGCTAGAGCCATACGTGATTTGTGAGTCAGCAGGAACGCAAGATGAAGATGCGTTAACATTAAAGCAAGCATATTACTCTATAAAGTAAAAAAACCTATAAATTTATAAACTCCGAGAGCAATTAACAAAAGTGGTGCAAAATACTTTAGGTTGGATAGTTTTTTTGAAAGCTTAACCTCAGATAAACTTATTCCTAACGCTATCATTAAAGCGTGCATAACTGCAATAATAACGGGAACGTAAAAAGCGTTTATTCCCATAATAGAAAGGGAAAGATTGGCAAGTGCACCATCTAAACCAACGGCAAAGCCCACAATAGTGTTTTGATAAAAATTATTTTTAACAACCGATTGCTCATTTTTTTTGAAAAGATTATATAGTCCTATTAAAACGAGAATAAGTCCACCTAAAGAAGCTGTTTTTTCGTTAAGTTTATCAGCAAAAAACACTGCAAGGTAGTTAGTGAATAAACACATAACGAACACTGTTAAGGCTATTATGCAAACGATAGGAGTTTTTTTCTTAACCGTGCAGGCAAGCGAAAAACCGCACACGAAAGAATCTATGCTGACTGTAAATGCAGTGAGAAGTAAAAAATATATCATTAGTTCATCCTTGGCAATTCTAGTTAGTATATTTTATTCGCCATTAGGTTGTTAGGTTACTTATAATGATTTTATGGTCGGAAATAAGCGGTAAATTTACAAAAGTTGCATTAAGAACATTGACAAAAGGCAATTATTTGTGTAAAATAAGATAGATATAGTATTTTCAAGGAGCGACAGGCTAAAATGAACAAGGCTAAGTCCTATAAAATTGCATTATTAATTTTTGCATTCGTAATGTTTGCGTTTGCAATGTTTACATTCCTTTTCCCAACAAAAACGGTAAGGGCTGAAACTGTAAATGCAACCAAATATTTTGATGGAACTGCAAGCGATATTGAGTTTAAAAATGGTGATTTAACGGCTAGCGTAAGTGATGGCGATACCATTAAATTCAAAAATCCACTCGTATTAAACGAACTAGAATTGGCGTTAAAACTATCTGAAGAAATCAAGTCGGTTAAAATAAGCTTTGGCACGGAAAGTTATTTGATTAACGGAAACGTTGTTAGTGAGTTTGACCCCACGGCAGATGATTTTAATGCAGATGATTTAGAAATTGACAACCAAGTTAATCACGAGCTTGTTATTTATACAGACGGTTCTGCAAGCAAGTTTAACGGGGTAGACGGAGTAAACTTTGATGGCGAGAACGTTAGCGTATATTTTAGCGTTACTTCTGACAGTTTTGTTTTAGCAAGCTTAAACAATAAAAACACAGGCTTTTTTGGTAGTAAAGAACAAGCCTATAAAGTAAAGAACGTAGACAAAACTGTTGTTTTCGATATTGAAATTACCTTTACTGTTGAAAACGGAGCAACTGGAGAATTCGCTTTAGATTACGTAGACCAAAACTATAAAAATGTTGACGGAAAGCATAAGCAGGATTTCGATTTTGACACTAGCTTTTCTTTAGTAAGTCCTAGAGTTGTTTTAGATGATTCAGCATTCGTGTTTGACGGAGAAAAATATACTGCTCGTGCAGTTGTGGGTTGGCTTAACACCTATTCTGCAACAGTTTATTCTATTGCTGGTGCTAAAAGTGTAGAATCTTTGACTTACACGGCTGAAGAAAATGGTGCTAACATTTACGTTTCAGGTGGAAAAGAGCCACAAATTTGTTTTAACGAAGCAGGTTCTCAAGAGATATACGTTAGTGACGGAGAGAACAAGCTTGAAAAATATACCTTTATCGTATCTGAGCCATCTGCGTTAGAAGAGGGAGAAAATAAGGCTCCACAATATATAGATGCTCAAGAAGCTGGCATTGTTTTAGAAACTTATAAGCAAGCACTTCTAAAAGCGACCTATGCAGAATGCGATGGAAAAATTGCTAACGTTCGTTTAGGTGAGAACGTGAAGGTCCCTGATATGAGGAACTTAGTGTATGATGACCATACTTCTTATGCTGATATGTCGCACACACTATACTATAGAACACCTAATACATCAAGCTCTACAAGCGGTTGGAATATTCCTTTAGACAAGCCCGGTTTGTATGAGTTCTACGTTGTGTTTGAAGATGGCGAAGGCAATTCTATGGAGAGCGAAAACTTTTACAAGCTTGAAGAGGACGAATTAGTAAAAGGTGAATATTATCCTTACGTTTTCTCGTTTGAGATTGTTGATGATGCTCCTATTAAAATAACTGCTTTAGCACAAAGCAGAGGCTATATTGGAACGACCTATACAATATCTTCATTTAGAATTGAGGGCTCTGATTACACAACAGTATACGAGCTATTCTATAATAAAAATCAAAGTGCACCTTATGACGGAAATCGTTTAGATGAAAATTGGGTTAGTATTCCCGCATTAGCTGATGCTGATGAAAACGACGTTTATCCTGAAGGCTTAACTTATGATGACGTTGTTGCCATTGCGTATAACGGCTCGTTGTCATTCACGCCTAACAAAATTGGTGCATATGCAATTAGATGCACGGTTACAGCAAAAGCTTCGGGCAAAACAGAATCAGCTACTTCAGTTGTTAAAGTAAACGATAGACCAAAGGTGGTAAAAGTTGACAATAAATGGCTAAGAAATAACATTTGGTCGGTAGCGTTCCTATCGGTTGGAACTCTTTGTCTTGCCGGTGTAGTTGTGTTATTATTTGTTAAACCTAAGGATGAAATAAAATAGGATAAAAACTGATAAAACGGTTTTATACAGGGCTTCGGGATAAACCGAGGTCCTGTTTGTTTATAACGGTATGATTAAAATTATTGCAGACAAAACTCAAAAACTTTCTAAACTGACCTTTGCGAACGTAGAAGGTCTATCTTATGGTGTGTTTAGAAAGCTCTTGCGCAAAAAAGACGTTAAAATAAATGGCAAACGAGTTGATAAGGATGTTCTGTTGAACGCAGGAGATGAGGTTATTATATATTACGTTTCAGAGAAATTGGGATATAGCGTTATTTATTGTGACGAAAACGTTTTGGTGATAAATAAAGAAAGTGGCTTTTCTTCTGAAGGCACGTTTGAAAAAGTGAATACGGAATATGTTAACGCAAGATTTATTCATCGTTTAGATAGAAATACATCTGGCATTATGATTTTTGCCTTAAATGACAAAGCTGAAAAGGAATTGTTATTAGGCTTTAAAAACAAATCATTTACAAAAATATATAAGGCTACGGTTATTGGCGTTCCACAAAAAAAATCAGCAATTCTTTCGGCTTATCTAGTAAAAGATGCTGAAAATTCATTTGTAAAAATCTACGATAAAAAAGTAGAGGGCAGTGTTAAGATTATTACTGAATACTCTCTAATAAGTGAGTGTAAGGACAATGGGACTAGTGTTTTAGAGGTAAAATTGCATACGGGTAAAACACATCAAATTAGAGCGCATCTTGCACACATTGGTCACTGCATTGTGGGTGATGGAAAGTATGGAGATAACGCATTTAATAAAAGGTATGGTGCAAAATCTCAAATGCTTTGTGCAATTAAACTCAAGCTAAGATTTTCTGAAAAAGATAGTTTGTATTATCTAAACGAAAAAGAATTTAAGTTGGAGGATTAAGATAGTGCCACAAGACGCATTTACGTTAAGACACTTGTGTAGAGAGCTAAACGAACTACTCTCTAATGGAAGAATAAACAGAATAATAACACCCTCTAACGACCAAGTTGTGCTCACTATTTGGACTGGAAAGACCACGAACAAGCTTCTTCTAGACGTTAATCCTGCAATGCCTAGAATGAGCATTATTAAAGAAGACGATGGTGCTCAGTTAACTGCTTCAAATTTTTGTATGTTGCTAAGAAAACATCTTACGTCATCAAAAATTGAGGACATTGAGCTAGTTGGTTTTGATAGAATAGTGAGAATAAACTTCTCTACTCAAGGCGAATTCAGCAGTGGTGAAATTAAAACGCTATACGTTGAATTGATGGGTAGATATTCTAACGTGATATTAACTCAAAATGGCAAAATTTTAGGTGGTAATCGTGGAATAAATATGTTTGACAATGGGGTTAGGCCTTTAATTGTTTCTAAGCCTTACGTTTTACCACCAACAAACAATAAACTTTTACCTGATTCAGTGGAAGCGAAAGAATATTTAAGGATTTGCGAAAAAAATAATTTTTCCGAAAAGATTATTTCAGGAATTCAGGGCATCGCTCTATCTACTGCAAAAGAAATCGTTTATAGATTTAATCAAGCACACAAAGAGATTACTGACCAAAATTTTAACGAGTTTTATGATTTCTTTATAGAATTTTTGTATAATGCGCCCTCAAAGCCGTGTGTAATTTTTTCAGGCGATGAGATTAGTGACGTTTGTGTTTTTAAATATCTAACCATTGATGGCGACACTAAGGAGTTTGATACGTTATACAATGCCGAGGATTATTACTTTACACAAAAGCAAAAACAAAAAGCATTTAAAAGCAAAAAAGAACGATTGAGTTCAATAGTAAATACTCAAGAAAAAAAGGTTAGAAAAAGGTTGTTTGCTATAATTTCAAAAGAAAAAGAGGCAAGCTCTCTAGAGATAAATAAGATAAAGGGCGAATTATTGCTTGCAAACGCTTACCAACTTAGAGAGGGGATGAAGGAATGCACGCTTGTAAATTATTATGATGGAAGCGAGATAAAGATTGAGCTAGACCCGAACCTTTCTGTTGCGAAAAATGCCGAAAAATATTATAAAAAATATGCAAAGCAAAAAAGAGCAATCGTTGCTTTAACTCCTCAAAGAGAAAAGGCTGAAGAGGAGCTTAAATACCTTTTAGGAATAACTGATTTTATAGCTATTTCTGAATCGATAGAAGAGCTTTTAGGTATTGAGGAAGAGTTGATTGAGGCTGAATATATCACAAAGCAAAAATCAACCAAAAAACAAGATAATAAGCCGAGTTTTAAAACTTACGTTGTTGATGGATTTATTGTTCAGCTTGGCAGAAACAACAAAGAGAACGATAAGCTTATTCACGAGTCGAATGCTAACGATTTGTGGTTTCACGTAAAAGATTATCATTCCTCGCACGCAATACTTTTTACTGAGGGTAAAGAGCCGAATAGTTCCACCATTGAAAAGGTGTGTGAAATATGTGCATATCATTCAAAAGCTAGAGATGGTGGAAAAACGGAGGTTGTATTTACAAGACGTAAAAACGTTAAAAAGCCTTCAAAGGCTAAGGCGGGGTTTGTAACTTATTCAGACTTTAATTCAATGTTGGTTATGCCAAAGCCAAATTTAGAGTTTTTAAAAAATAAGATAGAGCGTTAAAAAGATTGCATTTTACGTTTTGATATGTTAAAATAGTTTAGAATTTAAAAGATTAGGAGAATCTTATGAAGTATACATTTGAAAAAGGCTTAAAAAGCACTGTAAAAATTACCATTACGTTAACCGAAAAGGAATGGACTGGAGCAATTGACTTGGCATATGAAAAGACCAAGGGCAAATATTCTTTACCTGGCTTTAGAAAAGGCAAAGTTCCAAAGCACTTGTTAGAGGCATCATACGGCAAGGGAATTTTCTATGAAGAAGCAATCAATCAAGCATTCCCCAAATACTATGGTGAAATTCTTGATAAAGAGCCCACCATTGAAGCAATAGCAAGCCCAGACCTTGACATTAAGAAGATTAGTGACAAGACACTTGTTATGGAGGCAATCGTTCCTGTAAAGCCAGAGGTTAAGCTTGGTGCATATAAAGGAATAAACTTTGATAAGCCTGAATATAAAGTAACTGATGCAGACGTTGAAGAGGATATTAAGCGTTTACAAGAACGCAATTCACGTTTAGTAGAAGTTACCGACAGAGCAGTAGAAGATGGTGACAGCGTTGTTATCGACTACTCGGGTAGTATAGACGGCGAAAAGTTTGCAGGTGGCACAGCTGAAAAGCAAACCCTAGTTATTGGAAGCAAGACTTTCATTCCTGGTTTTGAAGAACAAGTTATCGGAATGAACATTGGCGAAGATAGAGATATTAACGTTAAGTTCCCAGAAGAATATCACGCAGAGGAGCTTAAGGGTAAAGACGCTGTTTTTGCAATCAAACTTCACGAAATTAAGAAAAAGGAATTGCCAGAGGTTAACGACGAGTTTATAAAGGACGCTACTGGTGCTGAATCATTAGAAGCATACAAAAAGGAAACCTTTGAAAGATTAGAAAAGCAAAACAACGATAGAGCAGAAAGAGAGCTTGAAGACGTAATTATTAAAAAGATTAGCGAAGCAACTGAAGTAGAAATTCCAGATGCTCTAATTGAAGGTCAAATCGACCGTATGGTTCAAGAAATGAGCTATCGTATGTCTTATCAAGGTTTAAAGCTTGAAGACTATCTAAAGTATATCGGACAAAGCATGGAAGATTACAGAAAGGGATTTGTTGAGCAAGCAACCGAAATTGTTAAGTCACAACTTGTAATCGAGGCTATTATCGAAGCTGAAAAAATTGAAGCTACCGAGGAAGACGTTGAAAATAGAGTAAAGGAAATGGCTGAAAAGCAAGGCAAACCAGCACCCGACGTAAAGAAGAATATGCAAGCACGTCAGCTCGATTATATTAAGAACGAAATAATTATAAAGAAGTTCTTTGAACTACTAAAGAGCGAAAACACTATTAAGTAAAGTTTCGTTGAATAAAATAAAATAAATCAGTAATAATTCATAGGGAGTAAAAGTATGGATATAAAGAATACCGTAGTGCCATACGTTATTGAACAAACAGGCAAGGGCGAAAGAAGTTACGATATATATTCTAGACTTTTAGAGGATAGAATAATCTTCTTAACCGGAGAAATCAACGATGCAGTGGCAGACACTGTTGTTGCACAATTGATATTTTTAGAAGGTAAAGACCCAAATAAAGATATTTGTCTTTATATCAACAGTCCTGGTGGAAGTGTAACGGCAGGTATGGCTATATACGACACTATGAATTACATTAAGTGTGACGTAAGCACTATTTGTATAGGGCTTGCAGCAAGCATGGGAGCATTCTTGTTATCAAGTGGTGCTAAGGGCAAAAGATACGCTCTTCCTAACAGTGAAATTATGATTCATCAACCTCTAGGTGGGGCACAAGGTCAGGCAAGCGATATAAAAATTCAAGCCGACCATATCTTAAAAACAAAGCATCGCTTGAACACTATTCTTGCTAAAAATTCAAACAAACCCTTTGAACAAGTGGAAAAAGACACCGATAGGGACAATTATCTTTCGGCAGAAGAAGCAAAAGAATACGGGCTTATTGACGAAATTTTTGTAAAACGCCCGTAGCAACGGAGATTTATGATAGACGATAACGAACAAACAATTTGCTCCTTTTGTGGAAAGATTAAGCCAGAGGTAAAGCATTTATTGGCAGGTCCAAACGGAATTCATATATGCGATGAATGCGTAGAGCTTTGCCTTGAAATAATACGTGGAGATGAAGAACAAGCAAAACTAGATTCTCCCCAAGGCTTACTAAAGCCTATTGAAATCAAGCAAAGGTTAGATGAGTATATTATAGGGCAGGATGAAGCAAAAAAGGTTTTGTCGGTTGCTGTATATAATCATTATAAAAGAATAAATGCAAAAAAACGTCAAGGCGACGTAGAGATAGATAAGAGTAATATATTACTATTAGGTCCTACGGGAAGTGGAAAAACGTTGCTTGCGAAAACGCTTGCAAAGGTGTTAGACGTTCCGTTTGCAGTTGCAGACGCAACTACTCTAACCGAAGCTGGCTACGTTGGAGAGGACGTAGAGAATATTCTATTAAAGCTTATTCAAAATGCTGATTTTGACATAGAAAAGGCTCAGCGTGGGATAATCTACATTGATGAAATAGACAAAATTGCAAGAAAAAACGAAAACGTTTCTATAACTCGTGACGTTTCGGGAGAGGGCGTTCAGCAAGCCTTGCTAAAGATTATTGAAAGCACGGTTGCAAACGTTCCACCACAAGGTGGAAGAAAACATCCTCAACAAGAATGTATTAGAATAGATACCACTAACATATTGTTTATTTGTGGTGGTGCATTCGTAGGTCTAGATGAGATAGTTTCAAAGAGAAAAGAAAATTCTTCGCTCGGCTTTGGTGGAAACGTTGAGAAAAACAAAGAGAGCAAATCAAACTTTATTAGAGATATTACTCCTCAAGATTTGATTAAATTTGGATTAATCCCTGAATTTGTTGGTAGAGTTCCTATTACCGTAGGACTTCACCCACTAGATGAAGAAGCTCTAGTTAAGATTTTAACACAGCCAAAGAATGCGTTAGTAAAGCAATATAAGCGCTTAATAGGCATTGACAACGTTGAGCTAGAAATTACCGACGGGGCTGTCTCAGCAGTAGCAAGAAGGGCGATAGAGCTTAAGACTGGTGCAAGAGGGCTTAGAACGATATTAGAAAATCTTATGATAGATACCATGTATGACCTACCAAACGAGCAAGACGTGGAAAAGGTTGTAGTGGATGAAAACGTGGTAGAAAGGGGAGAAAAACCCAGAATTATAAGAAAAAAAATTGCTTAAAAATTTAATAAAAAAATTTTCAAATTGTAGTGAAAAACGTTTGACAACTCATGTTGATTAGGTTATAATGGTTAGGCTGTGTAATCTGGGTTGATGCGGAAAGTTGCTGAAAAACGTGAAAAGCGACAGGTAATTTTCGCTGACAAGTGTGGGGGCTAGACCCCTGCGACTAACTTCAATATGAATTAGTAAAGTCATTCGCAGCGACTTAAAAAAGTTAAGTATCGGCGAATGATTTTTTATTTAATCAAAATTGACACACACGGCAAGGTATACAGCAACACAAAAAGTTAGGTTAAAAAGGAGAAAAAACAAATGGCAAGTCAAAAAATCAGAATTAAGCTTATGTCTTACGATACGGAAATGCTTGACGCAGCAGCAAGTAAAATCGTAGAGACAATGAAGAAGTCGGGTGCAAAGATTAGTGGTCCTATTCCACTACCTACAGAAAAGGAAATCGTAACGATTCTCCGTTCGCCCCATAAATATAAGGATTCAAGAGAGCAGTTCGAAATTAGAACTCACAAGAGACTTATTGATATTTATTCGCCAAACGTAAAGCTTTTGGATAGCATTCATTTACCTGCAGGCGTTGATATCAAAATCAAATTGTAAAATAAACATTATATAATATAATCGGAGGTGAACTTTATCTATGAATAAAGCAATCATTGGAAGAAAGTTGGGTATGACACAACTTTTCTCAGCAGACGGCAAAGTTATTCCCGTAACGGTTATTGAGGCTGGTCCTTGTCCCGTTGTTCAGGTAAAAACTTTGGAAAGAGACGGTTATTCGGCAGTTAAGCTCGGTTTTGACGAGACCACCGAAAAGACCATTAACAAGCCACAAGCTGGTTTGTTTAAGAAAGCAGGCGTAGCACCCCAAAGAGTATTAAAGGAATTTAAGCTCGACAACGCTGACACTATGACGGTAGGCACGGTTATCACTTGTGACACCTTTGTAGCAGGGGACAAGATTGACGTTTCTGGTGTAACCAAAGGTCATGGATTTACCGGCGTTATCAAGAGATGGAACAATCACAGATTGAAAGAAACCCACGGTGTTGGTCCTGTGCACAGAGAAGTAGGTTCTATGGGTGCAAACAGCACTCCTTCAAGAGTATTTAAGGGCAAGAAGATGCCTGGACAATATGGTCACGAAAACGTAACCATCTTAAACCTTGAAGTTGTAAAAGTCGACAAAGAAAGAAATGCAATTTTAGTTAAGGGTGCCGTTCCCGGTCCCGTAAAAGGAATTGTAACTTTGAGAAACAGCGTTAAAGCGTAAGGAGAAAGAATATGCCAAGTGTTAAATTATACAATATGAAAGCAACTGAAATCGGCAATCTCGAATTATCCGACGCTGTGTTCGGAAGAGAATATAACGAAGCCGTTATTCATCAAGCAGTTGTTGCTAGATTAGCAAACGAAAGACAAGGAACGAAAAGCACTTTAACTCGTAGCGAAGTTCGTGGTGGTGGTGCGAAGCCTTGGCGTCAAAAGGGCACGGGTAGAGCAAGACAAGGTTCTATCAGAAGTCCTCAATGGGTAAAGGGTGGCGTAGTATTTGCTCCCAAGTCGAGAGATTTCTCGAAGAAGATGAACGTAAAGGCAAAAGAGGTAGCACTTCTTCCAGCACTTTCACAAAAGGTTAGAGATAACGAAGTAATCTTTATTGACGAGATTAAAGTTGAAAATGCAAAGACGAAAGAAATGGCTGCATTCTTAAAGGCATTCAACCTTGAAAAGACGGTTTTATTAGTAATGGATAACAGCGACGAAGCAGTTTTAAGAGCAAGTGCAAACATCGCTTCAATCTCAACTTTACCCGTAGCGCAAATCAATACCTACGACGTAGTAAAGAACGCTAAAATCGTTATTTCCAAGCGTGCCGTAGAACAAATCGAGGAGGTCTATGGAAAATAATGGCTGCACACGATATTATTATTAAACCCCTTCTTTCTGAAAAGAGTTATGCGGGTATTAAAGACAAAAAATACTACTTTGTAGTAGCAAAATCAGCAAACAAAACTCAAATTAAGCTCGCTATTGAAGAAATTTTCGGCGTAAGCGTTGAAAAGGTTAACACAGCGAACATACACGGAAAGTTGAAAAGACAAGGCAGAAGTGAAGGATATACTCCTGATTACAAGAAAGCCGTTGTTCAACTTAAAAAGGACAGTAAGTCAATTGAATTCTTTGATTCGTTGTCTTAATTAAATCCGGAGGAAAGATAAATGGCTATTAAAAGATATAAACCGACTTCGTCTGCACGTCGTTTTATGACAGTAAGTGCTTATGACGAAATTACGGCAAAAAAACCTGAAAAATCTCTTCTTGAAGACCAAAGAAAGAGTGGTGGTAGAAACTCTCAAGGTAAAATCACCGTTCGTCACATTGGTGGTGGAAACAGAAGAAAGTATCGTATAATCGATTTCAAACGTCTTAAGGACGGTGTTCCTGCAACAGTTAAGAGCATCGAATACGACCCCAACCGTAGTGCAAATATCGCACTTCTATACTATGCTGATGGTGCAAAGACATACATTCTCGCACCTGTAGGCCTAAAGGTAGGCGATAAAGTGCTTTCAGGCGAAACAGCAGATATTAAGGTTGGTAACGCATTAAAGTTAAAAGACATTCCTGTTGGAACGATGGTTCACAACATTGAAATGCAACCTGGAAAGGGCGGTCAAATTGCTAGAGCAGCAGGTATGAGTGCTCAAATCATGGCAAGAGACGAAAAATACGTAACCTTGAAAATGCCAAGTGGTGAAATGAGATACGTTCTCGCAAACTGCAAAGCAACAATAGGTCAAGTAGGTAACTTAGAACACGAAATCATCAGAATTGGTAAGGCTGGTAAGACCAGACACTTTGGTATACGTCCTACCGTTCGTGGTGTTGTTATGAACCCCTGTGACCACCCACACGGTGGTGGTGAAGGTAAGTCGCCTGTTGGTATGCCAAGTCCTGTTACTCCGTGGGGTAAACCTGCTCTCGGATATAAGACCAGAAAGCATAAGAAAGCTTCCAACAAGCTTATCATTACTAGGATAAATTAAGGAGAGTAGCATGAGTAGAAGTGTTAAAAAAGGTCCTTATGTAGAACCTAAACTCTTAAAGAGAATTGAAGAATTAAACGAAAAGAACGACAAGAAAGTTTTAAAGACTTGGTCAAGGTCGTCAACAATATTTCCACAAATGGTAGGACATACCATTGCGGTATATGACGGTAGAAAACACGTTCCGGTATATGTAACCGAGGACATGGTAGGCTGCAAACTAGGTGAGTTTGCTCCCACTAGAACCTTCAAAGGTCACGGTGGAGAGAAGACCACAGGTGGCAGATAGGAGGCTCTAAATGGCTAAGAATATGAGAGAAAAGACTGCGAGAATCGCAGAAAATAAGGACAGACGCCCTAGGGCTGTTGCTAAGCACGTTCGCATTTCACCTTATAAGGTAAGAGTAGTTCTTGATATTATTAGAGGAAAGAGTTACGTTCAGGCAAAAGCAATTTTGGAAAACACACCAAAGTCTGCTTCTGAACCTATCAAGAAAGTGCTTATGTCTGCAGCAGCAAATGCTGAAAACAATCTCGGAATGAGTAAGGACAATCTCTTCGTAGCAGCTTGCTATGCAGACCAAGGTCCTACTTTGAAGAGAGTAATGCCCAGAGCACAAGGCAGAGCGTTCAGAATTTTGAAACGCACCAGCCACATTACCATTGTGCTAGACGCAAAGAACTAGGAGGAAGGATATGGGACAGAAAGTTAATCCACACGGACTTAGAGTCGGTGTTATAAAAGATTGGGATTCACATTGGTTTGTTGACAAGAAAGATTTTGCTTTCAACGTTAAAGAAGACAATGAAATCCGCAATGTATTAAAGAAAAAGTATTATCAAGCTGCTATATCCAAAATTGCTATTGAAAAGGCAGCGTCAAAAGTAAGCATCACAATCTTTACTGCACGCCCCGGTGTTTTAATCGGTAAGCAAGGAGCAGAGATTGAAGTTATTAAAAAGACTGTTGCAAAGATTTGCAAGGGAAAACAAATTTCTATCAATATATCAGAAGTTAAAAAGCCCGATGCAAACGCACAATTAGTAGCAGAAGGCGTTGCAGCACAGCTCGAAAAGCGTGTATCGTTTAGAAGGGCTATGAAGCAATCAATTTCAAGATGTATGAGAAGCGGTATCAAGGGTGTTAAGCTTTGCGTAAGCGGAAGACTTGACGGTGCTGAAATCGCTCGTAGCGAACATTATCACGAAGGTTCGATACCTCTTCAAACTTTGAGAGCAGATATCGAATACGGCTTCGCAGAAGCACATACAACTTTCGGTGTAATCGGTATTAAGTGCTGGATTTACAAGGGAGAAGTTATTGGTGCATCTAAGAAGAATACTGCCCAAGGAGGTCAAGCATAATTATGTTGATGCCTAAGAGAGTAAAAAGAAGAAGAGTGCATCGTGGCAGAATGACCGGCAAATGCACTAAAGGCAACAAGATAGCTTACGGTCAATATGGCTTAGTAGCAACCGAACCCGGTTGGATTAAGTCAAATCAAATCGAAGCAGCCCGTGTTGCAATGACAAGATTTATCAAGCGTGGTGGTAAAGTATGGATAGACATCTTCCCCCACAAACCAGTAACAAAGAAACCTGCTGATAGCCGTATGGGTAGCGGTAAGGGTTCAGTAGAATACTGGGTAGCAGTAGTTAAACCAGGTAGAGTATTATTCGAAATGTCAGGCGTTTCGGAAGATATCGCAAAAGAAGCTATGAGACTTGCTGGACACAAGCTTCCCGTTAAGACGAAGTTTGTTAAGAAAGAAGCAGAAGTTGTAGCAGAAGAAATTATTGAAGAAGGCGGTGAAGCTTAATGAAAACTAAAGAACTTCACGAATTAACGGTAGACGAATTAAACACTAAGCTTAAAGAGCTTTCCGAAGAATTGTTTAATCTTCGTTTCCGTCACGCAATTGGACAGCTTGAAAACCCCGCATCTCTTAAGACCTGCAAGAAAGACATTGCGAAGGTAAAAACCATCTTAAGAGAAAGAGAATTACAGGCAAAGGCGTAGGGAGTAGAAGACTATGGAAAGAAATTTAAGAAAAGAAAGAGTCGGTATAGTAGTATCCGACAAAATGGATAAGACGGTAGTTGTATCAATCGAAGAAAGATATAAGCATCCGTTATATAAGAAAACCATTAAGAAAACTCACAAATTCAAGGCTCATGACGAAGCAAATTCTTGTGGTGTAGGCGATAAGGTTCTTATCGTTGAAACAAGAAAGCTCTCTAAGGATAAGAACTGGAGAGTAGCAGAAATCATTGAGAAGGCTAAGTAAGGAGGCACACAATGATACAACCGCAAAGCAGATTAAAAGCAGCGGACAACTCCGGTGCTAAAGAATTGATGTGTATAAGAGTATTGGGTGGTTCTTTCAGAAGAACTGGCAATATCGGTGACGTTATCGTGGCTTCGGTAAAGACTGCAACCCCCGGTGGTGCAGTAAAGAAGGGTGACGTAGTAAAGGCTGTAATCGTTAGGTCAACTAGTGGCGTTAGAAGAAAAGACGGAACATACGTTAGATTCGATGAAAACGCAGCAGTTATTATCGATGCACAAAAGCAACCTAAAGGAACCCGTATTTTTGGACCGATAGCGAGAGAACTTAGGGATAAAGACTACATGAGAATTATCTCATTAGCCCCCGAAGTTTTATAAGGAGAAACAACAATGAAAGTTAAAAAGAACGATACAGTTTTGGTTTTAACGGGTAAGGATGCAGGCAAGACCGCAAAGGTTTTAGTAGCTCTTCCCAAGGAAAATAAAGTAGTTGTTGACGGCGTTAACGTGCAGAAGAAGCATAAGAAAGCTAGAAGTGCACAAGAAGTTAGCAGTATCACCAATCAATCTGGTGCTATTGACGCTTCTAACGTAATGGTAGTATGTCCTGTATGTAACAAGGCAACCAGAGTTTCATACAAAGAAGAAGCAGGTAAGAAAGCTCGTATTTGTAAGAAGTGTGGTGCAGTGTTAGACGCTGGCAAAGAAGCAAAAGAAGTAAAGAAGGCAACCAAGAAAAAGACTAAAAAGGCTGCCGACGCTGCTGAAAACGCAGAAAAGAACTAACGGAGGAATTAAAAAATGGCAGAAAAGAAGACTCAGGTTGCTAGTGTTGTAACCGAGAACACTCCGAACAGAATTAAAGAAGCGTATATCAATACCGTTATACCTGCTTTAATGAAGAAATTTAACTATAAGAACGTAAACCAAGTTCCAAAGCTTGAGAAGATAACAATCAACTCAGGACTCGGCGACGTAAAGGATAACGCAAAGAGCGTTCAACTAGCTCAAGAAGAATTGAAGCTTATCTCAGGACAAAAGCCTATTTTAACACAGGCTAAAAAATCAGTAGCAAACTTCAAGATTAGAGAAGGTATGAACGTAGGTATGAAGGTAACACTTCGTGGCAAGAGAATGTATGAATTTTTTGATAAATTCGTATCAATTGCTCTTCCTAGAGTTCGTGACTTCCGTGGCGTATCAACAAAGTCGTTCGACGGCAGAGGAAACTATGCTATGGGCGTAAAGGAACAACTCATATTCCCTGAAATTTCATACGACCAAGTAGAAAAGATGAGAGGATTTGATATTTGTTTCACTACTACTGCAAAGACTGATGAAGAGGCAAGAGAATTGCTCGCAATGCTCGGAATGCCCTTTGCAACGAAGTAAGGTAAAAGGAGATATAAAATGGCTAAAAAAGCAATGATAAATAAGCAGCAAAAACCTGCTAAATTTTCTACTAGAGCCTATACCAGATGCAGTATTTGCGGACGTCCGCACGCTGTTTTACGCAAATACGGTATTTGCCGTATCTGCTTCAGAAATTTGGCATACAAAGGTCAAATTCCCGGCGTTAAAAAGGCAAGTTGGTAAAGGAGGAAACAAAAATGACAGACGTTATTGCAGATATGCTTACTAGAGTTAGAAATGCTCTTCACGCTAAGCATGAAACTGTTGAAATTCCCGCATCAAACACTAAAAAGGCTATCGCAGATATCCTTTTGAAAGAAGGTTACGTTTCGAACGTTGAAATTCTAGAAGGTGTTCAGGGAACTATTAAAATTACGCTTAAATACGACGGTAAAAACAGCGTTATTACTGGTTTAAAGAGAGTAAGTAAGCCCGGTCTAAGAGTATACGTAGGAACTGATGAAGTTCCACAAGTTCTCGGAGGATTAGGTATTGCAATTCTTTCAACCTCAAAGGGAATTATGACCGGTAAAGAAGCAAAGAAATTACATCAAGGCGGCGAAGTGCTCGCTTACGTATGGTAGGAGGTAAATTATGTCAAGAATTGGTAATGCACATATCACTATTCCTGCAGGCGTAACCGTTGAAATTTCAAACAACGTATTTACTGTAAAAGGACCTAAAGGAACTTTAAGTCAAGACTACGACCCAGCAATCACGCCCGTAGTTGAAGGCAACGTAATTAAGTTTACAAGAGCAAACGACCAAGGCCCCGTAAAAGCAAAGCACGGCTTATATAGAGCATTATGTGCTAATATGATTAAGGGTGTAACTGAAGGTTACAAGAAAACCCTTATCGTAAACGGTGTAGGTTGGAAGGTTGCTAAACAAGGCAAAAAAATCGTTATGAACGTTGGTTTTTCGCACCCCGTTGAAATTGAAGAAGTTGAAGGCATCACATTAGATTGCCCCTCTCAAACCGAGATTACCGTAGCAGGTATCAGCAAGGAAAAGGTTGGACAAATTTCTGCAATTATTAGAGGCGTTAGAGAGCCAGAGCCTTATCACGGATACGGCATCAGATATAGTGATGAAGTAATCGAAAGAAAGGTTGGTAAAGCAGCTGGAGCGAAAGGCTAAAATTTAAGATGCTTTTAGTGGGCGTGCGAAATGTCTAGCACGTCTGCTGAGTGCGTTTTTAAGAACGCGAAAAGTTTTTAAACAGGAGTAAATTGAAATGATTAATAAAATCAATAAAAATCAAGACAGATTAAAAAGACATAAGAGAGTAAGGGCAAAGGTTAAAGGCACTGCTGAAACCCCCAGACTTTCAGTTTATAGAACGTTAAATCACATTTACGTTCAACTTATAGACGACGTTAAGGGAAACACCTTGATTACGGCGTCTACGCTTGATAAGGAGCTAAAGGGTTCTTTTGAGGGCAAAGACAAGAAGGCTCAAGCATATGCAGTAGGCGAGCTTGTAGCTAAGAAGGCAAAAGCAAAGAAGATTAAAGCAGTTGTATTTGACAGAGGCGGATATCTTTATACGGGACGTGTAGCAAGTCTCGCAGACGGCGCAAGAAAGGGCGGCCTTCAATTCTAAAAAATCAAGGAGAGAACTAAAATGGCAAGAGAAAATAACAGAGCGCCCAGAAAGGCGGAAGAAAATGACGGATTAGTTAAAAAACTTATCGCTGTCAACCGTGTTACTAAAGTTGTCAAGGGCGGTAGAAATATGAGATTTGCCGCATTCGTCGTTGTAGGTGACGGTGCAGGTAAAATCGGTTGTGCAATGGGTAAATCTAACGAAGTTCCAGAGGCAATCGATAAGGCAACTGCAAGAGCAAAGAAGAATATGTTCCCCGTATCTCTTTTGGGAACAAGTATTCCTCACGAAGTATTAGGAAAATTTGGCAGAGGTTCAGTATTAATGATGCCTGCTGACGAAGGTACTGGTGTTATAGCTGGTGGTCCTGTTCGTGCGGTTATGGAAGCCGTTGGTATTACCAACATCAGAACAAAATCTCACGGCACCAACAATCCAATCAACTGCGTAAAAGCAGCTATTGAAGGATTAAAGGGATTGAGAACTGCTGAACAAGTTGCAGCAATTCGTGGAAAGACCGTAGAAGAAATTAACGGTTAGGAGGAAACTTAAATGGCAAAAAAGAAAACCGAAACCGGTAAAATTAAAGTAACGCTTGTAAAGAGCACTATTGCTACTTTACCTCAACACAAGAAAATCGTAGAAGCACTCGGATTAACAAAGATTAATTCGTTCAAAATTCACGAAGAAAGTGCAAGCGTTCTTGGAATGATTAACAAGGTAAGCTATCTTGTTAAGGTAGAAAAAGCGTAAGGGACACTTAACGGCTTATTAAAATTAAGGAGTAATAAACATGAGAATAGGTGATTTAAGTCCTGCACAAGGTGCAACCACATCGAAAAAAAGACTTGGCCGTGGTATTGGTTCTGGTCTTGGCAAAACGAGTGGTAAGGGACATAAAGGTCAATGGGCAAGAAGTGGTGGCGGTGTTCGCCCCGGATTTGAAGGCGGTCAAATGCCTCTTATCAGACGTATTCCCAAGCGTGGCTTTAACAACCATTTCAGAAAGGTATACAGCATTGTAAATCTTTCGGTATTAGAATCTTTTGAAAATGGTGCTACCGTTGATATTTTCGCACTAAACGAAAAAGGACTTATTAAATTAGTTAAGGGCAGTGTTGGTTTGAAGGTATTAGGTAACGGAACGTTAACAAAAGCGTTAACTGTTCAAGCATCTTCATTCTCTGCTCAAGCAAAAGAGGCTATTGAAAAAGCCGGTGGCAAGGCAGAACAAATCTAACCCAAGATAGGAGGGTAAAATGTTTCAAACGATAATAAATGCGTTCAAGATTAAGGAAGTAAGGAGAAAAATCCTTATAACTATCGGTTTGTTATTTATATACAGACTAGGTTGTTATATTCCTGTTCCTGGCGTTTCAATGTTTAATGAGGAGATGTTTGACAATTTCACTTATTTAAGCATTATGAGTGCTGTATCTGGTGGAGCGTTGCAATATGGAACGTTCTTTGCGATGGGTATAGGACCTTACATTAACGCATCAATTATTATTCAGCTTCTAACCGTTGGTATTCCCGCATTAGAAAGACTTTCTAAGCAGGGTGAAGAAGGAAGAAGAAGAATAAACACTTATACAAGAATTTTAACTTTAGTTCTTGCAATTGCACAAGCTATTGGTATTCTTGCAGCTTTAGGTGGAAGCACTGAAAATGGTGGAAACATCAACTTTGGTATGTTGTTTGGTGGCGAAGGATTTGGAAAATTCCTAAGCTACGCATTATTAGTTTTAATCTATACTGCTGGTGCGGCACTTACAATGTGGCTCGGTGAAAGAATTACCGACTACGGCGTATCAAACGGTATATCATTGTTAATCTTTGCTGGTATTCTATCAACAGCTGGTAGTTCAATCTTAGAACTATTTAGAGGCTTGGGTGTTGCTGAAACTGCTCAATCTTCTGCTTGGACACTTGTTGGATTCTGTGTAGCAGCATTAGTAATCTTTGCTTCAATCGTAGCAGTAGATTCAGCTGAAAGGAAAATTCCTGTTCAGTATGCTAAGCAAGTTAAAGGAAGGAAAATGTATGGTGGTCAATCTACCCATATTCCTATGAAAGTTAACGCTTCTGGCGTTATGCCCTTAATCTTTGCATTCGCAATCTTATCTTTCCCTGATATGATTATGAATTTCTTAGGCGTAACTGATAACTGGTGGACTAGAAACGTTGGAACGGGAACTGTTCCATATATGGTTATACTTTGCGTGTTGATTTTATTCTTCTCGTATTTCTATAATCAAATGCAATTCAATCCCGATGATGTTAGCAAGAGCATACAGGGCAATGGTGGTTTTATTCCTGGATACCGTCCTGGAAAACCCACTGCAGATTATTTAAAGAAAATTTCATACAGAATTACGCTTTTTGGTGCAATATTCCTTGCGTTGATGGCGTTAATTCCTACACTTGTTTTCTCTGCAATTGATAACAGCTTAGCTAGCGTATTCAGTGCAACAGGATTACTAATTATCGTATCAGTTGCTCTTGAATTCGAACAAGCATTACAATCGCAGATTATGATGAAAAACTATAAAGGATTCTTAAAGTAGGAAAAATTCATGAAAATAGTTTTATTAGGTGCACCAGGTAGTGGAAAGGGAACTCAAGCAGTTACCATATCGGAAAAATACGGTTTACCCCATATTTCTACCGGTGACATATTTAGAGCAAACATTAAAAACGGAACACCACTTGGCTTAAAGGTTAAGTCAATAATGGATGCAGGAAACTTGTGTCCTGATGAATTGACAATCGAATTAGTTAAGGATAGACTTGCTCAGCCTGACTGTGAAAAGGGTTATCTATTAGATGGATTCCCAAGAAACCTTGTTCAAGCCGCAGCGTTAGACGAGTTTAACGCTCCAGACACGATAATCAACCTAAACGTTGACCTAAACAAGCTTGAGGCAAGAATTACAGGTAGAAGAAGCTGTTCAAAGTGTGGTGGTTCATATCACATCTCAGTTATCGGCGACACTAAGTATTGTCCTGCATGCAATGCAGAGTTAACAATTAGAAAAGACGATAACCCCGAAACCGTAAAAGAAAGGCTTTCAGTTTACAAATCACAAACCGAGCCATTGATTGGATATTATTCTAAGCAAGGCAAGGTAAAGGATATAGACGGAAATCTAACGGTTGAAAAAGTTTTTGAAGAAATTCAAAAGGTTTTAGGTTAATGATTAAAATAAAGACTGAAGCAGACATCTCTTGTATGAGAGAAAGTGGCAGGCTTACGAAAAACGTTCTAGATACCGTAGCAAAAGAAATTAAAGCAGGAATGACTACTAAAGACGTGGACAAATTAGTTTACGAATATATAAAGTCATTCGGCGCAGAACCATCTTTTTTAGGATATCAAGGCTACCCTGCCTCTGCTTGTGTTTCCATTGATGAAATGGTAGTGCACGGAATACCGTCTGACCACGTTTTTATTAAGGAAGGTCAAATAGTCAGCGTCGACGTTGGAGTTTATTACAATGGATTCCACGGCGATGCGGCAAGAACCTTTATAATCGGCGAGGTTTCTGAAGAAAAGAGAAAGCTCGTTGAAGTAACCGAACAATGCTTTTTCAAAGCCATTGAAAACTTAAGGGACGGAACTCCATTAGGGAATATAGGTTACAGTGTTCAAAAGCACGCAGAGGACAACGGATTTTCAGTGGTGAGAGCTTTGGTTGGTCACGGTATTGGTCGTGAGATGCACGAAGACCCAGCCGTTCCCAATTATGGCAATAAAGGCACGGGCATAAGGCTTAAAAAGAATATGGCAATCGCAATTGAGCCAATGATAAATGCAGGAGTTTATCAAGTAGACTTTTTGTCAGACGGTTGGAGTGTGGTTACAAAAGACCGTAAGCCGTCAGCCCATTATGAAAACACGGTTGTTATTACCGATAACGGCGTGGAAATCTTAACGTTATAATATGAATACGAAACTGTGCATTGGCGATTTAGTAAAGAGCCTAAAAGGCAGGGACGAGGGGAGAAAGCTTTTAGTTGTAGAAGTTAACGGCAACAAAGCAGTTGTGGTAAACGGAAGACAGAGAAAATTGCAAAACCCCAAAACAAAAAACGTAAAACATTTATGTAAGTTAGAAGTAGAAAGCCTAGAAATGCTAGCTACTGAAATACAATCGGGTAAATTGGTTGGAAACGAAAGAGTTTATAAATCAATAGCCCAAAAAATCAAGGAGGATTAAGTTTGTGTCAAAAGACGACGTAATAGAAGCCGAAGGCGTGATTGTTGAAACCTTGCCTAACGCAATGTTCAAAGTTAAGCTTTCGAACGACCATATAATTACGGCTCACATATCAGGAAAGCTTCGTCAACATTATATCAAAATTATAATAGGCGATAAAGTAAAACTTGAAATGAGCCCTTATGACCTAACAAAAGGTAGAATAACCTGGCGTAGCAAATCTTAAAAGCATAAACAAAAATCCAAATAAGGAGAGATAAAAATGAAAGTTAGACCTTCAGTAAAGCCAATGTGCGACAAGTGCAGAGTAATCAAAAGAAACGGAAAAGTTATGGTAATTTGTTCAAAGAACAAGAGCCACAAGCAAAGACAAGGTTAATCGGTAATAGCCGAAAGGTTATAAACGGATAACAAGCGTAAAACTTAGCCCTAAACATTCCAATCGGGGCAACGTTTTGCATTAACATATAAAAAATTTAAGGAAAAAAATACGGAGGTATTTAATCGAATGGCACGTATAGCCGGCGTTGATTTGCCCAATAACAAAAGAGTGGAAATCGGACTTACCTATATTTATGGTATCGGACTTCCTACGGCAAAGAAAATCATTAAAGAAACAGGCGTAGACCCTGACGTAAGAGTTAAGGATTTGAGTGAAGCAGACGTTGCTAAGCTCAGAGAATATATCGAACACAACCTCAGAGTAGAGGGTGACCTAAGAAGCGAAGTAAGTCTTAACATTAAAAGACTTATTGAAATTGGATGCTTTAGAGGTGTTCGTCACAGAAAGAACCTTCCCGTTCGTGGACAAAGTTCTAAGAGAAATGCGAGAACCAGAAAAGGCCCTGGTCGCACCGTTGCTAAAAAGAAAACGGCAACTAGATAATGGAGGTTACGTATAATGGCAGCAACAAAGAAAATCGTTAAAAAACGTAAAGATGCCAGAAAGGTTGACAAAGGTCAAGCACACATTCAAGCATCTTTCAATAACACATTAGTAACAATAACAGACATGCAAGGTAACACTGTATCATGGTCAAGTGCAGGAAGCTTGGGCTTTAAGGGCTCAAGAAAAAGCACTCCTTTTGCAGCACAAATGGCAGCAGAAGCAGCAGGCAAGGTAGCAAGAGACCAAGGTATGCGTCAAGTTGAAGTATACGTTAAGGGACCTGGTGCAGGTAGAGAATCTGCAATCAGAGCATTAACCAACTGTGATATGGAAGTAACTCTAATACAAGACGTTTCTCCTATCCCACATAACGGTTGCAGACCACCCAAAAAACGTAGAGTATAACGGAGGAAAGACAAATGGCTAAATATACAGAATCTAAATGTCGTTTATGCAGACGTGAGGGTGCTAAGTTATTCTTAAAAGGCGAAAGATGCTTTAAGGGCGTTTGTGCTTTTGAGAAAAGACCACAAGCTCCCGGACAACACGGAATGAGCAGAACGAAGGTTTCAGAATACGGACTTCAACTTCGTGAAAAGCAAAAGTGCAAGAGAATTTACGGTGTATTAGAAGGACAATTCAGAAAATACTATGAAAAAGCCGACAGAATGAAAGGTATTACCGGTGAAAACATGCTTTCATTGTTGGAAAGAAGACTTGACAACGTTATTTTCAGAATGGGTATTGGTTCTTCTAGGTCACAAGCTCGTCAACTTGTAACACATTCTCACTTTACTGTTAATGGTAAGAACGTAAACATTGCTTCTTACAACGTAAAGGTTGGCGACGTTATCGCAGTTAAAGAAACCAAGAAAGACAATAAGTATTTTACTGAAATCAAGTCAATGAAGGTTGGAAACATGCCTAAGTGGTTAGAATTCAACCCTGAAACCTTAGAAGGTAAAATTATTGAGCTTCCAACAAGAGAAGATATCGACATTCAAATCAAAGAACACATGATTGTCGAATTATACTCTAAATAATTAAATAAAAAAATAATTTTTCGATGGGTTTTTTCGGGGGGAAAGTTGAGAATTTCCACGTCTTGACAAGAATTCCCGAAAAAACTAATGTCGAAACTATTTATAGGAGGATATTTCTTATGATGGAAATTGAAATGCCAAAAATAGCAGTGGAAGAAAACGAAGAAAAAAGTTATGCGAAAGTAGTAGTT
This sequence comes from Christensenellaceae bacterium, assembly GCA_045653205.1. Lineage (GTDB taxonomy): Bacteria > Bacillota > Clostridia > Christensenellales > Borkfalkiaceae > UBA1259. Next base: position 1,695 of record JAZOLT010000002.1, on the reverse strand, counting down.
GAACCCTTAGAAAAGGGCTTTGGCTTAACTCTCGGTAACGCATTAAGAAGAATATTGCTTTCTGCACTTCCTGGTGCTGCAATCCAAAACATTAAGTTCTCTGAGGATTTAAAGATTATGCACGAATTCTCAGCAGTTCCAATGGTTAAGGAAGACGTAACCGAAATCATTCTTAACTTTAAGAGTGTAGCAATCAAAACCTCAACATTAGATAGCGAATTTAAGAAAACGGTTAGATTGTATAAGGAAGGACCAGCAGTAGTTAAAGCAGGAGACATCGAAAACGATGCAGACATTACAATTTTGAATCCCGACCAATACATTTGCACGATTGACGAGGGTGGAAAGATTGACGTAGAGCTAACAATTGGACGTGGTAGAGGTTATCAAGGAGCAGACGAACACAAGACCGACATCATTGATAATATTGCAATCGACAGCATCTATACGCCTGTTAAAAAGGTTAGCTATAACGTAACGGCTACTCGTGTAGGACAAAGTGTAGACTTTGATAAACTTACCTTAGAAGTGTGGACTAACGGAGCATTCTCTGGTAGAGATATTATCAGTCTTGCCGCTAAAATTATGGACGAGCATATTAGAATGTTCGTATCATTATCAGAGCTTGGCAACACAAGTATTTTGGTTCAATCAAAGGAAGATGAGGTTCATAAGCTTCTAGAGATGACCATTGAAGAAATGGATTTATCTGTTCGTTCATTTAACTGTTTAAAGAGAGCGAATATCCATAAGTTAGAAGATTTAATTAACAAAACCGAAGACGATATGCTTAAAGTCCGTAATTTAGGCAAGAAATCTCTCGATGAAGTAATATTCAAACTCGAAAGTCTAGGCTTAAAATTAAAGGACAAGGAGGACTAAACAAATGGCAAGAAAGTTAGGATTAAACGCTACTCAAAGAGTTGCGTTGATTAAAAATCAAGCATCTGCACTTTTGTGGCACGGTAAAATAGAAACTACCGAAGCAAGAGCAAAGGAAGTTGCTTCTTACGTAGCAAAAATCATTACACTTGCAGTTAACAGCTACACTGATACTGTTGAAAGTGAAGTTAAGGTTGTTGATGCTAAGGGTAAGGAAACTACTAAAACTCTTATTAAGGACGGCACAAAGAAGCTTAACGCAAGAAGAAAAATTATTTCTATGGTAAACGACTTGCAAGAAGTTAAGGGCTTTAAAGAAAGCAAACCTGATTTCAAGGCAAGAACTAAAGCGATTAAGTATCCACTAATTGAAAAAATCTTTGACGAATATGCGCCAAAATATGCAACTCGTAAAGAAGAAAAGGGACAAGGTGGTGGATACACCAGAATTTATAAACTTGGACCAAGAAAGGGCGACGCTGCTGAAGTAGCAATCATCGAATTAGTTGATTAATTAGAATATCCGCTTTTTATAAGCGGATATTTTTATTTTAAACAGTTTTATTTAATAACTTTATTTCATAAATTTAAATGATGAATTTAGGTGATGTATCAATAGGAAAAAAGGTAAAAATTCTTGAAATAAATTGTTCTAATAAGATAAAGGAACGATTGTTTGATATCGGAATTGACGTTGGCGAAGACATTACATTAATTAGGAAAGCGCCTTTTGGTGACCCTTTGGAGTATAAAGTAAAGGATTTTTACATTGCAATTAGAAAAATAGATGCAAAAAAAATCATTGTGAGTTAT
>JAZOLT010000001.1:0-64717 GCA_045653205.1 Christensenellaceae bacterium | reverse complement strand
ACAATACCCGGATTAAGGAACATCACAAAACATAATAATGTGCAAATACAGGTAATGATTGATACTGCACGTAATATTTTTTTCATAGGTATTCCTCCTTTATATTTATTAAGTTAATAATGTGATAAATACTTTAAAAGTACTTAAATTGTTTACATAATAAAAAAGCACCTACTTTTCAGTAAGTGCTTTTTTATGGTGACCCCTACGAGATACAACCGAAACCCCTAAAGGGGAGCCCCTCGGTTGACGCAAGCGCCGAACTACGTTCTCATCTCGTAGGGAAAGCACGAAAAAACGCACACCAGTAAGGTGTGCGCTATTCGTGGTGAGCCAATTTAAGCGTAAAACGAACAATTTAAATATATACGTGTATTTGTCATTCAATAGATTCTTCACGTTGGTTATCCGACGAATACCTTGCATATATAACCGCTTTCATTTATTTTCCTCCTTTATTTTTTCTTATATTTCTTCTTTTTGACATAAATCATCGTTAATTTTAATAACGATCAATAAATAAAGTGTTAGTAACTTATTGTAATTTTGCTTGTGCAACTCTGTATCTTTTCCTTTTTTTCGCTGTGTTCCATGCAAATAAGTATTTCTTAGATCAAAACCGTTAAAATACTCTTGCTTATTTAAATGAAAATTTATATACGAACATTCTGGGATAGACAACAATGATGAGGCAATGTATATCCATTCTTTTTGAATAAGCTTGGTAATAGTGGCCTCTAACCCTTTGTTTTTATAAAACGTATATGACGCAAACTCATTATGGTGTAAGTCGTATAAAATATATGCTTCTGGCAAATTAACAAATGAAATATATCCTTTATTATCTATAGAGATTATTTTTTCGTCAATCAAATACTTTAGACTATTTCTTTGATATTCTTGATATTCGTTTATATTGATTTTTTCATGCAAAAGTAATTTGAATAAATTGTTATATTTTTGTCTTTTCTCTTTGCCCTCAAAATATGTCAGCATTGTTTGGTCTGAAAATAGCCAATACATTACGGTATTGCATTTATCTTTATTAGGATAAATATATTTCTGCGGAACAAAACTACGAACGTTTTCAATTACAATAGGGCGAGAAGATATTTCAATGATGTCATGCCTAATTTTACCATATTTAATCAATGAATCATATTGTTTCAAAAGGCTTTCGAACTCACAACAAATCATCCTACATTTTTCTAAATACGTACTGTTAGCAGAAGGCATATTGACAGAAAAGTCATTGATAGAAAATTCTTCAGGCAAATGTTTATCAAAAAACCATTGAATCACCTCTTCTATCCTAATATTTTGCGCAGATTTTAAATAATCTCTATACGCAATAGTCCCCATAAAAGAAAAACTATTTAATAATTCAAATTCTTGCCCATACAAATAAAAGTTTTTTAGCTTTCTATCTGTAAAAACTCTTGTTAGTGTATGCATATTATTAGGTTTGCTGATATTGCTTATTCTCATTTGCATATCAGTTAACCCAAAAACATAAATCAAGTTATTTAACAAGGTGGGAAAATCCAAATTTTCTTTTATCCAATTAGGATTAATGTTTAAAAATAGACGCCTTGAATCATAAGTGCATTTAAACGCATCTTCAATTTCTTCAGTAAAACCTACACACAACTCTGTTTTTAAGCCAAAGCCTTTTTCATCGTCGAATAATTCTCTTACCTGTTCATCGTATTTATCCTTCGCCAATATGCGTGTATCATCAGAAATAACAAAATCTTCGAATGTAGGTAACGAAATAATTACTTCCAGTATGTTTATATGGGCACATTCTGAGTTTATATAGTTTATAGTTATTTGTTCTTTGTCTTCTTTAGATAAACTTTTTGGTAAAAATATTTCGTTTTTGTTTTCAGTTGACAAATATTTATTTAACAGTAAGCTGAAAGAATCCTCATTTTCTAGTAGCCTTACTCTTAATTGTGCATTATGATGTTGAACTATTTTTTTATATTGATAAATATAATAATCGTCTATTCGTAAAAATTTTAAAGAGTCAAAAAATTTATCAACTGAAATTTTTTTATAAACTTCAAATTTCTCATATAATTCTAAAAAATCTTCTGCATATCCGTGTACCGCATCAACTTTTAAATTTAAAATGTTTGAATTTTCTATTTTATTAAAGAACATCCCAATTATCTTCATTAATGCTTTTTTATTTTCAACACTAAGAAGTTTTTTGTCTTCTTCATTAACAATTAACGATTTCGCATCGTCCTCAATATATTTTACAATATTATAAATCTCTAAAACTTCTTCTAGAGAATCGGATTCTTTACTAAAATCAAAAATTCTTAATTTTTCTAATGCCTTATTAAGCATATAAGAATAAAAATAGTCTGACCTATTATAAAATTTAATTCTTTCTTTATGCATTTATATATTTATTTTCTTCCTCTCTTATTTCTCTTTCATTTTGTAGGTAATTATATCTTGATTCAGTTTATAAACGGCCTCTTTCTTTTTGTTTATGGTTTTTTCTAAAATCCCATATTCTACAAACGTATTCAAGATTTTAAGTCCACCCGGTTTTGACATGTAGTTTTGAATATACTCAAAAAAGTTCTTATAGTTAAAATATCCGTCGGGATTGTGAACTATAATTTTTTTCAGGTATCCCCACTCTGTAGACGTTAATGAGTCGCCCGTCTTAGATAATTGCTTTTGAATTTCATCTAAGTTCTTATATACCAAACTATACTTTATAGCTGTTTCCAAAATATAACCTAAGAAATACGTTAGGTCATTATTTGTATTTCTAGTGTTGGTAATAGCTTCATAGTATTGCTTCTTGTTGTCATTAATTGCTTCACTAATAAACAATGGCGCTTCGCTTATATTAAAAATATAATGCAACCAAAAAGATACCATCCTTGCAGTTCTACCATTATAATCAAAATAAGGATGAACATACAAAATGTAATAATGGCATATATGTGGTAAAAGAGCAGAGTATGTTTTGAAACTTTCAGGGTCGTTTACAAAAGCAAACAAACTATCCATACACTCATCAATAATTTCAACATTTGCACCTTCGTATCCACCGATATATACACTTTCGTGCCTATAGCAAGCCCCTTCTTTCAATTTATCTTCTTCATCTAAAGAATTTTTACTTAACAAGCTATATAATTTAAATAGATTCTCTTTATTGAAAGCAGGTTTGTCTTTCATGATAAACGTAATTGCATCTAACATGTTTTTTATGATAATATCATTCTCATCAATTAAGCTTTTTTTACTATAAATCTCCTTGATTCTTTTGTGGGTTGTTGGTATATTCTCTACATTTAATGACCCCTCTACTTCCGAAAAGACTCTTGACCATAAAATATCATTAAAATGTCTAGCAAAAATAGTTTTTTGATTTAGCTTCAAATCTTCCACTAACGTAGATAAATATTGATGATAATTTGATAATATATAATCTCCATGAACATAAAAACAATGTTTTGAATTAAACGTCTTTAATGGTATATTTTTTATAAATGTTGATTTCTCTTCTATTAAATTTTCTTTTTCATTTAAAAACTGTTCAAGTTCATCTTTTGAAAATAAATACTCTAATTTTTGATTATATCTTAAATCATTAATTGTTGGATACTTATTACCTAAAATTATCTTTAAACACTCCTTCTTATCCATAGTTACCTCCTTTTGTTAACCATATTATACACAACAATTCACATTTTGTCAACGGTATTGTAAACCATATCGTAAACTAATTGTAAACTTTTGTCGATTTTTAACTCTCTCATATCTTTATAACACCAAATTTTTATAATTGTCAATAGCATATGACATTAAATTAGAAACAAATTGTCGGATTACCGAAAATTTTCAGTTAAACCCCTCTTTTATCTATTACAAAGTAATTATAACAAAACAATATGACAATTTAAGTCATATTTAAAAAGAAGATACTGCAAAGTATTTATAACTATGCAGTATCTATATTGTTTGTATAAACGCTAAGTTTAACTAATTGCTATAATTTAATATGTATAATGTATTCTATATCGTAAATCATGCAAAACCAATTTTTTGCCGTCGTCTTTAACGTCGACACAATCCAACCATTTAGGCAAGCTGTTTATACCACTAAGATATCTCTCATCGTTAATATTAGATAATATTACTTCACAAGACAATCCTTGGTTAATTACTTTAATGTCAATATCTTTAGCATTTAAGCCACGTTTAGTTGGTTCTAACGTATCAGTCAATGCCAATAAATAGTATAGTTTTCCGTAATCATCTCTTGATAAAATACTCATATTGGGCATTTTGTGAAACTTTCCATTACAAACAATTAAATGAGACAAATTGTTTTTTCTATATTTATATTTATCATCTTCGTTGTTGCTATCACAAACAAAAATGTTATGGCATGCTATTATCTTTGCGATTTTACATAAAGCAACATAAGTATCGTGACCAATGCGTAAATTCCCCGCAGTTAAAATACCCTGCTCATTAAAAAAGTTTTCTATACTTTGATTATTATTTAGTAAGGTATTATTTAAAATTTGCATATAATTGCTATATAACTTGCTAGCAGCGACTATACCGTGGTCATAATGAAGTTCATGATTATAACTAGTTTCTAATATTTTGTTCTTTTTATAATAATTCTCTATAGTCGTTTGAGAATAAAGCAACCCTTTACTATATTTACAGTAATCATAGCGAACTTCTTCTGTCGGCGCTACCGTGTCATTACAAAACGCATCGTGATATAAAGAACATAAGAACCAAGCCCATAAAAAGTTTCTGTTAGTGCGCAAAAACAAACTTGTAGGCTGTAAAAACCCTATGTTTTCAACCAGATATAATCCTAAAAAATATGTATTTACAACGTGTTTTGCCCGATTAGCATTATTTTGATAGATACTGTTTAATAAAAAATCCGCTTTACCGCCATACTCAAAGTAGCTCCGTATAAAATCACAAGGATTTTCTATTGCTTGCTTATAATCTCTTATAGGCATATTGTTATAATATTTCCAATTTTCTATTTGGTTTAATCTTTCGTATAAATTCAAAATATACTCCTCTTACTTGTCAATAAACATGAAAAATGGATAGTTTTTAATACTCCCATCATTTGTATATTGATATTTTTCACCTGAAACATCTAACATCCACCAAGAACCATCAATATAAGGAACTAAGATAAAAATACTTTTAAAAATCTTCGTTTCAATATAACGTTTAACAAGCTCATTGAAACAAATGGCTTTTTGTGTTACAAATAATAGCTCGATTACATCTATGTCTTCAACCCAACTCATCATAGGAAATGGACAAATCAAGCACAAATTAGTCTCTTTATTAGCATATTCTTTTTTAGATTTATTATAGACACAAGTTTCTATCATTGATATTATTTCACCTACAATATCATCGCTATGAAACCCACCTCCATTCATTCCCTTTTGAACGCGTTGAACTAAATTGTTATGTTTATTTTTGTCGCAAATCAAAGTAATTTCAAATGCGTGCTCTTTATCAAAGATTAAATCAGCTTCCGTTCCGTCTTGTCCGTGTTTACAACTATTAAAATTAAAAATCTTTTTTATAACCTGCTCGGCAAAATACTCATTAGTATTTTTATTAAAAAAATCTTCAAAATTTTTTGACACCACACTAAAAGGAATTTCTATCATATTTACATCTTTTTCCGTTGCCGTAACACTATCCATTAACGTGCATCTCCCTATTTTGTAATCACTATTATTATATACATGATTATTAAGCATATTACTTTGTTAAGAATTTTTAATATATAATAAAATTACTCTTCGGGGATGTAAACCCAAATGGTGGGAACGTCGTCAACAAAATGCCAATAATTGCCGTCATAAGCAGTGCTGTCTAAATTTAGATTTGGAGCTTGTTCACTAAAGAAATATAACGTATCTGAATTGATAGTAGAATTGTTTGTTCCTATAACAATATTCGCCCACTCTGTTTGTGTTCCGTTATAATATACTTCCGTTAATGAAGAGCAACCGTAGAATGCATAATCGCCAATTTCTTGCACACCGTTTTCAATAACAACACTCTTCAAACTTGTACATTCACAGAAAGCATAATCACTAATCTTTGTAACAGTACTAGGTATAACTATGTTTTCAACCAACTCTCCATTAATATGTAAATTTTTGGTAAGCGAATATCCATCAAAATCTATTTGACACCATTGTTCTATCGTTCCTAAATAATCCACGCTAGTTATTCCTAATTTATCTTCCAAATAAAAATAAGCCTCAAACACATTATCGATTTTTTCAACACTTGTACCAATAGTTAATTTAACGTTGTCGTTGCCTGCACAATAGAACACTCCATTTTCATTTGGTCCAATTTCAGGAGCAACACAACTTTCAGCCAAATAAACAACTTCTGCTAAAGCTGAGCATCGACCAAACGCTCCCGATCCAATATCAGTAACAGACTCAGGAATAGTAATAGTTTTTAATCCACATGCCCAAAAAGCACGTGCTCCAATAATTTGCAACTGAGAACTTTCTCCAAAATTTATTGATGTTAATTTAATACAGTATTCAAAAGCATCTACACCTATAGATCTCAAATTGCTGTTGTTACCAAAATCCACATATTCTAACTTTGAACAATCATCAAACGCAGACTGGCCTATGCTAATACATTGGCTGTTATTCTCAAATATTACGGTTTTTATATTTGAACACTTACTATTATATTCAAAACAAAACATGTATGCTGGAATTTTTGTAACATTTTTAGCCACGATTACAGTTATGTCATTACCATTTTCAAATGAACTATCAAAGATTTTTGGATTTGAAATATAGTCATTTAAATTTGTAGCGTTAAAATAAATTTCAGTTAACCCTACACAATTGTAAAAAGCTCTTTCTCCTATTGTTGTTGTAGCATAAGGTATTTCAATGCTACTTAATGATTCGCAACTACTGAAAGCGTAAGAGCCAATATTCTGTATTGTGTCTGCCATGTTAATGTTAGTTAATCCAGTACAATTATAGAAAGCTTCATATTCAATACTTGTTATTTGGCTGTTTTCGCCAAATTTTACTGATTGTAAAGAGTCGCAGTAATAGAACGCTTTAGCACCTATGGATTGACACATACTATTATCTTCAAAAATTATTGAAGTAAAATTACGTTCATTTGTATAATATCCACCCGAAAAATATGCTGGTATACGTGTAACGCTTGCCCCTATTTTGAGCGTTATCCCTACATCCTTTGTTCCTATGTTTGTAAACACGTCATTATCATATGCAAAATCGTCACAATTTATAGCATTAAAGTTTATTTCGGTTAATTCTTTACAACCATGAAACGCATAATCACCGATACTTGTTACACTATTACCTATTGTTACACTTGTTAATGCTATGCAATCCCAGAAAGCATAAGTTCCTATATTTCTTACACTATTTGGAATTTCTATGCTTGTTAACGAACTGCAACCCCAGAACGCAGAATTGCCTATACTTGTGACGGTATTAGGTATTTCCATTTTTGTTAAAGAACTACAAAAACTAAATGCACCTCCACCAATTTCTATCAAACTTGATGGCATATTTATATTTGGAAGCATTGTACAATTAGCAAAAGCCTCTGCCCCAATACTTGTCATTGTTGATGGTAACGTGATAGACTGTAAAAAATCACAGTTCTTAAATGCTGATTCAGGAAGCTGGTTTTGTTTTGTTATTGTTATTTTTTCAAGTGACTTAGGAATAAAATAACTATAATACGTAGTGTGTGCTGCGCTTAACGAAGTATGATATTGGACAACTGCATTTGGTGTGCTTTCGTCAACAGTTATTGCAAATCCAAAAATATACCCAAAGACACCAACATAAGGACTTGCACTATCCGTGATAGCATCGTTCCCTACAAAAGGCAACGTCATATCCTTTAATGAATTGCATCCCTTAAAAGCACCAGAACCTATAGACATAACCGTATTAGGCACTATTACTTTAACTAGAGATTCCTTATTGTTAAAAGCCCCTTTAGATATAGTTGTTACAGGAACACCACCTATATATTCTGGAATCCACACTATGTCACCATTCTCATTATATGCCGATACAGTTATAGAGGAAGTTCCAATATAAGTAAAGTCGGTAGGCTTATTTTCTTCTTCCCACCACGCATAAATTGTTTGATTTTGAGCAGGCATCTCAGTAAGCGTATATTCCGTTGTAAGCGCTGCATCCGTAAACCAACCACCAAAAGTATATCCGTCACGAGTAGACCAAGTATTTTTATCTATTGTTGATTCAAATTTTTGAACGATAGCACTACCAGAGCCACCATTTGCGATTAGCGTAATAGTATAGTTGTTTCTTGTATAATAATAGTCAATTACACGACTTCCATCGGGGGCAATGGTTGTAGTGGTTACTTCTGGCGATGTAAAGCCTGTGTATGCATTAACCGTAGGCGTAATGCTTGCGTCAGATTTTCCTTTTAAGTTGTCCGTTGCAAAAATAGTGTAATCATCATCATAAATGTTTTGTTGATAATGTCTAACCGTATATACAGTATCTGTCTTTGCTTCCCACTCTGCGGTTAAAATCACATCGTTTGCCGTTTTCCAAACTTCGCCAGAAACGTATTCTTTTGTTCCATTAAACCAACCCTTGAAAATATAACCAGTTCTATTTGCAGTTGCAAGCGTAGGACTTGTATCAAACGTTACTGTTTGAGTAGTTTGAGAAGGCGTACCTCCATTTCCAAGATAAGTTATGGTATAGGATAAAGGATTCCACTCTGCCACGAGCGTAATACTTGTTGTTAAATCCCACTTACCGCTTGTAAATTCTTTGCCGTTATATTTCCAGCAAACGAATTCATATCCTGTTCTGCTTGCGGTAGTAAGGGTAAACGTTTTATCATAGGTCGCAGTGTCACTCGTTCTTGCAGGAGTTCCGCCGTTGCCGTTATAATTTACAGTATAAGTGTTAGCTTTCCATTCGGCTATTACAGTGACGTTGCCGTCAGTTTTCCAAGTACCGCCACTATAAACCGTGCCCGTTTTCGTTGCCCATTTTACAAAGGTGTAACCCGTGCGAGTAGGTTCAACTACTGAATAACTTTCATCATAAGTTACGCTTTGCGTATTATCCGCAAGCGTATCACCACCATTTACGTCGTAAGTAAGCTCATAAGTATTAGCCGCCCAATTTGCCGTATATGACCTTGCTCCTATCGAACCTTTTGCAATTGTTACAGACATAGTTTTACCACTCAAATCTGTACCCGTCCAGCCCGTAAAGGTATAACCTGTGCAAGTAGGATTCTTTAACGTAATTGTATTTTCTACGTTATAAGTTGTTGGATTCGTATCGTTTACACTATCACCGTTAAGCGTGTAAGAAATATTATAGGTTATAATTTCCCACGTTGCCACTAAGTTTACGTTGCTTTCTTGCATAGTAAACGTATAGCTTAAACTTGACGATTTAAGCGTTCCGTCACTGTACCACCCTTTCCATTTATAACCTGTATTTGTTTGCGCCGTTAAGGTTACCGATTTGCCAGCCGTAATCTTCTCGTTTGTTTTTACCGAGTAAGTTCCTGCTTTTGTATCATTCGTAGACGTTGAAACGATATAATACGTCCATTCTGCCGTTAGCGTTACGTCACTCAAGTCTTCCCAAGTTCCATCACTATACGTTTTCCCGTTGTATTTCCACGCAACAAACGTATACCCCTCACGAGTAGGCGTAGGAACGGTATAACTTGAATCATACGTTACGGTTTTAGAAGAAATAGCGTCTCCGCCGTTTGTATTAAACGAAAGCGTATAAGTATTAGCCGTCCAATTCGCAGTATAACTGCGATTACCATAACTGCCAGAAGCAATAGTTACATTCATTGTCTTTTCTTCTAAATCAGTACCGGTCCAACCAATGAAAGCATATCCAGTTTTTGTAGGATTAACGAGAGTAAATGTTTCATCTTCCGTATTATAGCCGATAGGATTTGGACTTGAAACACTTCCGCCGTCTAAATCGTATGTAATTGTATATTTATTTGCGCTCCATACGGCAACCAAACGCAAATTCAAAGTATTATCTTTGCTCGTTACTTCAGCATTGCAAGAAACAAGTTCCCATTTTTTAAAGTCATAACCGTTTCTTTCTGGTGTTTTTAGCCCCGAAAAATCTTCTATTTTTGTATACGTATAAGTTTTCTCGGCTTCAGGTGTTTCTTCTGTATATAACGTACAAGACATAGGACTAGCATTTCCACTACTCCTACTTTCGACAAAATTACCACCCTCAAATTCGTAAGTCAAATCGACCTTTACACCTGCATTTAGTGCATCTTTAATTCCTTGTTCAAAAGAGCCGTTTTCTACGGTTTTTACAGCGTTTATAGTGGCAATTTTTGCTTCACTTCCGCTAAAGCCACCCAAATCTTCATAAATTTTAATAGCTTCTTCATATTTGCCATTATTAAGCAAGTCGTTTGCTTTATTATACTTGCCTAATGGAATAAACAACGTAAAAGTCAGCACTAAAATAAGCGTTAATGCTAATATACTAGGAACGCCTATCTTTGCAGTCTTTTTTAATTGTTGTTTTCTTTTTTCTATCTTTATTTTGCGAAGCTCTGCTTCTCTTAATTTTCTTAATCTTTCTTCTTCTGCACGGATTTTTGCTTGTTCTTCAGCAACTCGTTTATCGTGATAATACTTTTCAAGTCTTGCTTGAAGTTCCGCTACTTTTCCGTCAGCATTTTTATATCCACTAATAGACTGTAGTTCGCTAATACTTTGCTTTAACGCAACGTCACTAGCATTACTCATTGAAACACGAGAAATGGCGTTATTGTAAACCATTTCTTTTCTCTCGGTCTCTATCAAATCATTGCACTCTTCAATTTTAGAAGCACTATCTTTATAGTCAATTATTGTTTCAAATTTTTCAATAGCTTTTATATAGTAAGTATCTTCTAAAAGCTCGCATCCTGATTGATAGATGCTCTCTTTTCTTCTATTTTCAATATTATCTAAAATTGCGTCATTATAATTACTAAGTTCTTCTCCAAATTTGTTATCGGCAAAACGCAAAGCTCTTTTATAATTAGAGTATTCAGATATATCAGTTTCACTTTGTAATAGCAACTCTGGCTTGCGAACACCAATTTCTGCTAATAATTTTATAAAATATGCTTCTGCGCATTCAGGGTTAGAGTCCAAAACTTTTTCGGCGTAGTCATTAGCACTATCAAAGTCGCCATCTTCTAAAAATAAATATGCTCTGCGTAAAAGCGGCGCAGTGTCGTGATGATTATCAACGACTACCGTTTCTTTAACAACTGTTTTTGGTGTAGTTCTGCCAATAATCTTCTTTATGCCGTAAACCAAGTCTTGCATAAAGCCAAGCTTGTTCATATCTTGCGCTTGTAAATGCGTAAATTCTTCGGGCAAATCATATGGGTCCATATCCTTATATGCAGGGATTAGCGTTTTCTTTTCACCATTTCTTATTAAAGAAAGGTATCTTGACCACTCATTTTTAACCCAAACGGCGTTAAAATATTCAAGCTTTGAGCCGATAACAACCATTACTTTTGCTGAATTTAATGCTGCAAATATATACGGCTCGTATGCAACGCCAAGTTTATCTTCTAACGTAATACGAGAGAAAAAGACCTTTAGCCCTTCGTTCTTAAGATTATGATATAAGTCTTGTGCTAAAACGCTATCAATAGTACGACGACCACTGTGGTCGGTTTCTTTATAACAAATAAACACGTCAAACGGTTCTTCTTTACCTGATATGGCAAGAATATCTTTTTGAATCTTGTCTATTTCTTTGGCTTCTGCTTCGTAAATATCTCTTTGGTAGCCATCAGCATATTTAAGTGCATTTTTATAGTCTACGTCTTTTAATATTGACGTAAACTGCGTTCTATTTATAGTAGGAACTCTTTTGTGAGTAGCAGGGTCTTCAACGTATTCCACGCCATACTTACAAAGCAGAATAGACCAATACGCTTCCGCATCGGTCTTATCTTCGTTTAATATTATCTCATATATGCCCATCGCCTTATCATAATCGTTTGTTCTACGAAAATGATTTGCTCGGTCGTATAGGTTGGCACGTTTTTCGTCATCAAGTTTTGGTATGGTCTGTTTTCTTCCGCAGAACTCACATTCTGCAACAGTTGCACCATTCTCAATGTTCAACGTGCCACCACACATTTTACACTTAAATACTGCCATTATAGCCTCGTTATAAATCTTTTTCCGTTATTTTGTAGCTTTGCACTTAGAATTTCTTTCTTTAATCAATAATAGGAGTTCATTGACTTCGGTTTGCACCATTTCTAAATCTTCGCTTTCCACTGCTACTTTTAATTGTTTTAAGTGGTCTTCAATATGTACTTCTATTTTAATAAGTTCAGGTGTAGAAACGTAATCGCTATATCTTAACGCTTCGTAAACTTTTTTCGTTTCGGCTTTTATTTCCGCCGTAGTTGCTCTTGCCATAATATTTTCAGCATCAACAACAGCCACTTTAATAAAAGAAGTTTGTGCTTTTATACTTTCAGTTTTTTCAGAAACTATATTTGCCGCCGCCGTAGCTTTTACGCAAGCGATAATATAGAGTGCCATAATTATGATACACACCAAAGCACCAATCCAAGGCGCAATTACTGGCACAACCATGAATACTAGTCCTACTACAACAGAAACGGCAATTGCAGAATAACCAAGTTTTAATAGTGGAATATTTAAAAAAACCTTTTCTAAATCACTCTTAATACAAACAAGTAATGCAGAAACAAGTTGACCTATAAGAGCTACGCAAATAAACGCGTACGCAATCCAAAAAGTAGTTTGGTCAAAACGTTTTACTCCCGCTATTTCCGCTGGGACTAAAAACGTAACCGCATTAAATACCACAAGCGACACAAACCATATTAAAGCAAAATACTTAAAATTCTTTTTCATAGCCTTTCTCCTTATAATTTTTCTCCACATTCATTGCAGAATTTAGAGCCTACTGGATTTTGCATTCCGCATTTAGGGCAAGCAATTGAATTAGACACAGCCACTTGTAATCTTTCCCCACAAATATTGCAGAACTTAGAACCAACACTTATTATTGCTCCACATTTAGGGCATTTATTTTCAACGCTATTTATTGCTTCTCTAACAGTTCCACCGACTGTTCCCGCGACAACACCGCCAACACCAGCCATTGTTCCAAGACCAACACCTAAATTTGTCATCTGTGCAACGGCTTCATTGTCAGCTACTCGCTCTGCAACGTCAAAGCCACGTTCTTGTTGATAGGTATAACCTTCTTGCGCACGCTTAGTTGCCATTGCTTGCGATTCAATAACTGTTCTCTTTGCAGAGGTTTCTGCATCAATCACACTAACTTGTTGACGAAGTTTTGCTTCCATTATGTCTGCATACTGTCTAAAATGTAAGGACTTAAACTTTTCATATTGCGTTTCGCCATCAGGTTTAACTATATTCATAACGAAAAATCTTTCAAGTGCTACACCATAATCATCAAAATCTTGCGCCAACAACTCTAAAAGTTTTTCAGATATGCTTTGTAAATGCTCATCTATTTCAAAAATGTTTATCTTTTGCTTTTTGATTGTTTGAGCAAGATAACTTTTAACCTTAGTCATTAAAAACGCACGGAAAAATGAAACAAGTTTTGCTTGTGATAAATAATTTTCCGTTCCAACAAGTTTAAGCAATAGTTTTTTAGAGTCGCACGCCCTTAATGACATTTCTCCACTTGCGCCAATTGACAAAGGAAAACCATAAGTTGGCTCAACAAATTCTACCCTACTATCCGTGCCCCATTTAATAGACATTTGCTCCGTCTTGTTAACGAAGTAAACTTCGCAATGGAAAGGAGTTTTGTCTCCTGTAGTACGATTAAGTATTTTCCCAAGTTTGGGTATATTTTGAGTTTCAAGCGTATATCTGCCCGCTCCAAAAATATCCAACACTTCGCCGTTTAACATGAAAACAGCTTCTTGACTATCATGAACGATAAGCTGTGTTAACGAATTAAAATCTTCATTTGGATGCTTCCATATAAAAGTGCTATTGTCGCCTTCATATTTAATAATATCTAATATCATAATTTTTTCTCCCTTATTTGTTTTCCTTTATTTCTAAATTTTCCACAGCAAACTCGATACAAGTTTGTATTATTTCATTCCTTGTTCGCCCTGTTTGCTCGGCAATTTTATCCAAGCTTTCTACAAGTTCATTTGGCAATCTCGTTGATACGACCATAGAATCACCTCTAAATTTTTTTGATGCTATCACCAATTTTTTAGTTTCCATCTTTTCACCTCAATTAAGACTGATACAATTATACTACAAATGTAATTCACTTGTCAACAATATTAAAAACTTTTCTTATATAAGATAAACTGAAACCTTTTTTTGAATAATTAAAAAATTTTCAAAATATAAAAGCCGTTTTGGGGCAGGGGGACGGCAAACCTGACCATCTACTATTCATTAGATGGATTTTTATTTAGTTGTTTTCTATCCTGTATCCATTTTTGATATTCCTCTTTTCCTTTTTCTGTTTTTAAGTATTGCCGTATAGCAGGTAAAATGGCTCTTGCCATTGCATCAATAACAAAATCAGGTATCCCCGTTTTGTTTTTCGTTCTCTTCGTATGATGCCTCTATGCTTGGACGCAAACCTGCTATAGTTTCTATAACGTTCAAAGAAAAAGAATAGATGTTTCTATTTTTAGGAAGAATTTTTTTAACAAGTTCTAATTGATGTTCGTGACAAAAAACAACAAATTTGTAATGCGGATTATCTTCTTGTAATTTTTTCAATGACAAGAAATATGATATATTGCAACTTAAAAGATTATAATAAACCACGCCTCTATCAATGGCGGTATAATATATTGTGGAAAACAATTCGCTTTCATTAACGTCTTTACAATACTTGATTGCTTCAAAATGGAAATTTTCACAAGCAACCATACATCTTAACAACCTAATACCCGTTTCATCTGACGGCACAAACAATACTTTTGAATAAAAAGTGCTGTCCGTATAACTTTTACGGCGGTTTGTTCTCTTGTTGTAGATAAATCGCAGAGTTTTAACCCCATCAAATATATCTTTACCGAATAAAATTGCACTGTGCGGCAAAACCTGTAACGTTGAGTTTTTACAAAACAATTCGCATAAACTATGGCGCATCTTTGTTTCGCCGTTTTCCCACAACTTAATCATTTGCCCACCTATATTATACAAAGTATACATTTTGTTGTGTAGAAAGAATGAGCCGACACTTCTTGTAAAAATTGTCTTCTTTAACTCAAAGTTTTTATCGCCTTTTAAATCACGAATATGATAAAAGCAAGGTTGGGGCATTATAGATAAATTCCCCGTGTCGGGTTGCCATAAATTTGGAAGTTTGCTCGGATTACATTCAAACCCAGCGGATTTTAACAATCCAACAGTTTCTGCAATTAAGAAACTTCTTTCCTTATGCTTTTCACCACCTGAAAAGTTGCTTTGCCCATAAGAATTTATGTAATACTCATATAGATTAGCCCACTTGAGTATAGGGTATGAACTTTTCAAAAAACGGATACACCGTCCTTGTCCTTTGCCAACAATCGTAAATACCTTAATTTTTATAGTTTCCTTTGTTTTGTCGTTAAAATATGTTTGCTCTTCCATCATTTTTTTAAGCGTTGCACGAAACATCCTTTTATTGCCTAAAAGTTCTAACAAGCAAAGTGGATATTCGCCTGTCAATGCTACCGTGGAAACAAGTTGATATGCTTGGCATTTTTCGTTAAAATGAATCATACCCAAACCCTCCTTTGCTTTCGCCATTTCTCAAAATCAGTTTCAGGAATTAAATAGATATTGGTCCTGTTTTTCTCTCCCGACCTACTGATATGAACGTTAGAACAAACGTAAGCGCTATCATCACGCAAGGCGAATAAAGAAATAATATCGGTAACTGCTTTTACTTCAATATTGTCGTGGTCACGCCATTGCCTTTTCGGCCTTTTCTCATCATAAATATGCTCATAGATAAAAATACATTTTTCAATCTTCTTAAAATACTTTCCATCGAAAAACGCCTTTAATGCATCTTGCACAATCTCACGAATATATTGTGGATTACCTTTATTTCTTTTAGGAAGAAGGGCAGGAATGCTAATAACTAACCAGCCTTCTTCCGTAAAGTAAATATCCACGGGTAAATTTGCTTTGATTGCCGTTTGTATTACTTGTATCGACTTTTCCTCACCAGTATAAATTGCTAAATCCCTAGCTTTGGACACAAGTTCTTCTGCTAAAACTACGTACTCTAACGAAAGTTTGCCAAATTCCTTTTCGTTGTTATCCGTTTCAGCTTGTTGGATAAGCTCCATTTTATTATTAAGCTTATCCAAAGTGACATTGTTACTATAAATAATATTTTTATTTGTATACATGAAAAAATCTCCTGTTATAATTTATCTACAAAATTACCCGTTGTTGATTAGTAAAAGGGGGGACGATTTTCTTGGCATCTTCCAAAACCAAACCACTTATTAATACAAGGCAAGTATAATACGGGGCGATATACTTATTAAGCGCTGTGGTTTTTTCCGCTTAAAAGCCTTGTTATGCCATATAAAACCTAATTTTTTGCACGAAAAAAACGACCTCTCAAAAAATTGAAATGTCGTTACTTTGTTTCCACTAAAGGGAAACCACCTCGCGTTTGATATATTAAAATAAAAAGAACGTATCCCAAGGCATAATTTGGGTTTAACGATTCGGTTATTTATTTTTCTCAAACGACTAATATTCTATCCCTGTTCTCAAAACACACCACTTTATGCAATGGTTTGTTTAGGATGCAAAGAGATTTTCTTTATACGCTGTGAGCATTTGCGTTTATATTTTTAATATACAAAAAACTTTAAATATTTGCTAAACTGATTTATTGAAACTGATTTTTACCGAAGACAAATTCTTCGTCTCACATAGAGAAAGCTCATTTAAATATTTGAGTTGCATAAATTACAAATATTCTTCTCTAACGGTATTTTAATTAAACTGATAACTAATATCCACAGCAACTTAATGCTAGTCAATGAAACTACATCTTCTCTAGGAAGATTTGAAACTATGTCTTTTATAAAGACCTTAAAGAATCAACACAATAAAAGTGTTTTCCCTAATGGATATTTACTAGGGGATTATAAGTATAGCAAAAGCATAATTACTTGTCAATAAGAATTGATGTTAATGCTAAAACTTTTTAGAGTTTAATATATTTTTATGACTGCCCTGTGGGTGCTGGTTTTTCTTTATTTTTTAAATCAGTATTACAAATATAGTTTAATAGTCTGTTTTCCCACCACACACATCATATTCCGCAAACACAAGACAACAATCTACTTATCTATTATCTTATCTTTATTTAAGTATGTTTGTGTTATATAACAAAAGAGTTTATATATTGTCCACCGCCCTCACTTTGTTCGGGCGGTAGACTTACCATTTCGCCACTCTTTATATTATCTTAAACGAAATCTCCTTGACTTTTTCGCCAAGCAAAAATTCATAAAAACCCTTGTAAAATCAAGAAATTTTTAGGTGTAATCAAACACCCACTATCATATGTAAGAAATTTTTACTGATTTTTTGCAGTTTTTACACCTGTTTTTACAGCCATCATTGTTAAAATTATAGGCTTTTGTCAACAACAAATTGATTTAATAATTAAAATCAAAGTTAAAAAGGATGTCGCTAAAAACGACATCCCCTAGGTTTTTATAAAAATTTTAATTGTTCGTTTTCTAATATTCTAACGTTATATAAATCTGGGTTTTTCTCGTTAGCAAAAAGCTCAACGTTTGGCGCAAGTTTTCTTAAACAAAACTTATAATAAACTTGCTTATTTGCTGGTCTTAATAAATTAATGCAGTTTTGCAAATATTCTTCCCAATTTTGCCATTTGTCAGCTTTCTTATAGTTGTTGATTTTTCCTATTTTATAATGTTCAACAGAATCATCTTTTAGGGTTCTTTCTATAAGTTTAATGCTTTCATCTGGCTCTATTGTCGGTTCAAAACTTGCAAAAGTTTTTATTCCGTTTTCATGAAGTGTTTTTAAAGTATAAAGTCTATCTTCTGGCAAGGAAGCATAAGGCTCCCACTCTTTACTTTTATTTTCATCTAAAAATGTCAACGTTGTGCCAACGGTTATTCTATTGCCAAAAGATTTGAACACGTCTAAATCTCTAAGCATTTTGCTTCCACCTTTTGAAAGCACTGCAACGGGAATGTTATATGCATTTAACAACTTCAACACTTCTCTTGTAGTTTCACTGTTATCTGCATTATCACAATAAACGTCTCCTACAAATGAAATTAAAACTTGCTCTTTATATGTGTTTTTTTGCAAATCCTTTTCTAAAAGTTTCAAAATATCTTTTCGTGGCTGTGGCTTTCCAAAATAACTATCTTCCGTTCGTTGAAGAGTATGAGGCGCATAACAATATTTGCATCTATGACTGCATCCGATATAAATATTTAAGGCATAAGGACTATATTCCCTTGCCATTCCCGTTGGTTTATATATAATACTCATGTTTATAATATCTAAAGTTGGGTGTTTGCTTGCAAGGACACACAACTGATGTTTTTTCAAATTTGAAGTTGCATAAACTGTTGTTTTTGCAGTAAAACGATAGTTTTACAAATTTATGAGTGCAAGCGAAATAAATTTAACTTCTTGTAATTTATATTTTAACATAAATATTATATTTTTTCAATTATCTATTTAATTTTTGATAAAATATCCATAATGTTTTAAGAACTTATCTCTTACTGAATAATAAAAAACTTCTTCGACACCCATTTTTGCTAAAAATTCATAGAAAAACTCTATTGCACGAGCATTAAAAAGAGACGGGGCTTTATTATAAAAATTCTTAAAGCCCAACTCTTCTTTTGCCACATTTTGTATTTTTGTAAACTCATTTGTTATGGCTGTATAAATTATTATTGTTCCACTTTTAACATCTTTTCTTGTCAAAAGTTTTTTATATAAATCAAAAGCAATCCCATAACTATCACAATCTATTACGTTATAAGAAGATAAGTCTAAATTATCAATCGCTTTTCTTGTATCTACATTTAAGTTTTTACCTTTGTTGGCCGATACATCTATGCCATAATAATTATTTGTTTTAATATTATTCCATAAAACATTTCGCCCAGCAAATAAATCCATAACATTTACTTCAGATAAATTCTCAATTGCTTTTTGTCTTATAAATATTTTATTTGGGATAGATTTATTATCAGTTTTAGTTGGTTGTTGACTCAATTTCTACACCCTCTATCTTTCTTATTTTGTCTATAAAATAAATAATCTCGTTGTTTTTATTTATATCTCCACTTATTAAATAATGGATTTTATTAATTTGCTTTAATATTCTTTTTTGAACCCTAACTATAGTTTGTAAATATTTTTCTGCTTCAAGTCCAAAATCTCTAAAGTCATACTCTTGTAGTTTTTTTAATTCTTCATACAAAACACCATCATCAAACCCTGTTTCTAAATTAGTAGAATTATGAGCAATTACATATGCATCTCTTTCTTTATCGCTTAAATGGTCAAGGCGAACACAAGGAAGCTTAGTGATTCCAAGATATTTTGCAGCTTCTATTCTCCCATTGCCTTCTAATACTATGTTATCATCCCCAGCAATTCCTATCGGGTCATTAAAACCAAACTCAATGATTGAATTTGCAATATGTTTGATTTGTTCTTTTGTGTGTATTTTAGAGTTCTTGTTATAATGAGTTAAACATTTCACATCTATATATTCTATTTTTAATTCTTTGTTTTCCATAATTTATAACCACTTTGGCTTTCTCGCTTTTGGAGTCAACCTTAAATCTGTTAAAATTTTTTCTATAAGTTTATTGCTTTCCATATATGTTTTATAATGTTCGTTTTCTTTAACCATAATTTTAGGAGTTTTTCCATCACTGCAAATTCCGGTTACTATTCTTACATATCTTTCGGGGTTTTGTATCCACGATATCCATGCTTTATCTCTTATAATTTTCAATTGAACATATTGTAAAACAAGTTCTTTATCTGTCATTATCTTTTTATAGTTTGTACTTGAGTTTAACATTGCAACAAATTCATCCCACACAATCTTTTCCTCTTCGGTTAAATTGATTGGTGGATTTAATATATTTTCATCCATAAAATACCTCCTCTTTATTATTTAATATCACATGAAAAGGTGAAAAATCAATACTTTATGACAACACATAGTTTTATAAAACAAAAAAACAATAGGAAAAACCTACTGTTTTTATGATATAATTTTTTATTTGCAAGACTTATTTTAGGACAAAAAAACAATAAATCCGAACGAATCGCCTATAATTTCGATACATTCGGATTTATTCTTGTTTGGTGACCCCTACGGGAATCGAACCCATGTTACCACCGTGAAAGGGTGGTGTCTTAACCGCTTGACCAAGGGGCCTTGGCTGTGTAAACCCTATCCAAAGGGCTTTCACTATATAAACCGAATTTCGGTTGTTTTTATTGTGGTAGCGGCGGTCAGATTCGAACCAACGACCTGCCGGGTATGAACCGGCCGCTCTAACCAGCTAAGCTACGCCGCCATACGTTGCATTTGCTCTATCTCGCTAAATGCCTTAGTATTATATCTAAATTATACCGTCTTGTCAAACATATTTTAGCGTTTTTTAAAAATTTTTTATCTTTGTCTTTTACTTATAAAGCCACCCTACAATGAGAGTGGCTTTTATTTTTAGTTTTTTTGTTTAATTAAACTACCTGCTGCTTCGTCAACAATCAACGTGCAGTCTGGATGAAGTTGAAGCACGCTTGCTGGCAAGCTTTCGGTTACAGGTCCGTTTAACATTTCATAAACTGCCTTTGCCTTGTTTGCTCCACTGGCTAAAATCAATATCTTTTTAGCGTTCATTATGTTCTTTAAGCCTTGTGTGAATGCTTGACGTGGAACTTCTGAAATATCGTTGAATAGCCTTGAATTGTCTTTAATAGTGCTTTCAGCAAGGTCCACAACGTGAGTTGTGCTACCGAATGGTGTGCCTGGCTCGTTAAAAGCAATATGTCCGTTAGAGCCAAGACCTAATAGTTGAACGTCTTGTTGAAGCTCTTCTAATACTTTATCATATCTAGCACATTCAGCTTCTGCATCAGTAGCCTTGCCGTTTTCAATATTAGTGTTAGCGAGGTCTATATCAATATGATTAAATAGGTTATCTCTCATAAAGTAAACGTAGCTTTGGTCACTATTTTCATCTAATCCCTTATACTCGTCAAGGTTAACGGTTTTAATATCTTTATAAGAAGTGCCTGCCTTGCAATCAGCAATCATTCTCTTATATAAACCGATGGGGGTTGTGCCAGTAGCAAGCCCTAAAACAGCATTGGGTTTAGAAACAACAACCTCTTTCATAATCTCAAACGCCTTGTCGCTCATTTGCTCGTAATCTTTAACGATAAAAACTTTCATTGCAATCTCCTTAGCAAAATTTTATTTACAGTGGTATTTTAACACATTTTTTTAAGTAAATCAAGGATAGTAAACCAAAACGCACGTCATTGCCCGAATTTTTTTAAGTTTACTGATAAACCTTTAGAGTGTTTGACACTATTTCAACCTCAAAAGGAATATCCTCGTAAATCTCTCCATCTACGTTAACCGATAGAGGCTTAGTGGAAGTAACCTTTATACATTGAGCCCTTCTATAATCGGTTTGCCTAAGCTCTAATATCTTGCCCTTTTTAAGCTTTAAGAAAGCACCGATAATTCTAATCTTACTCATCTCTTTAACAGCGATAAAGTCTAAGCTTTTATCATAGGGGCTTGCCTTAGGGCAAATGGGAATTCCCCCACCAAATACGTGCCCATTTGCAACGCAAGCGATAAACGAACGCATACTCGTTCTAGTTCCATTATTAACCGAATAAATTAAATCTGGACATTCGAACTTGAAAAGAGTTTTAATCAACGCCCAAGTATAGCCAAACTTAGTTTTTCTTTTTTGCTTTGAAAAGGTTTTAAGCACCTCCACGTCAATACCTGTTCCAACTGCATTAAGACCACGAACAGTGGGAAGTTGCATATAGTCAGTATATTGTGGCTTGTGAGTAAGGACGTAGTGAGTAGCTTTAACTGGGTCTAGCGGAATTTTTAGAGCGGTTGCAAAGTCGTTGCCCGTTCCACAAGGGATAATTCCTAAATTTACGTTTTCAAAGTTGTGAAATCCGTTTATAACTTCGTGCAAAGTTCCGTCCCCACCAACAACGATAATATCCGTTGCGCCCTGCTCTATAAGTGAATGGGTGAGTGTGGTTGCATGTCCACGCTTGTTGGTTAAATGCATAGCATATTCAACACCGTTATCAGTTAAATATTTTTGAATTTTCTTAACTGATTTAGCAATATTTTTGCCATTTCTTCCCCCAGCTAATGGATTTACAATAAAATCGAACATACTCTCTCCCCAACTTCCTTTGTTTAGTATAATTTTATAACATTTTTCCAAAAAAAACAAGGTTTTATATAAAAGATTTAGTCTTTACTAATGACTTTTTTATTTAATAATGTTACAATAAGAATATGTATAGAACGCTTAACCCTAAAATTATAGAGCTTGCCCAAGCTCTACCCGAACCCTTATACGTTGTTGGTGGCTACGTTAGAAACTACCTATTAAACCAAACGATAAGTGAGGACGTTGACCTTGCTTCGCCCTTAGATGCACAAATTTTTAAGGACGTATTGAATAATTTTGCACCAGAACAAGTTTTTGAATACAAAAACACAGGCACAGTTGCCTTTATTTTATCAGGCTTTAAATATGAATATACTCAGTTTAGAGAAGAGAGTTATAGGAAGGGTGAGCATAAGCCCTACTCAGTCAAATTTATAACGGATATAAAAAAAGACGCTATTAGAAGAGATTTTAAGTGCAACGCCGTATATTACGATATAAAAAATAAAAGACTAGTTGACGTTCTAGGTGGTGTTAGCGATATATTAAATAACCGTTTAGATACAGTTGCCGAGCCACAAGAGGTTTTTTCTTGCGATGGAGTTAGGCTTATGCGTCTTGCACGGCTAATGGGCGAACTTGATTTTAAGCCAACTAAGAGCGTTGTTATTGATGCAAGGACAAACTCAAAAAATATTTTAGACATATCATCAGAACGCATACTTGAGGAGCTAAAAAGAATACTAGTTGCTGATAGAAAATATCGCTTTTCTAACCCTAACGCTCCCGAAAAAGCCTTAAACCTACTTGCTGAGTGTAAGGTCTTGGAAAAAATCTTTGGGTTTAAGATAACAGCTGACTTTTCAAAGCTGGTATCCGTTACGCCAAAACTAAGGCTTCCCTGCTTTATTATATTACTAGCAAAAGGCAATGAGGACAAAATTGACTTAATTATTAAAAGATTAAAAATCGACAAGAGGACTTTTCTTCTAACAAAAAACCTTGCACTTATGAAAAAAAAAGCGAAAAATGCAACAAAAAAACAAACCGTTAGAAGATTTTTAGGACAACACTATGAGTTTTTAGAAGATTTTTTTGAGTTAGAAAAAGCTTTTCCCAATAGCAATACAAACACCATAAAGCTTGAGTTTGAACTTGCAAAAAGCGAAAAAGCACCCTTTAGCTTGAGCTTGATTAAAATTGATGCAAAGACTTTAATTGAACTAGGTTTTGAGAAAAAAGGCATTGGTCAAGAGCTTTTAAGGCTGAAAAATGCTTGCATTCTAGACCCGACTAAAAACGAGCCAAAAACGCTAATCCAGCTAGCAAAAAGACACAAGGCGACACTTAGCAAGTAGTCGCCTTTTTATTTATTTGAAAAAATAAGGTTATAATGCTTGTATTCGCGTTTTTTATGTGATATTATATATTTATCTTTTAATAGGAGAAAGTCAATGGGAAAAAGACTTGATAAGACTGTTCAAAACAATGGACAAGACAACTATCAACAACTAACTAAAAAGCAGAAAAAAGCAATACGCTCTTATAGGGGCAGGTTTTTTAAGAACCTGCTTATTTGGTTTGTAGGTGTAATTTCGTGCATCCCACTGCTTTGTGCAAGTATTTTCGGCGTGCTATACTACGTTCCATTAAAAACCCTAACCGGCGATATTGACGGAAATAAAGTAAGTGATAAAGTATCGGATAAAGGCGTGTTCTACGTGCTTACGCACCTTGAAGAATATTCTATGGCGGACTTGCCCGTAGTTGGTCAAATGGTTCAAGATATGATTGAAAAAAACAATCTTGACCAATACGTAGAAGTAGACTTAGATGCAATAAACGCATTGCAATTTAAATATGATGACGGAAGAAATTTTACCGACGAATTATCTAAGTGTATAAAGGTAACTGCAACACTTAACAGCGTTGGTGCTATTGATATGATAGGCGACTTTGGTAAATTAGAAGTATTTACCACGTGGAAAGAAGCTGGCACGGTAGACGAAACGGCAGAAAGCTTTAACGGAAACCTATATTATTATCAAACGGGCACGGGCGAGAACATTAAATACGAAAAAGCTTATAAGAAAACCGAAACAGGATTTGACAAGCTTGCTCCTGCAGGCACGCCACTTTACATAGCAAACCTTGCAGAAATTCCTGTAATAGAAATTCTAGACATAGTTGATGAAAGATTAGGCTTAGTAGCATTATCTAACATTCTTTCAGTAGTCGGTGCAGATATAACAGAAGATAGCATAATAGGTAAAATCATTGGCGATAAAACGATTGCAGAAGCAGACAGTCTTGGAATGGATTTACTAGTTTCAGACTTACTAGGCGACAACAACGATTCGCTTTACGAGATTTTATGCTCTGCGCTAGCCGTTCCAGAAGGCGATGAAAGACCCACTAAAGATAACCTTTCAATTCAACACATAATCGACTACGGCTTAGCCATTGAAAATATCAGCTTAAACGTAGTATTGCCTAATGAAAATGGCGAAAACGACGCCATTTACGACATATTAAACGCAGTAATTACCGATAAAAACTCTGACGGACAAATTCAAATTAGCGAATTATCTTCCCTAAACGTAGAAAACCTTACTTTAGAAATCGTGCTTCCAAGAGATTCGGCAAACGAGGAAATCTACAAGATTTTAGACTCAGTAATAACCGATGAAAACTCTGACGGTCAAATTCAAGTTAACGAGCTTTCTTCTTTAAGCATAGATAACCTCACCTTAGAAACCGTGCTTCCAAGAGATTCGGCAAACGAGGAAATCTACAAGATTTTAGACTCAGCAGTTATCGATGCAAATACTGACGGTCAAATTCAAATCAGTGAATTAACATCTATTAATATTAACAATATCAATCTAGAAGTAGTTCTTCCTAACGAAAACGGGGAAAACGATGCACTTTATGAAATTTTGAGGTCGGCAACTGGACTTGGAGAAGGAGCTGACGTTACCATTGGTGCTTTAACAAGTTTTAACATTGACAACGTTGACTTAGAAGTCGTTCTACCTAGAACTTCTGAAAACGAAGAAATGTATAAAATTTTAGAGCAAGGCTACGAAGATAAAAATAACGACGGCAAAATTCAGATTGGCGAGCTTGCAATTGATATTAACAACATTGATTTAGAAACCGTTCTACCTAGAACTTCTGAAAACGAGGACATTTACAAGATTTTAGATGCTTCAATAAACAGTGGTATTGACGGTAAAATCCAAATTGGCGAGCTAGCAACCTTTAGTATTGATAACGTTGATTTAGAAGCCGTTCTTGACAAAACCGAAAACGCAAAACTCTATGAAATTTTAGATACTGCAATAGATAAAGGCACGGATGGTAAAATTCAAATCAGCGAGCTAGCAAACCTTGACGTTAACAATATTGATTTAGAAGTTGTGCTACCTAGAGCAAATAATGCAAAGATTTACGAGATTTTAGATAAAGCTGTTGATAAGGGAAGCGATGGAAAGCTTAATATTAGCGACATATCAACATTTAACGTTGACAAAATTGATTTAAGCATTGTGCTTGCTGAAGAAAAAAATTCAAAACTTTACCAGATTTTAGACAAGACTGTTGATAAAGGTTCTGATAACGTTATTCAAGTTGGCGAATTGTCAACACTTAACATTAACAACCTTGATTTAGAGATTGTTCTTCCTAGAGCACAAAACGCAAATCTTTACGAGGTATTAGACAAAGCAATAAACAGTGGTGTTGACGGCAAAATTCAAATTAGCGAGCTTTCAACATTTAGTGCTAACAACGTTGATTTAAGCATTGTTCTTTCCGAAGAACATAACCAAAATCTTTATAAAATTTTAGATAGAGCAATCAATAAAGGCGAAGACGGAATAATTCAGATTGGCGAACTATCGTCTTTCAACCCTGGAAGCATCGTATTGTCAACGGTTATACCCCACGACGCACAAAACGAACAGCTCTACAAAGTGTTAGAAGACTTATACGGCAACTTAGTAGATAATATTACGCTTGACGACCTACACAATTTCAACACTGAAAATCTACACTTAGGCGTTGCTCTTCCCAAAGGTAGCCACCTTGAGTTATATAGAATACTTGAAAGTGCTATCGAGCTTCCAGAAGGCGTAGACAGCATTGAAAACATTGCACTTGGCGAACTTGACCGTCATTTTAATTCCGACAACATCGTTCTAAAAGACTTTATCGGCGAAAACGAAGCACTTGAAAAAATCTTCAAGGACGCTTTCTTCGACGCTGGTAAAAACTACGATACCGTTACTATGGGCGACCTAAAGAACTTTAAGCTAGACAACGTTAAGCTTTCATCGGTATTAGATAAGACTGGCAACAATATAATTGACACCTTGATTGATAAAAAGGTTTCGCTTAAAAACTTAGCAACGGCAATCGATAACCTTACCTTATACGAAGTTTACGGAACCCAATGCTTTACCACAGAGGTTGTTGCAGGCTCACCTAGATATAATAGAACTGTAGAAACAGGCTCTGGAAAAATAATCTTTACCTATGATGTAAACGGAGAGTATTATATTTCTGACAAAGCTGGCATTTGGTTGCTACTCTGCTTTGACGTTCCAGATACCGAGTATATGGCAAACGGCAGACCAAACCAATATATAGCTTCAACAGCTACCGTTAAAGAAATGCAAAACGACAGCACGTCTTTAGCGTCAAAATTCACCAGTGCAACGATAAGACAGCTTGTGGACGTAGGAATAATTGCGCAAGCAGACGCAAAGATTATGCCGTTCACTCTAAATGAAGTAATAGAAGAGCTTGGCAATCTTTCACATCTATTACCCTAAAAATGATTGACAAGAAATAAAATATTTGATATTATTATAAAACTTATTGCGCCTGCGTAATCGGCGAATGAGATAAACCTTGCTTAAAACTTGTTTTTAAGCCGAATAAGTCCGGGAGGTAAAAATTTATGACTAAATACGAGATGTTATATATTCTTGACGCATCGCTAACTGACGAAGCAAAAGAAGAAATCATCAAAAAGTTCGAAGATTTAGTAACGAATAACGGTGGTGTTGTAGAAAAGACAGACCGTTGGGGCAACAAGAAATTACAATACCCCATCAATTACAAATCTGAAGGCTACTACGTTTTGATGAGCTTCGAAGCTGAAAAGAGCCTTGTTGTAGAGCTCAAGCGTGTTGCAGGAATCGTTGACGGTATTATTAGAAGATTAATAACAAAAAGATAAGGATAGGAGAAAATTATGAACAAAGTTATCTTAGTAGGTAATTTAACACGTGACCCTGAACTTTCCGAAACCCCAAGTGGAATTTCGGTGTGCAGATTTGCAATCGCAGTATCAAGAGATTACGCAAACAGCGAGGGCGAGAGGGAAACCGACTTTTTCAACATTACGGTATGGCGTGGCAGAGCAGAAAATTGCGGTAAATACCTCAAAAAGGGTAACAAGGTTGCTATCGTAGGCAGTTTACAAAATCGTTCTTACGAAGATAAGGACGGCATTAAGAGATACGTTACGGACGTTATTGCAAACGAAGTGGAATTCTTAACCCCAAGAACCAGCCAAGGTGATGGAATGGAAGAAAGCACGTTTGAAAAGAAAGAGCGCCCCGTATTAGAAGCGATTGATGACAATCAGCTTCCGTTCTAAAACATTAACCCAAAAATTTAGGAGAATTTAATATGGAAGAAATTACTAAAAGCACTCCAGTTGCTGAGGGAGAAGCTACTCCTGAAAGAGCATCTAAGGAAGGCAAAAAGTTTGTTAAAAGGATTCCACGCAGAAAGGTTTGTGCTTTCTGTCAATCCAAAGCAACCGATATCGATTACAAAGATATCAACACCTTAAAGAAATACATCACTGAGGGTGGCAAGATTCTACCCCGTCGTATGACAGGTGTTTGTGCTAAACACCAAAGAGTTTTAGCAGTTGCAATCAAGCGTGCACGCTTAGTTGATTTATTACCTTTCAAAGGCGAATAATCATAGAAACTTAAATAAAACACACTCGATTAGCTTTAATCTAGTGTGTTTTTGTTTTCTCGCTTTTTACAAAAATTTTATTTTTTTGTTAAAATGCTTGACATCAAAACTCATTAGTGTTAAAATTCAGTTATCTTAAATAGAAAAGCTATGACGAAGACGGATTCTATCATAAGGTTTTTTTCAGAGAGTCGGGGGTGGTGTAAACCCGATAAAAACAGGTAGCAATCTTATCACTTCCGAGCTGGAAGCCCCAAAGCTTAAACCCGAGTAGGCGTTTCCCGTGGATGCTACGTTAGTGCATAGGAGTTGATAGACTCTAAAGAGTGGCAGTATTTCTGCAATTTGAGTGGTACCACGTATGTATTAACATTCGTCTCAAAGTTTTTGAGGCGAATTTTTATTTTAATTTTTCTAAGGAGGATAAACAAATGAACACATTCAACACTTTAAGTCAGTTATCGGAAATCGCAACAAGAATTAAGGAGTTGCGTGAAATTATTGGTTTCTCCGTAAAAGAAATGACTGAAAAAACAGACGTTGACGAGCAAACTTATCTCTCTTATGAGAGTG
This sequence comes from Christensenellaceae bacterium, assembly GCA_045653205.1. Classification (GTDB taxonomy): domain Bacteria; phylum Bacillota; class Clostridia; order Christensenellales; family Borkfalkiaceae; genus UBA1259. Next base: position 35,515 of record JAZOLT010000001.1, on the reverse strand, counting down.
GAAAGGTGGATATTCCCTTTTCCTTTATTCATAAGTGTGCATTAGCATTTGGCGTTGATATGACAGACCTTTTACAAGGAAGCTCGGCAAAGCTTACTACTTATACCGTAACTAGAAAAGGTCAAGGTCAAGAAACTGCTAAAGAGGACGGAATTGACATATCAAATCTAGCACCTAAATTTAAGGATAAGTTAGCAGAACCCTATTACGTTACCTATAAATACTCACCGAGTGGCGAAAACAAGCCCATTCATCTTACCACACACAGTGGCCAAGAATTTGACCTTGTGTTAAGTGGAAAATTAAAAGTTCAAGTGGGCGACCACGTTGAAATTTTAGAGGAGGGTGATAGCATTTACTATAATTCCTCTACCCCACACGGAATGATTGCCGTTGATGGAAAAGACTGCACGTTCGTTGCCGTTGTTATGAGTGGCGAACCCGTTGAAGAGCCTGTTGTTAGAAAGAGCGTTATGGCTGCTAAAAAGAGCGAGAACCTCGTTTGCGAAAAGTTTGTTAACGTTACTGAAAACGAACAAGGTCAGTTAGAAAAAATCGAGTTCAAAAACACTGAAACCTTTAACTTTGGCTTTGACATTGTTGACCAAATATCAGAACGATATCCCGATAAGCTTGCAATGCTTCATTTAGATAAGTATAAAAATGAACGCAGGTTTTCGTTTAGGGATATAAAACACGCTTCTAACCAGGTTGCTAACTACTTTACCTCACTAGGAATTAAAAGAGGCGATAAGGTTATGTTAGTTCTAAAGCGCCATTACCAGTTCTGGTTCTGTATGGTTGCTCTTCACAAGCTAGGTGCTGTTGCAATACCTGCTACAAATCAACTTAAAGAACACGATTTTGAATACAGATTTAATTCTGCTGGTGTTAAAGCAATAGTTTGCACTTCTGATGGCGACACCTATCAGTTTGCAGAAAGTGCAGCTAAAAAATGCCCGCAAGTTGACACTTTAATTATGGTAGGAGATGCCAAAGAGGGTTGGCACGACTTTAATAAGGAATACCCCCTATTCTCTCGCAAATACGTTCGCCCAGAAAACTGTTCTTCTGGAGATGAAACGGCGTTAATGTTCTTCACTTCCGGAACAACGGGTAATCCTAAAATGGCAGCACATAAGCACACCTACGCTTTAGGTCACTTTGTTACTGCAAAATATTGGCATTGTTGCGAGCGTGACGGTTTACATTTAACCATTTCTGATACAGGCTGGGGAAAATCGCTTTGGGGTAAGCTTTACGGTCAATGGCTTTGCGAAGGGGCTGTGTTTGTTTACGACTTTGATAGGTTTGATGAAAACGACCTATTACCGATGTTTGCAAAATACAATATAACCACATTCTGCGCCCCACCCACAATGCTTAGAATGTTAATACGTGGCGATTTATCTAAATACGATTTATCTTCTATTCATCACATGACTACGGCTGGCGAAGCACTAAATCCCGAAGTTCACCACCAATTCAAAACGGCAACGGGCTTAGAGATTATGGAGGGCTTTGGTCAGACAGAAACAACGCTTGCAATAGCAAACCTTTGTGGAACAACGCCAAAAATTGGTGCTATGGGCAAGGCTAACCCCCAATACGAGGTAGACGTTGTAGACAGTGATGGAAAGCCGGTTGCAACGGGTGAAGTCGGCGAAATCGTTATACACACTGATAAAGAAGTGCCTTGTGGCTTGTTTAAGGAATACTATCGTGATAGTGATAAAACAAACGAAGCTTGGCATGACGGATTATATCACACAGGCGACACAGCTTGGCGTGACGAGGACGGATATTTTTGGTATGTTGGTAGAGTTGACGACGTTATTAAGTCTTCAGGCTACCGAATCGGACCGTTTGAGATTGAAAGCGTGATAATGGAGCTTCCCTACGTTCTAGAATGTGGCGTTTCAGCCGTTCCAGACGAAGTGCGTGGTCAAGTAGTTAAAGCAAGCATAGTTTTAACTAAAGGCACAGAGGGAACTGAAGAACTAAAGAAAGAAATTCAAAAATACGTAAAGGACCACACTGCACCTTATAAATATCCTAGGGTGGTTGTGTTCCGTGACGAATTACCCAAAACTATCAGTGGTAAAATACAAAGAAATAAACTCTAAGCTTATAAATAACAGCACGAAATTCGTGCTGTTATTTTTATTTGCCTAATTTATTGTGCTAATGGATAAAATGTGATATAATATAAAAGTTATAGCAAGGCTATAGGAGAAGTTTATGGATAAAAAACAAGGACTAAAGAAGAAAACAAAAATAAAGGTTCTATCAGGATTTTTATTTTTGGCTGTTTTAATAGGACTATTGTTCTACGTTTTCTCTGGAAAAAACCATTTAGTGCTAAAGGATATCTTTAATGCCAATATTACTAAAGAAGAACTAAGAGAATCCCTTTCCTCACTAGGATTTAAGGGCTATTTATGTATAGGAATACTCTCAATGTTCCAAGTAGTGCTAGCCTTTCTCCCTGCAGAACCTGTTCAAGTTCTATCAGGTGTTACGTTTGGCTTAGTTAGAGGTGGGCTTGCTTGCCTTGCTGGTGTGTTTATTGGAAATACCATAATGTATATTCTATATAAAGTTTATGGTCAATCGCTTTCTAATTACTTTGAAACGCACGCAGAGTTTGATTTTTCAGTTGCACGACGTTCAAACAAGATTGCTATGATTATATTTATTTTATATTTTCTACCAGCAATCCCTTACGGTTTGATTTGTTTATTTACTGCATCGCTTAACATTCGCTACCCAAAATATATTTTCTTGACCACTGTGGGTGCAATCCCTTCGATTATAATTGGCGTAGGGCTTGGACATATGGCGATAGCTTCTAGCTGGATACTCTCTGTTGGCGTGTTTGTGGTGCTAATTGCACTACTTGTTATCCTATACAAGAACAAGTCTAAAGTGTTTAAGAAAGTTAACGCTTTTATGCTAAAGCGTGAGAAAAAGTCACACGAGCTTAAGAAAGCCAATGGAGCGTTTTTAGCTCTTCTTGCATTTGGTACAAAGATTATTTTTGATAGAAAAATTAAGGTTAGATTAAAAAAACAAGTAAAGCGTTTAGAAAGACCGTGCATAGTGCTATGCAATCACGGCTCGGCTTTAGACTTTGTATATACAGGCAGAATGTTAAGAAAGGAAAAACCAAACTTTGTTTCTGCAAGACTTTACTTTTATCACAAACGCTTAGGAAAGCTTATGAGAAGCGTGGGCTGTATTCCAAAGAGTATGTTCTCCTCTGACCTAGAGAATGCCAAGGGTTGCTTAAAGGCTTTATCTGACAACCGAGTTTTAGTTATGATGCCTGAAGCAAGGCTTTCAACCGTTGGTGTGCTCGAGGATATTCAAGAATCTACTTATAGCTTTATCAAACGCTCTAACGTTGCAGTATACACCATTAAGCTTTGTGGCGACTACTTTGCTAAGCCAAAGTGGGGAAAGGGCGTTAGACGTGGCGCACTTTTAGAAGCAGAGTTAAAGCCCTTATTTAAGGCTGGCGAGCTTAAAGATATGGAATGCTCGGTTATGGTAGAAAAAATTAACGAGGCTCTTTACTATGATGAGTTTAAGTGGCTTGAAGCCCACCCCGAAATCAAGTATAAATCTAAAGTGCTTGCAGAGGGCTTAGAAAACATATTAAGTCGCTGTCCTAAATGCAATTCTTTATATACTCTTAATTCTAAAGGTCACGATATTACTTGTTCAAACTGTAATATGACGGCTACGTTAGATAACAGATACGCTTTTGTAGATAAAAAGCCGTTCGAAAATCTTAAAGAATGGTATAATTGGCAAAATCAAATTCTAAAATCGGAATTTTCATCACCCAAATTTAATATATCTAGCAAAGTAGAGCTTCGCCATTCGTCTGTTGACGGAAAATCGTTTACAAGGCACGCTGGCGAGGGCGTTGCAACTCTAGATGCAAAAGGATTAACTTACGTAGGCACTCGTGACGGCGAGAAAATAGAAAAGTTCTTCCCACTATCTAATATCTATCGTTTATTATTCGGTGCAGGCGAGGACTTTGAAATTTACGAGGGAAAAGAAATCTGGTATTTTGTTCCCGAGGATAAAAGAATGGCTGTAACCTTTTACTCTGCCTCGGTGATGCTAAAAGAAATTTATCCGGATTAGGAGAGAGTTATGGAAAAAGTTCGAAAGAAAAAAGTGGAAACGGGAACGGAAGCTTTCTCACGCATTGAGAAAAAATCTTTCTTTTTAGTAATTTATCTCTTACTTGGAATTATTGCTATCACAGGGCTTTCCACCCTGTTCATTCCTCAAGGCAGTTTTGAGCGTGACGCTGAGAATATGATTATCGCCGGCACTTACACTCAAGGCGAAATCAAGGGCATTGCACTCTGGCGAGTAATCACTGCACCTGTTAGAGTTTTATTTTCCTCCGACGCTCTTACCATTATCACCATAAGTTTATTTTTACTCATTATGAGTGGCGTGTTTAATCTTTTAGACAAAACGGGTGGTATGAAGGTAATAATCGGCAGAACAGTTAAAAAATTCTCTTCTAAAAAGCACTTCGTTGTAGTGCTAACTGCCCTACTTTTTATGGCGTTCGGTAGCTTTTTCGGTATGTTTGAAGAACTTGTCACCTTACTTCCCCTTATTATCGTGTTTATGCTCTCTCTAGGGTTCGACACTTTAACTGGGCTTGGTGCGTGTATGCTTTCTGCTTGCTTTGGCTTTTCAGCAGCAATAACCAACCCATTCTCGGTTGGCATTGTTTGCGACATTGCAAAAACTTCGGTTGTAGACGGTGTTTGGCTAAGATTAGTATTCTTTGCTCTTGTATTTATAAGCGTTTGTGCTTTTCTACTTGTTCATATTAGAAAAATATCTTTACACCCCGAAAAATCTTTAACCTTTGATATTGATAGAAAAAAGCTTGAGAACCTAGACCTTAGCTTTACAACTGAGAGCGAAAAAGATAATAAACTTTTTAATACTTATATAATCTTCTTTTTGGCTCAACTTTTGGTGTTGTGTTTAATAGCTTCAATTAGGGCTATTTCCGACTACGCTATTCCTATTCTTGCAGTAAGCTTTTTGCTTGGTGGAATAATATCTGGACTATGCGTGTGCGAAAAAAAGAGTGACGCTTTCAAATTTTTAGGTCGTGGTGCTGTTGCAATGTTACCCGCAATCGTTATGATTTGCCTTGCAACCTCAGTTAAGCTTATAATGACTGAGAGTGGAATTTTAGATACCGTTATGCACGCAGTTGTTTCTAGACTTACCGGCAAAGATAAATTTCTTTGTATAGTGTTAATCTACTTGTTAATATTGTTCTTGCAAATATTTATCGGCTCTTCCTCAGCAAAGATATTGCTCATAATGCCTATTATCTTACCCATTGCCGAAGCTTTAGGACTATCTACCACTGTAGTAATTTTAACATATTGTATGGCAGACGGATTTACCGACGTCATTCTTCCAACAAACCCCGTGCTTTTAATCGGTCTATCAATAGCAAACGTTTCATACGGCAAGTGGGTTAAGTGGACGTGGAAATTCCAGCTACTAATGTTTTTAGGCACGATTTTATTGCTGTTTTTTGCAATATCTATTGGTTATTAATTTTATTTTAAAATTTAACGAGTTGTCAAAAAATGACAACTCGTTTTTCTTTTATTTATTTTTTCTTGCCATAGAATATTAAACCAATTGTGCCAGGCCCACAGTGAGAACCAATAACAGGACCAACAGGTTGAACGCTAAGGCTTGCTTCTGGATGTTGCTCTATAACCTTTTCCTTTAGGAAGTTAGCCTCATCCTCACAGTCAGCGTGAACGATAAACACTTTATATTTATCAAGCTCTGCTGCGCTGTCTTTCATATACGAAAGTAAGGTTGAAAGTGCTTTTTTCTTGCCCTTTACTTTGTCTATGTTAACAATTACTCCCTCATCGTTTATGCAAAGCATTGGCTTAATACCCAAAAGGTTTCCAACCACCTTTGCAGCACCAGAAACTCTGCCACCACGATGTAAATAAGTTAAGTCGTCTACTACAAAATAGGTTGCGTTATGCTCTATCAACTCATCTAAGTAAGCATCTAACTCGTCCATAGAAACGCCCTCACGATACTTTAATGCACCGTAATAAACTATATGACCACAGCCCATAGAAATTCGCTTTGTATCTTTAACCCTAATCTCACGCTCAGGATACTTTTGCTTTAAGGCTTCAATCGCACTGTTCATTGCATTAAAGGTTGCCGACATTTGATGTGAGAACGATATGTAATATATATCCTCGCCTCTTGCTAAAACAGGCTCAAAATATTCGGTATAAGCATACTCGTTAATTGCCGAAGTTTTGGGAACTGCGCCCCCTCTCATTCCATCAAAGAACCCTTTGAAGTCGTGAGCCTTGCCCATATCGTAAAAGAACTCTTCCGTTCCTATCGTGTATGGCATTTTTATAACGTTTAAGCCTAACTCATCAATAACCTCGTGCCAAAGCTCGCAATTTGAATCGCAAAATAATTGATACATAACTTCCCCCCAGAGAACTCTCTTTTTTTCTTTAGCGATTTTTTCTCACCCCTTTATTATATTTTAATTTGCATAAAAAATCAAGTATTTGGTATAAATTTTTTATTGACCAAATATTAACAACAGTTGTAAAATTTTTGAAATTTTGGTATAATGATAAAAAACTTTTTAGGAGTGAATTATGGAATTAAAAAAGGGCTTATTTTATATCGGCGTTAACGACCATGATATAGACCTTTTTGAAGGGCAATACGTTGTTCCAAATGGCATGGCTTACAATTCTTACGTTTATATTGATGATAAAATCGCTGTTTTCGACACAGTGGACAAGCATTTTTGCAACGAATGGCTTTCAAACTTAGATGAGGTGTTAGCTGGTAAAGCACCAGATTATCTAATAGTTTCTCATATGGAGCCTGACCACTCGGCTTGCATATTAGAGTTTGCAAACAAGTTCCCTGAAGCTAAAATCGTTTCTAACAGCAAATCCTTTGTTATGATGAATAACTTTTTAGGAACTGATTTTTCTTCTCGCCAGATTGCTGTTTCAGACGGTAGTGAGTTAAGCCTAGGAAAAAACCTTTTAACCTTTGTCACTGCCCCTATGGTGCATTGGCCAGAGGTTATAATGACCTTTAATAAGACGGATAACACATTGTTCTCGGCTGACGCCTTTGGAAAGTTTGGTGCGTTAGACAACGATGAGGATTGGGCTTGTGAAGCTAGAAGATATTACTTTGGCATAGTTGGTAAATACGGTGCACAGGTTCAAGCATTATTTAAAAAGCTTGCTAATCTAGACATTAAAACAATCTGCCCCTTGCACGGACCAGTGTTGACCGAAAACTTAGTCTATTATTTGGATTTATATAATACTTGGTCAAGCTACAAGATAGAAAGTGAGGGAGTTTTAATTTGTTACACCTCTATTTATGGGAACACTAAAAAAGCAGTGGAAATTTTAAGGGATAAACTAGAGAGCAAGGGTGCAAGCAAAGTAGTTGTTAACGATTTAGCAAGGTGCGATATGGCTGAAGCTGTACAAGATGCTTTCCGTTACGGTAAAATCGTTCTTGCAACAACCACTTATAATAATGAAATTTTTCCATATATGCGTGAGTTTATCAATCATTTAGTAGAGCGTTCTTTCCAAAATAAAACGGTCGGTTTTATTGAAAACGGTAGCTGGGCACCAGTTGCAACTAAGGTTATGAGTTCAATGCTTGAAAAATGTAAAAACCTTGAGTTTTTAAGTTCAACAGTAAAAATAACTTCTGCTGTTAACGACAAAAACCTACTAGAGTTAGAAGAATTAGCTAACGAATTATTAAAATAAGGAGGAAATTATGAAATACGTGTGTGAAATTTGCGGATACGTTTATGATGAGGAGGCTGAGGGCGTAGCTTTTAACAACCTTCCTGACGACTATGCTTGTCCACTTTGTGGCGTTGGCAAAGACCAATTTACTCAAGAATAAAAAATATCTTTTAAAAACGAAAAACCTATCGATTGATAGGTTTTTTCTTTTTTAGTTTACTACTCGCCTTGTGCAAATATAATACGACCACCTAGTAGATGAAATCGGCTCTATCACAGCATGGTCAGAGGCTGTGTGCAATATGTAGTTTTCGCCAAGGTATATGGCAACGTGTGCTATTCGTTCGTTACCTGTTTTATCCTTTCTGCTAGCGTTAGTAAAAAACATTAAATCGCCACGTTTTAGTTGGCTTTTTTCTACTGCCCAGCCGTTTTTAACCTGTGTTCTTGTAGTAACGTCTAGAATAACGTTGTTAGAATGATAATAAATATACTGCACGAATGCCGAACAATCAAACTCGCCCATAACAAAGTTTTTGTTTAACACTCCGTTTCCCCAATGATATCTCTGGCTTCCCCAAACGTAAGGATAGCCGAGAAGCCTGCTACCAAGTTCTGTTGCCTTTTCCACGCTTTCGCTACTCTTTTTTATGGAAAGCTTTTTGCAATAATTTTTATGAACGTATGCGGTTTTCTCCTTATAAACCGTTTTATAGTAGTTCCCGTCTTCCCCATAAATTAAAAGTCCGTCGTTATAATCTAAATACCCAAGCACTGAGCTGTTTGAGCTTGTATTACTTCTTATCCTAAGCGATGACGTTGTAGCCACAGCATAATGAACGTAGGCGTTTTCTTGAACTTGGTTTTGTGTGTCCTCTTCCTTTTCCTCCCCTCCCTGCACGCTTTCTTGCTCGCTAAAAACTAAGTCGCCGTTAGCTTTGTTGCACGCACAGAGCGAAAAAGAAAAAACAAAACATAAAAATAAAATTAAAAAACGCTTCATAACTCAATTATAAAGCGTCTTTATTTATAAATCAATAGGGGGTTTTTGGCAATTCTTTGACCAAATTTTGCTAGCTTTAAACGTCAAATGCCTGAGTGAATGCCTTTTTGCCCTCACCGTCTATTATGGTAATTCTAAAAAATCCATCCGTTTCTTTAACAGTAAACTCTGCTTGCGTTACCGTTTCGCCTTTTATAGCGTTCACAACTTCTGCTCTTCTGCCACAAGTAGTCATTCTAATTTGTTTGGCCCTGCTAGTATTGATTTTAACCTTGTCCCCGTCAATTGTTAACGAATAAATTTCAGGCCCTGTTGATGCGTAAAAATCGCCATTTTTAAGAGCCTCGATAACCGATTTATAGTCAAGCTTATCTGCATTAACACAAACCCAGCCACCAAACGATGCGTTGTTTGGGTGGTCTAACGCACAACTATTATGATTATCGTCTGCACAAGTGCAATATATTTTCTTTCCCGAACGCAACATATCGTCAAACACGTGTTCGTCGTCTGGTCTACCTTTTTTACAGCATTCAGAATTGTATATCTCTACAAAGTCTAAACCCTCGTAATTAACGTAATCTAAAGCATTCTCTAATGACCAGGTTGGGTGGTTATACGAAACCAAAAATCCCTTTTCCTTGCATCTTTTTATCATATCGTTAATGGCCTTGGGTGTGTGGAAACGCTCGTATTCACAATCAAACCTTACCTTATCCTTTATTTCTTCATTCACGTAATGGTCGTATATAGAAGAATAACAAGGCGTTATTGTGTTTTTAGGGTCTACTGCGTAAATGTTAAAGTGAGATACCTTTAACATAAAGTTTTTTAAGGTAGATTGCTTAGGAGCTTCCTTTATAGCTAACTCAGCAGAAGTGATTGCCAAAAAATCTTCGCTGTTTAGGTGTGAATTGTCAATTAAATGCTCGTGGTCGGTAAAAGCAACTATGCTGTAACCTTCAGCCTTATACGCTTGCTTAAGTTGTTCTACGTTTAAGCACCCGTCAGAATAGGTTGAATGACAGTGTAAATTCGCTTTGTAAAAATTTCTATATTTGCCAAGCAAAATTTTCATAAAAATCTCCGTAACCTTTTTTATATTTTATCATATCGTAAAAATTATTCAAAATGATTTTTATAATCTTATTCATAATGCTCTAATTTTTACAGTCGACCAGAGGCAAAAATAAAAAAGCCCTAAGCCTACCCTATGTTTATGCAATTTAATTTTCTTTACGCTGGTCGGGGCGTTGGTGACAAGCACCAACACTTTGCCCATCAAGGCAAGCCCGTCATATGACGTCCGAACCGTCGTTTCTCATCAGTCGACCAGAGGCAAAAATAAAAAAGCCCTAAAAGGACTTTTTTATTTTTGGTGCCGCTGGTCGGACTCGAACCGACACGGGGTATTAGCCCACTGGATTTTGAGTCCAGCGCGTCTGCCAGTTTCACCACAGCGGCAATTGTTGTAAAACGGTTGCAAATATCAAGTATTTTTGTTAAAATATTAGTAATAATACTTGTTAGAAAATACTAGCTTGCTTGATTGCTATAAAATAATAGCATAATTTTATTGCTTTTGCAAGCGTATTAAGGGTTTTTTATGGAAAAATTGCTTCTCATTGACGGAAACAGTTTAATAAACAGAGCGTTTTATGCAATGCCTTTACTTTCTACAGCAGACGGAACGCCGACCAATGCTGTTTACGGATTTATGAATATGTATTTTAGGCTTCTTTCTGAAGTTAAGCCTACCCACGTAGGCGTTGCATTTGACCTAAAAGCCCCAACCTTTAGACACAAGATGTATTCAGGCTACAAGGCAACAAGAAAGCCTATGCCAGAAGAACTTCGCCCACAAATCCCCTTGCTAAAAAAAGTGTTAAACGCAATGGGCGTTACCACTCTTGAAAAAGAGGGCGTAGAAGCTGACGATATTATTGGCACATTAGCAAATAACACAACTCTGCCCACGTATATAGTGACGGGCGATAGAGATTCTTTTCAGCTTGTAGACAGTTCAACCACCGTTTTATTTACAAAGCGTGGCATTACTGAAACGGAGGCGCTAACCCCAGATACCTTTTTTGATATAATGGGAATTTATCCTGAACAAGTAATCGACCTAAAAGCACTTATGGGCGATGCCTCAGATAATATTCCCGGTGTAGCAGGCGTTGGTGAAAAAACAGCCAAAGCACTGCTTGGCGAATATAAAACACTAGACGGGGTTTATGAAAACATTGAACAAATAAAGGGCAAGTTAAAGGAAAAGCTGATTACTGAAAAGCAAAACGCCTACCTTTCTAAAGAACTTGCCACAATTAACGTCAATTGTGGAATTGAATATAGCTTAGACCAGCTAAAATTCCCCTTCCCGTTAGATAGCAAGGTAAAAAAACTATTTAGTGAGCTTCAGTTTAAGTCATTATATACAAAGGAAAGCCTTTTCGTTGCCGAAGAAAGCGTTGGCGAAGAGCAAAAAGATACAAAAATATCGGTTACGTATCAAAAAACTGACGACCTAAGTTATTTTAGCAATATTAGTTCGCCATGTAGCGTGCATTTAACCGACAGCGCTTTATTTTTATACTCTAACGGGGTTGAATTTCAAACCCCCATTGCAAGAACCTTGCTTGACGAAGGGATAAGCTTAAACCTCGCTTATTCAAGCTTAAAAGATTTTTTAACCAAAACAAAGGCAATAGTTTTTAGCAAAAAGGATTTGCGACACGAGATATTCGACAATCTTGGCTCTTGTCCAAAATTTGAGTGCCACGATTTATCGCTTGTAAAATATCTTGCGGACTACGATGCGTCGCAAAAACTTGTGGACGTATGCTTAAAATACGACAAAGATATTAAGCACCCTGCCCAAGCAATCTATGAAATTTTTAATGAGCTTTATAAAATATTAGAGGTCGAAAATACACTTTCGCTTTATAGCGATGTTGAGCTTCCACTTGCAGACGTGCTGTTTGATATGGAATGCTCTGGATTTAAGGTAGACTTAGATAGCTTAACAAAAGCAGGCGAAAGCTACCACGAAAGGCTATTTAATTTAGAAAAGAATATTAGAGAATTAACTAACGAGCCAACTTTGAACGTAAACTCACCAAAACAGCTTGGCGAGGTGCTTTTTGAAAAACTTAAAATTGGCAAAGGCAAGAAAACAAAGACTGGCTATTCAACTAATGCAGAGGTGTTAGAAGCTCTAGAGGATAGCCACCCCGCTATCCCCTTAATACTTGAGTTTAGGCGTATACAAAAGCTTTATTCGACCTACGTTGAGGGCTTTAAGCCACTAATTGATAAAAAAACGGGGCTAGTTCACACCTCGTTTAATCAGACGGTTACCTCAACGGGCAGACTTTCTTCTAAAGAACCTAACCTGCAAAACATACCGGTTAGAGATGAGGAGGGCAAGGAATTAAGGAAGTTTTTTGTGCCTAAAGCAGAAGATAGAATACTAATAGGCGCAGATTATTCACAGATAGAGTTAAGGCTTTTGGCTTGCTTTTCTGGTTGCCCTAGCTTGATTGAAGCATTTAATAATAACAAAGACGTTCACGCCCAAACGGCATCAAAGGTGTTTGGGGTTAAGCTTAGCGAGGTTACCAAAGAGATGCGTTCTAGAGCAAAGGCAGTAAACTTTGGCATAATTTACGGAATAAGCGAATACGGGCTTGCTAAAAACCTAAAAATCCCACCTTTTAAGGCAAAGGAATATATAAATTCATACTTTGAGGAGTTTCCTGAGGTAAAGAATTATATGAATTCAAACGTGGAGTTTGCCAAAGCCAACGGCTATGCTATAACCTATCTTAAAAGGCGCAGATATATCAAAGAGTTAGCATCTCCCTCCTATCAGCTAAGGAGTTTTGGCGAACGTGCAGCAATGAATATGCCACTGCAAGGCAGTAGTGCAGACATAATAAAGCTAGCAATGATAAACGTGCATAAACGCCTTAAGGCTGAAGGGCTTAGTTCAGAACTAATACTGCAAATACACGACGAATTGATAATAGACGCATTTATAAGCGAGCAAAAACAAGTGGAAAAATTATTGATAGAGGAAATGGAAAACGTGGCAAATCTTTCCGTGCGACTAGAGGCCCTATGTGGCAGTGGAAAGAGTTGGTATGATACAAAATAGGAAAAATTATGAAAAAGAATAAAGTTATAGCCTTAACAGGTGGAATTGGAAGCGGAAAGAGTTCGGCATTAAGCTATTTAAAATCCCAAGGTTTTACAACCCTATCTTGCGATGAAGTATGCAGGGAACTTTATAAGAAACGCAGTGTAAAAAGAAAGTTACAAAAAATGTTCCCAACTGCAGTGGACGGAAAATTGTTTTTAAGGATAAATAGAACCGAGCTTTCTGAATTGGTGTTTAACGACTATAAAAACTATAATCTTTTATATTCCTACACTACACCGTTAATATTAAAAGCAACTCTAAAGAAGATGAAAAAATTCAAAACCGACGCAGTAATCGAAGTTCCACTGTTGTTTGAATGCACGGCTAGCGAGCATTTTGACGGAATAATAGTAATATTAAGAGATAAACAAAAACGTATTTTTGCTGTAACCGAACGCTCTTCTTTAACCGAAGAACAGGTTGAAAAGCGAATGGCAAGGCAAATAGACTATGATGAATACGATTTTTCAAGGTATAGCGTAGTTTATAACAACGGCTCCAAGGTAGAGCTTTATGGCAGAATACTCCGTGCCGTCAATCAGCTAGTAAATAGATAATAATAAACCCACCACATCGCAAAAAGCGAGTTGGTGGGTTGTTTTTTTATAATAACAATTTACCTTCGGTAGATTCTATTACCTTAAACATTTCAACCTGTCTACCATTGATTGCATCAATATACACGTAGTAGGTGCTACCGTTAAAATCACAATTAAATTCATAGCAAAGCTTTTCGCTAGAGTTACCAATAGGCACTAAACACAATCTAGTTGTTGCCACTTCCATATCGTTAAATAACTTACTTTTAGCAACCGTAGAGCTAATTTTTGCACCTTCAATGGTTCTGGCTGTATGATTTATGATATAGAGGGAAGCCTCTAAGCCAATAACCATAGAGGTTTCGGCACACACTCTAACCTTAATTAAATCTGAATAAACAATAATGCCATCCTGCTCGTATGCAAAGTTAATGGTGTAAACGTTGTTAGCGAGATTTATCCAAACGGGCTTTAGATTTGTATAGCCAACACTCTCTAAAAATTCTAAAGCTTTCTCGGTGGCGTAGTCCTCAGAAAAATCTACTTTTTTACAGCTACCAGAATAAGCAAACATCAATAAATCGCCACCCGTTTTAGTAAATTGAGCATAAAGCACCTCTCCATCACGCTCGCCAGAAACGGCATAGCAAGGAATTAAAGAATTCACTTCGCCTTGAGCTTTAACCATTTCAAGCTTATGTTTTGCAAATACTTGCTTAAAAATGTCGGTTGCTTCTGCTTGAGTAATGGAAGCACCCTTTAAGCCCTTAACCTCACGATTATCTAGCCCGTCTGAGAACGGACCGTCGTAAATTAATTCGGGATACTGAATAGACATATTTTGAAGTTGTTCAAAACCCTTTATAACAGGACTGCCTTTTTTTCCACTAGATACTTCTTTAAACGAAAAATCTCCACCCATTTCATTTTGCATGTCGCCAAGAGCGTTTTTAAGCTGAAGATTATAAGCATAAAGACTTTTTAGCGTTTGATAATCGTCTTGGCTTATAGGCTCGCCGTCTATAAGCTTTTTATTTAAATACTTAGCAAAGTCACCAATTTGGTTAACTAGCTTAGCCGTGTAGAATTTGTTTTCATCCTTTAGTGGAAGCTCTGAAATGTCATTTTCGCAAAGCTCACTATTAATTGCAAGGTCGGTTAAATATACCTGCATGGACTTAGTGTCCTTAGAAGCTAAAACCTTAGATAAATTAAGGTCTATGTTGTCAACTTGGTCTACCGTATCATAAAAAGCTTTCCTATAACTGCTCTCTAACGCCACGCCCTCGCTTGAGGGAGTAATTAAAATTATAGTTAGAACAGTTAATAAAACGAGCGAGCAAACGCCCAACGAGATTACTGCCGCAAGCCAACCTTTATTCTTTACCGTCCTATCGGAATTGCGTTTTTGAGCCTTGTTCTGTCTTTTACGCTGTCTATTTAAGCGTCTATCAGCAATACGTTTTGCACGCTCTTCGGTTTTTAAGGTTTTAATTCTAGTTTGCTGAATTTGTTCAGCACGATTAGAGTTTTCAGTTGTTTCCACTCTCTCGCCCGAAGCCTTTTCGGCTTTAATAAATGCTGAATTGGTTTTTTGTTCCATAGTCCCTCCTTATTTTGCAAAAACGTGATTACCTATAGTAACCGTTGTTTGACGTGTGAAAATCCACGAGCTTGTAGCTGTTGCAGGATTATAATAATAAATTGCACCATAGCTTGGGTCCCAACCGTTTATTGCGTCTTGAGCAGCCTTTTTAGCCGTAGCATTTGGCGTTAGATTTATTTGCCCATCATCAACAGCCGTGAATGCGTAGCGTTGATAAATTACCCCTGACATTGTATTAGGGAATGAGGACGACCTAATTCTATTCATAACCACAGCACCAACGGCAACTTGTCCAACGTAGCTTTCCCCTCTCGCCTCACCATAGATTAGCTTGGCTAAAAGCTGAATGTCTGCATCGCTAAACTTTTGCGTTGATGAAGATGAGGAGGATAAACTCATACCTAATGCTGAAAGAGTTTTTGCTCCCACAATTCCATCGACAACAAGTCCGTTTCGCCTTTGGAAGTATTTTACAGCTTCTTTAGTTTGGCTACCGAAAATACCGTCTACCGAGCCCTTATAATACCCCCAATTTTTTAACTTTTGTTGCATTGTCTTAACGTCTGCACCCCTGCTTCCCGTCTTAAGCACTGCAGCGTAAACGGTTTGAGTTGGTTGATGAGCTGAAACCGTGCCAACAATTCCTAAACAGGTAAACGATATAATAAGTGCAAAAACTATTGCTCTTAATCTTTTTTTCATTGTTTTTCTCCCCTTTTTAATAAAAATTCGTTAATTATACTTATAATTTTGCTCTTGTAAACGTATCCTGCATTCGATTCTACAAAGCATAACGGTGGGTATACCACACACCACCAATTATTCCCCTCTCCACTGCCTAAATCTATTATTAACGCATCGTAAAAGCCTCGCTCTAGCGTTAAGCTATCGTATACCCTTGTGGGAAAGCATTCGTTATCTATTCTAGCTGAAGCGGTATAATTATAGCCCCCCGATTTAAGAACGGAATTGCATACCTCTTCTATTTTTAATAGATTGCCCTCTAACATTAAAACTGCCTCCTCTTTGGTTTTACACTCACTAACCAACGGAGTTAAGTAATCAACAACCTTTTTTGATACCTCATATTTAATCCTTTGGGCATTATCATCGTTAGAATCGGCTCGGATATGTATTCTTAAATATTGTTCGTTTGCCTGATTATTAGTGTAAACACAGCCTACCCCAGTCAAAGTTATTATGAATAACAAAAGTAAAATTATGCAAAGCTTTCTCATAAAAAATCTCCGGTTAAAAAAGTATACAGCGTTTATTGACGGATATTTTAATTTTTATACCTCCACAAACTCTACCTTTAATTTTTAGATTGACAAAGAACAGGTTAAGTGCTAGAATAAAAGAGCAACAAAACTTTATAAAAGTATTTTTTAGAAACAACGGAGTATACCATTTTGGTAGCTCTACTTTCGCCAACCCGTTGTTTCTTTATACGATGGTTTTGTTGCAATTTTGCGAGGGTATCTACAAGTGCTGTCGCAAGACGGCACTTTTTTTATAGGGTAAATTATATGGATTTTAGTAAACTTAATCTCTATGAACTACGAACAATTGCTAGAGAGCTTGGCGTTCGCTCGCCATCAAGCCTAACCAAAGCTAAATCCTCCTGAATAATCAGGAGGATTTTTTGTTTGTTGGTTTTTGTCCAAAATTGTCACATTTTTGTTCAAAATTAGTTTTTTCACTGATTTGTTCGTTTTTATTTGGTTTTATTAGCGCAAAATCGCCTTTATTTTACTAATGTTTTTGCATTTTTATACATTTCGACATTTTTGAATTATTTTTGTTCAAAAATACTTGCTATGTTTTAAGCTTAGTAGTAAAATATAATTACACTATTTGTGGAGGTATTTATGAATTACAAAACGGTCTTTTTGTTAGACACCAAAGAAGCCAACGATTTGCTAAAGACAAAATTTGACGAGTGTGAAGAATTTAAGGTGGTCGGAATGGCTGAAAACGGTGCGGAGGCCGTTAGTAAAATTTCTGAATGCAACCCCGACTTTTTAATTACCGAGCTTGTTTTATCGGGCAGTGACGGGCTTTCGGTAATTAAGCAATTAAAGAGCTTAAACCTTTCGACAAAGATAATAGTTGCTAGTGCATTGTGTGGTGATGAGATTATACATAAAACAATCTCTGAGGGCGCAAGATATTTTATTGCTAAACCATTAAACTTTCAATCTTTAATCGAACATCTTAAGGATTTTTATTTAGAAGAAGATTTAAAAGAAACCAAAGTTAAACGCACTTCTTTAGAAGAAAAGATAAGCAACATCTTTATTAACGTGGGCATTCCCCCACACATTAAGGGCTATTCCTTTTTAAGAGAGGGCGTTAAAATGGCTGTTGAAGACCCTAGAATTATAAACAATATTACAAAAAAGCTCTATCCCTCTATCAGCGAAAAATATCAAACCACTCCTTCTAAGGTAGAGCGTGCCATTCGCCACGCTATCGAAGTGGCTTGGAACAGAGGCAGAATTGACTATATAAACAATATATTAGGCGTTAGAGCTTACGTGGGTGCTGAAAAACCAACGAATGGCGAATTCATTGCACTAGTTGCCGATAAAATGTTGCTTGAACGTGCATAAAAAAGCATAAAACTATATAATTTTTGTAAAAAAGTAGTAAAAAAATTAAAAACTTACGCTAAAACAGTTTACAAATGTTCCATATGTATATATAATATACAAAGCAAAAACGTGAGTGGCAAGATGTTAAGAGAATAAATATATATGATATATGGAGATAACTATGCCAGGTGATTGGATTAGATGCCCTAGATGCGAGCTTAACTACATCAAAAAGGGCGAAGAATATTGCGACGTATGCAAGGCTGAATTAAAAAAAGGTCCTCAGCTCATCTTTGCAATAGACGATATTGATGAAGTTGATGAGGAGCAAGAGAATGCTGAACTTTGTTCTCGTTGCAGAATCAACTACGTTAAGCCGGGTGAAACCCTTTGTGAAGGTTGCTTAAAGCTTTTATCTATGGAAGAGCCGGACGTTAACGTTGATGATGACTCGTGGAAAGAATATATTGACGAGGAAGAGGAAGAAGAAGAGGAAAGCGAAGAAATGTTATCGCTATCTCGCCTAGCTGAAGAAGAGGGCGACGAGATGTTTGATGACGAAGAGGAAGAAGAGGACGAAATTATTGCTAATGATGATGACGACTTTGATATTCCTGAGGTAGACGCTTCTGACTTTGAAGATTACGACGAGGACGATGAGGACGAATACGAAGAAGATTTAGAAGATGAGGAATAAAAACTTCTAATACGGGTATATATGGGATATGATAAAAACTTCCCTAACCCTAACCGAAGTAAAGAAAACTATAGCTAGCCTTCATCTTAAGGACGTTGACGTTGTTGTTGAGCTTGGAAGAAACAAGCGACAAGCATTTAAGGGAAAACTTACGGGCGTTTATCCCGCATTGTTTAAGGTTACCCCTGCCGACCTGTCCTTTAAGGGCAAGACGAGTTATTCGTATTCTGAGTATCTTTGTGGAAAAGTAAAACTTAAAGAAAGTAATTTAACCATTTAAAAGCACGCCAATCGGCGTGCTTTTATCATATTTTCAAAAGGTAGCGAATATCATAAAACAAAAAGCATTATTAGGAGCTGTTTATGAGAGAACCACACCTTTTGGACGTTAAACTTAATAAACCACAAAAAACGCTTAGCACTACCATTAAAGCAGAGTGCAAAACGGATATTTCAACCGAGCAAACCTCTAGAATTTTATCGATTAACGCAGTTCCCGTTATAATTAAGGACCAAATTACTGATAACGGTGTTGATTTTTCGGGAAAAGTTAATTTTTTTGTTTGCTTTGAAAACGATTTGGGTGAGATTAGCAAATGCGAATGCTGTGCTGATTTTGCAGGAGATATCAAGGGCGAAATCCCCCACGATTGCAGGCTTTTTACAGACGTTGTTTTAGAAAAAACCGAAGCTGATGCAGGTGGCGTTAAGCTAGGGGTTGGTGCAACTCTTACTATTAAAGCCAGCTTTACCGAGTGCCAAACCCACCAGTGTATATCTGGTGGCGAGGACTATATTGTAAATAATACAGAGGTTCAGTCGGTTAAAAGCCTTGGAATAAGAGAAAGCCTTTACCCAATTGAAGAAGAGTTTGAATTAGACTATGCTATTGAAAGCGTTCTTTCACAAAGAGCAATCGCAAAAATCACAGCTGTTCAGTGTGGCGTTGGCACGATTATTGTTGACGGGGAAGCAGAAATTTGCCAAGTAGTATTGCAAAGTGGCGATAATCACGATATAATAAGAGAAAATAAAGTTCTTCCATTCAGGGTAGAAATCGAGTGTGAAGAGGCCATGCCCGTGAACTTTGCCGTTGCAACCGTGCGTGAGCGTTCACTTAAAACAGACGTTGCCGTAGATACCTCTGCAAGCAAAAGCGTTATCAACGTTGCCCTAACACTAAAGTTTACTGCTGAAGCATTCTGCGTTAACACAACCTCTATTGCTTCTGACTTGTTTTCTTTAGACAGCGATATTCAGCTTACCAAAAAGTGTGCCGAATACGTTGAGCCGTTAGAAACTAGATTTTACGAAAGGACTTTAAGCACTAGACTTGGAGAAGGCGAGCTTGATGCCGAATATAAGCTTTTAGCTTTAAGTGGCGAGCAGGTTGAAATTTTAGAAACACAAAACTCTTCAAACGGTTTAGTTTTTTCAGGACTTATTTACGCAACGGCGTTTTTGCGTGACGGTGAAAATAAACTTATTACTAGAAAGCTAGAAGCCCCCTTTACACTTGAAACCGATTGTATTCTCCCCCCTGACTGTGATTATCAAATAGAATGCAAGTGCTTTGAGCAAGGCTGTAGAATGTCGGGAGGAGCTATCGAGCTTGATTGCAAGCTTTGTTTTGCAATTCATCTAAAACAAAAAAAGTGCTTAAACTATCTTGCTGAGGTTATTACCCTTAACGAAAAACCAAAGGTAACCAATGCAATTAGCGTTTATATTGCTCTTGAAGGCGAAAGCTTGTGGTCGTTGTCTAAGCGCCTTAACGTTTCGCCAGAAAGCCTTGTTGCCACTAATAAGGATTTACAATTCCCCCTAACAGGTAAGGAAAGAATAGTAATTTATAGACAATCATAAAGGAAATATTATGCGAAAGACAACCTTAAAAATCCCCTTAAAAATCAATCTTGTATTGGACGTGACAGGCACTTTGAACGGCTACCACACCTTAAATTCGGTAGTTACAGCTATTAACGTTTACGACAAGATAAAACTAAAAAAAAGAAGGGATGATAAAATTAGATTATATCAACGTGGTGCTAGGGCTGACTGCGTTTTGCTAGAGCATACGGCTTATAAAACGGCTAAAAACTTTAGTGGTCAGTTTAAAACAAAAGGCGTTGATATTATTATTAAAAAGAAAATCGGTGCTGGTGGTGGGCTTGGTGGCTCTTCAGCAGATATTGCAGGCGTTGCTATCGGCATGAACGAGCTTTATCAAACGGACGCAGACCTTTATAAGTTTGTTACTGCACTAGGCTCTGACACAGCGTATATGCTTAAAAATGGCTGGGCAATGCTTAAGGGCTTTGGCGAACAAGTTGAAAGCTTTAACACAAACGTTAAGCTTTACTTTAATTTGTTTGTAAGTGGTATCGTTAGCTCTTCTAAAAAGGTATATTCTAAACTAGACGAGCTTAAGCTTTGCTTACAGCCTCAAGCAGAACAAATGAAAAAAACACTGATTGAGGGCGATGGCGAAAAAGCAATAAAGTTAATTAAAAACGATTTAACCGAGCCAGCAATAAAGCTTAATCCCGATATAGAAAAAACTCTTTTGCTGCTAGAAGATGAGCAAGCTTTTATGACAGGTAGCGGCTCTACAATAGTGACTGTTCATCTTTCTAAAGCAGAGCGTGACAGCGTAACAAAAAAACATAAAAAAGCTTTTAAAGGAAAAATAATAAAGGCTGAAAGCATATAAAGCAAACAAAAAAAGCACTCTTTCGAGTGCTTTTTATTTTAGTTAGATTAGTCTTCTAAAAGCTTTTTAGCTTGTTGATATTCATACTTAAGATTGTTAGGAATATAGGTTCTAATAGAGCTAAACTCTTCAGTCGTGTATGCGTTTGTAGCCGTTTTAGCCTCTGCATATGCGTCTTTATAAGCCTGAGAAACCTCTTCCTTAATATCAAAATCGTGAATACCGTTTAGCTTAAAGTAAATCTTTGAAATATTTACTGCTTTTTTAACTTGTTCAAACTTAGTGGTAAAGCTGTCGCTAAGCGTTGCTTTTGCTTCTGCGCTTAAAGAATTATAAGCTTCGATTAGCTTGTCGAATTCTTCAAACACGATATTTCCTTGGTCATCAACATCGTAGCTAAGCTCGGTTTTTGCAGTTGCAGTGCTTAATGCTTGAGTTGCCTTTTTAGCTTCATCAACGGGCGTCATTTGACCTAAAGTCTTTCCGCCGTCAAAGTAGAACGCATCGTTCTTGCCGTCGTTATCGGTGTCTTCTTCTGTCAAATCGCTCTTGTCAATGTTAATAGCCTTTAGGTAGTTAGAGCCTAGCGTGCTGTTGTCAAGATAGATGATATAGGTGTCGCCACCAACCTCGATAAATCTAGGAGCAAACCAAGTTGCACTTACCGTGTCTGCCGAAACAACTTCGGTATTAGCATCTGCGTTTGAAAGCTCTTGACGAACAAGCTTCTTGCCCTCGTTAATAAAATATAAATAACCTTCATAAACGTCTACAAGCGAGCTGATTGATTCTGTAAGAATTACTGTTTCTTTAATGGTTTGTTGATTGCCAGTAAGTGTAGTTTTTACAACGTTTCCGGTTGACGTATCCGCAACGTAAACCTCTTCAATAGATTTAATAAGCGTTGTTGCAATTAAAAGCGAAGAATCGTTTATCTCTTTTCTGCTGTTGGTAGTGCCAAGCTCTGAAATCAACGTGCCGTATACCTTTTCAGTTTCGTGGTCGCTTTCGGTATAGAAGATATAGTTTCCAGAAGCATAGCTTATGCTATAAGATAAACCGTGTGAATCTTGCTCCTCTCCGTCTAAAACAGCCTTAGCCTCAAGTTCGCCTGCCTTATAGGTGTATAGCTTGCCGTGTGAAGAAAGTCTTGTATATCCGTCTTCTTCGGCCTTTTCTTCATAATACTTTTCGCTGTATACTTCCGTGGTGAATGCTACTACTGGTTGACCGTCTACCACGCTTAAGAACTTATAGCCTGTCATTGACTCGTCTTTACTAATATCCGTCTTTGCAATCGTTTGAACGTCTTTAGTGTTAACGTTGTAAGATAAAACAGCTGTTTCTTCTGCATCGTAATATAAAATTTCTACGCCCCTGCTAGAAGATACGATTCTATATTCGTTAGAAAGAGAATCAACTGTAAACAACTCTTTATGTTCCGTGCCGTCAAGCTTGGTCTTAAAGAAAGTCATTTCCGAGCTTGCCGCATTTCCCGAAGCGTCCTTATTAACGTTAGGTGTGCCGTAATAAACGTAGTCACCGTAGATGTATAAGCCTGCCTTGTAGTCGGTTGCACCAAAAATTTTGGGAACGGCTATTTCTGCCTTGTCAAAATTTCCTTGTGCAAAGTCCGAAGTCTTAATAACCATTAGCGAGCCTTTTACGGGCGTGCCAAAATCGTTTACATCTGTATAAGTGGTTAGACCGTTTATAAAGTAGATATAGTTGTCGGTTTCCACCACAGCTCCTCCCTGAGTTTTTGCTTCTCCCCAGTTTTTTAAAGAAGTGCCTTGCCAAGAACCAACGCCATCTCCACAGCCAACTAATCCTAAGCACACGCTTAAGGCTAGTATAGCCACTATTAAAGTCCTTAAAATTCTTTTCATAAATTCTCCGTTGCTAAATGAGGAAACTTTTCCACCCTAGCAGAATATAATATAGTTATACAGTTATATATTATAACCTATTATATCTTGATTTGCAAATCTTTTTCCAATTTTTTTCGGGTTTTTTGAATTTTTAGGAGGGTGATATGGATAAATTCGGCGTTTTTAAATTACTAAATTCTTTTTTAGACTTTTACAAAGCTAACCCTAACGCATTTAAAAAGCTTGAGCAATCAAACAACGCTATACCCAGCACTCAAAAGCAAGAAAATTCTAAGCCACAAACCTTTGCGCCCTTGCACGAGCAAATGCTTTCAACCGCTAGAAACCACGAACTCATTGTTAGGCGTGTTATGGAAAAAAATAACGGCACCCACAAATAGTGAATGCCGTAAATTTTTGATAAAACAAATTATCTCTTTGAGAATTGTGGAGCACGACGAGCTTTCTTTAAGCCGTATTTCTTTCTTTCCTTCATTCTCGAATCTCTGGTCAAGAAGCCTTCTTTCTTTAAAGCTGCTCTTGAATCAGTTTCTGCTTCTAATAAAGCACGTGCAATACCGTGTCTGATAGCGCCTGCTTGACCAGTATAGCCACCACCTACTACGTTTACGATAACGTCGTATTTAGCCGTTACTCCTAAAAGCTCTAAGGGTTGCTTAACGATAAACTTTAAGGTGTCTAAACCAAAGTATTCATCTAAACTCTTTTTATTGATTGTGATTGTTCCATCACCAGCTGGGATTAGACGCACACGTGCGATTGCCTTTTTACGTCTACCAGTTCCCCAGAATTGAACCTTTTTCTTAGTAGTTGTCTTTGCCATAATTACACCTCATTAAAACAATTTAAGAGCCTCGGGCTTTTGTGCCTGATGGTTGTGGTCAGCGCCCTTGTAAACCTTAAGCTTAGTGAGCATCTGACGGCCTAAACTGTTCTTTGGAAGCATTCCTTTTACTGCTTCGTAAACAGCCACGTCTGACTTGGTTGCCATTAAAGTCTTGTATTGAATTTCCTTTAATCCACCAATGTGTCCTGTGTGGTATCTGTAGAATTTCTTTTCTAATTTTTTACCTGTTAAAACTACCTTGTCGCAGTTAACGATTATAACGAAATCGCCCGTATCAACGTTTGGTGTGTAGGTGGGCTTGTTCTTGCCACGGAGAATTGCTGCTACCTTAGATGCTAAACGACCTAATACAACACCCTCTGCGTCAATCACATACCACTTTCTGTCCACGTTGTTTGCGTGAGCCATATAAGTTTTCATGTTGTTTTTCTCCTTGATATTTTAACCGTTTGTAAAGCTTTAAGGTTACACTTTCACGATAGTGTGCGGGAGGGCTAATCCCAAAACCTAAAATCCCTTTATAAAACGCCTATCTATAATAAAAGATTTTCCCTATTTTTGTCAAGCGTTTTTCATTACTTTTTGCCTTTTTTAATGGTTTTTTGCACTTTATATACCCTTAATACTACATATTGTGGTCGCTTGAACTTTTTTAACTATTTTTTGTCGCCTTTTAGTATTTTACACTTTGCAAACATAACCCTTTTGCCGAAAGAGTTCTTCCAAGCAAGTGCCTTTCTCCTCTCTCTAGCGCTTCTTTTATTGCTTCTAAAGATATTTTGCCTTGCCCAACTCCAACTAATGTTCCTGCAATAATTCGCACCATGTTATATAAAAAGCCGTTTCCTGTTACAGTGATTTTTACGTCATCACCCAGCCTTTTAACACTTATGCTATAAATCGTTCGCACAGTGGTGGTTGCGCCACTACCCGTTGAACACATACACTTAAAATCGTGCTTACCCTTAATAATTTTGCAAGCCGATTTCATTTCTTCTAGGTCTAAGTCCCCCTCTATTCTAGTTGCATATCGCTCTTTTAAGGGGTTTTCTACCAAACTAGAATACAAGCTGTATACGTAGGTTTTACGCTTTGCACTCTTTCTTGCGTTAAAGCCGTCGCTCGCTCTTTCGCTCTTTAGAATTTTTACACTGTCAGGAAGAATAGGGTTTAGTGCAAAGGCAAATTTTTCTGGGGGAATAGAGCTTATAGTATCAAAATCTGCTACTTGACCTAAAGCGTGAACGCCTGCATCAGTTCTGCCACTGCCCGTTACCTTAACTCTTTCGCCCGTTAAGGAAAATATGGCGTTTTCGATTGTTTCTTGCACTGAAACGCCGTTTTTTTGTATTTGCCAGCCACAAAAATTTGTTCCGTCATAACAAACGATTAGCTTAATTTTCATACTATAACTCCCAACACACCGTTAAGCATAACAACGCCAACAATAAGCCCTACTGTAAACACGGTTGCTAGCAAGTCACGATAACTAACCTGCATTTTTTTATATTTGGTTCTATTTTTACTGCCCGAATAACACCTTGCATCCATAGCGTCGGCAAGCTCGTCTGCCCTACGGAAAGAGCTGATGAGCAAAGGAATTAGCACGGGAATAAGTGCTTTTGCTCGCTTAAATAGGTTTTTACCCTCAAAGTCTGCACCCCTTGCCTTTTGTGCTTTTATAATTCTATCCGTTTCATTAAGAAGCGTGGGAATAAACCTCAACGCTATGCTCATTATAAGAGCAAACTCATGCACGGGAAATTTTATTAGCTTTAAGGGTGAAAGTAAGCTTTCAAGCCCGTCTGCAATCTCCACAGGCGAAGTGGTTAAGGTTAACAGCGATGCACCAAGCACCATCAAAAGTATTCTTAAGGTTATAAAGCCTGCGTTTACTAGTCCCTCGTCGGTAATAAACCCACCTTCCCATAAGGGCGTGCCATTCTTATTAAAGAATACCTGTAAAAGCGCAGAGAAAACAACAAAAAATATTACAGCCTTAATGCTTTTAAGCACTCTACCAAACGGAACTTTGGTAAGCAATGATGCAACAACCACGTAAACTAAGCAAGCACCAAAGCCTAAAAAGTAATAGCTTTTTACCAAAAATACTGCCACAATAAAGGCAATTGTCAACAAAATCTTAACACGTGCATCCAATTTGTGAACAAACGACTGAGCGGGATAGTATTGACCAAGCGTTACGTCTTTCATTTGCCACCCCCGTTAAAGTGGTCGGTAACCGCCTTTACAAATCCGTCTACCGTAAGGTCGCAATCAAGCTCGATGCCCACCTTTTTCATTTGATTTTTTAAGTATGCTGTAACAGGAAGCTCTAGACCAGACTGCTCTAAATCGCCTAATGCAAAAACTTGTTCAGGCGTGCCTTGAGCCTCTATTTTACCATTTTTAAATACTGCAACCGAAGTGCAGTTTTCTGAAACCACGTTCATATCGTGAGAAACGATTATTATTGTTTTAACGAACTTAGAATGAAGCTCGTGAAGCAGCTTTAACAATTCTCTTTTGCCCAAGGGGTCTAAACCAGCCACAGGCTCGTCTAACACAAGCACCTCAGGGCGAGAAACTATAACGCCTGCTATTGCCACTCTGCGTTTTTGCCCACCCGATAAATCAAAGGGGGATTTATCCTTTACGCTCTCGTAATCTAAACCCACTAGCTCAATGGCCGTTTTAACACGCTCTTCCACCTCGCCTTTAGATAGGTCTGGGAAAAAATTGTTAAGCCCAAATGCTACATCCTCAAACACGGTTTCCGCAAAAAGCTGATGCTCGGGATATTGGAAAACCATTCCCACTTTAGAGCGAAGCCTTTTATAATCTATTTTTTTGGCAAGGTCAAACTCGCCAACTACTAAACTGCCAGCGTTTTCTTGCATTTTAATAAGCCCGTTAAGATGTTGAATAAAGGTTGATTTGCCAGAACCTGTCTGCCCAATAATGCCAAAAAATTCTCCCTCGGGAATATTTAGCGTTATGCCGTTTAAGGCTTGAACTCGCAAGGCTTTACTATTGGGACTATATGAAAATTTTAAATCTTTTACTTCAATTTGCATAATGCCTCCGCTAGCGATTGCTCTGTCAAATACTCGCCGTTGCCTAAAACGCCGTTATCAATAAGCTTTTGTGCTATATATTGCGCAAGGGGAATTTCTAGCCCTGCACTCTTTAATAATTGCTTTTCCTTAAAAATTTCCTTGGGCGTGCCCGAAATTAAAATCTCGCCATTTTTTAAAACTATAACCCTATCTGCACGCAAGACCTCTTCCATATAGTGCGTAACGGCTATTATGGTTACGCCTCGTGTTCTATTTAACTCGGAAGCAATATCTAAAATTTCCTCTCTTCCAACAGGGTCGAGCATAGAGGTTGCCTCGTCAAGCACCAATATTTCAGGCTTTAACGCCAACGCCCCAGCTATAGCTATTCTTTGCTTTTGCCCACCCGATAAGCGTTCGGGCGATGCCTCTTTATATTTTTGCATACCCACGGCAGATAACGCATAGTCAATTCTTCTTCCAATCTCTTCACGACTAACTCCAAGGTTTTCTGGGCCGAACGCCACGTCATCACAAACAATTGAAGCAACTATTTGATTGTCGGGATTTTGGAACACCGTTCCAACTTTTTTACGCACAGCGAAAAGATTTTTCTTGTCTAAAAGACTAAGTCCATCAATCACAACATCCCCGCTTTGTGCTATTAGTAGTCCGTTTAAGAGCTTTGAAAGCGTGCTTTTACCACTGCCGTTATGCCCAATAATTGCAACGTATTCTCCCTTCTCCACGTCAAAAGACACGCCTTTAATTGCGTGGTTAGAAGAATCGTATGAATAATGAACGTTTTTAACTGAAATAAAAGCCATCTTTCTACCCTTAAAAAGCCTAGATTTTGAGATATAAAAATA
Source organism: Christensenellaceae bacterium (assembly GCA_045653205.1). GTDB lineage: Bacteria > Bacillota > Clostridia > Christensenellales > Borkfalkiaceae > UBA1259. Next base: position 7,630 of record JAZOLT010000001.1, on the reverse strand, counting down.
TAATAACATAATTTTGAACAATTTGCGAGTTTTTTAAGGCAGTTTTCCAAAATTTGTCTAAAAGATAGCAAGTAACACAAAATAGATAAAAAATTTTTATCTTTCAATTGACTAATCTAGATTAAGGTTGTATAATTATATAAGCTTAAGTTATATATAAGCAAAAATTTGTTACAATTTATCAACGGAGGAAACATAAATGAAGAAATTGACTATCGACGGTAATACCGCCGCCAGCCACGTAGCCTACGCCTTTTCTGAAGTAGCGGCAATCTACCCGATTACCCCCTCTTCTCCTATGGCAGAGGTTGCAGACGAATGGGCAGCAGCCGGCAGAGTGAATATGTTCGGTCAACCCTTAAGACTTGCAGAAATGCAATCTGAAGCAGGTGCAGCCGGTGCAGTTCACGGTTCGCTAACAACAGGTGCTTTAACAACCACCTACACAGCAAGCCAAGGTTTGCTACTAATGATTCCAAATATGTATAAAATCGCAGGCGAACTATTACCTACGGTTTTCCACGTAAGTGCACGTGCTCTTGCAGCACATTCACTTAACATTTTTGGCGACCATGCTGACGTTATGGCTTGTCGACAAACAGGTTTTGCTATGATTGCTAGTAACTCTGTTCAAGAGGTTATGGACTTAGCACTCGTATCTCACCTAGCTACCTTAAAATCAAAAGTTCCTTTCTTGCATTTCTTTGACGGCTTTAGAACTAGCCACGAAGTAAGCAAAATCGACGTTATTGATTACGAAGAGATGAAAGCACTTGTTGATATGAAGGATATTGAAGACTTTAGAGCACGTGCTCTTAACCCAGAACACCCTGTTCAACGTGGCACGGCACAAAACTCTGATATCTATTTCCAAAACAGAGAAACTGCTAATAAATACTACGAAGCAACACCTGCTATCGTTCAAGAGATGATGGACAAAGTTAACAAGCTTACCGGCAGAAGCTATCACTTATTCGATTACGTTGGTGCTGAAGATGCTGAAAACGTTGTTGTAATGATGGGTAGTGGTGCAGACGCAGTTGAAGAAACCATCAATAAGATGAACGCTGAAGGCGAAAAGGTTGGTCTATTAAAAGTTCGTTTATACCGTCCTTTTGCAATCGACAGCTTTGTTGCTGCTCTTCCTAAGACGGTTAAAAAGCTTGCTGTTTTAGATAGAACTAAAGAAGCTGGCTCACTCGGTGAACCTTTATACTTAGACGTTTGCTCAGCTCTTCTTGAAAAGGGTATGTCAGACATTAAGGTTGTTGGTGGTAGATACGGTTTAGGTAGCAAGGAATTTAATCCTTCTATGATTTATTCTGTATACAAGAACTTAGAGCTAGACACTCCTAAGAACCACTTTACAGTAGGTATTTACGACGATATTACCAATACTTCGTTGGATTTCTCATATAAATATGATGCAGCACCAAAAGGCACTATTTCTTGTAAGTTCTGGGGCTTAGGCTCTGACGGAACGGTTGGTGCAAACAAGAACTCAATTAAAATCATTGGTGACCACACCGATAAATACGTTCAAGGTTACTTCTTCTACGACTCTAAGAAGTCTGGTGGTATAACCGTATCTCACTTAAGATTTGGTGACACCCCAATTCAATCTGCATACCTAATCGACGCAGCAGACTTCGTTCAATGTTCTAACCCATCTTACATCACCCGTTACAACATGACAGGCGATATTAAGGAAAACGGAACGTTCTTATTTAACACCTCTGCAAAATCAGCTGAGGAATTAGAGGACGTATTGCCTGCAAGCGTTAAGAGAGATATTGCTAGCAAGAACATTAACCTTTACGTTATCGATGCTATTAAGATTGCAGCAGAATTAGGTTTACGTGGTAGAACGAACACCATTTTACAATCTGCATTCTTCAAGGTTGCAAACATTATTCCTTACGACCAAGCAGTAGAATATATGAAGAAGATGGCTTACAAGTCATTCGCAAAGAAGGGCGATGCTATCGTTCAAATGAACTACAACGCTATTGATTCTGCCGCAGCAAACCTCATTAAGATTGACGTTCCTGCTTCTTGGAAGACTATCGAAACGGGTGCTCCTATGGCAGCTGTTGCTAATAACGAATACTTTAAGGATATCGTTCACCCCATTCTAGTATTAGAAGGTGACAAGCTCCCCTCTTCTGCATTTAATGCAGACGGAACTGTGCCTACCGGAACAACTAAGTTCGAAAAGCGTGGCGTTGCAGTTAACGTTCCTAAGTGGGATAAAGATAAGTGTATTCAATGTAACCAATGTGCGTTCGTTTGTCCTCACGCTTGTATCAGACCTGCTGTTGTTGCAGAGGGTGCTGATAAACCAGAAAGCTTTGCTACAAAAGCTATGATTGGTAACAAGGGTTATGAATACAGAATGCAAGTTTCTCCCCTAGACTGTATGGGTTGTGGCGTTTGTGCAGACATCTGTCCTGCAAAAGAAAAGGCGCTCACAATGGTTCCATTCGGCTCAATTGTTGAAGAAGAAACTGTTAACTATGAATATAGCGAAGCACTTCCTGAAGTTGACGTTTCAGCTTGCCCTGGTTGCAAGAAGTCTACTGTTAAGGGAAGCCAATTCAGCAAGCCATTGTTTGAATTCTCGGGTGCTTGTGCAGGCTGTGGCGAAACTCCTTACGTTAAGGTTATCACCCAATTATTTGGTGACAGAATGATAGTAGCAAACGCTACGGGTTGTTCTTCAATCTACGGTGGCTCTGCTCCTACTTGCCCATACACAACTAATAAAGAAGGCAGAGGTCCTGCTTGGGCAAACAGCTTGTTCGAAGATAACGCTGAATTCGGTTATGGTATGAACCTTGCTATGAAGGCTCGTCGTGCTAAAATTGAAGAAGATATGCGTGCTACCTTTGATAGCGTAAACGAAAAGACCAATGCTGCTTTCGCTGCTTGGCTAGCTGACAAGGAAGATGCTGAAAAGAGCAAGGTTGCTTCTGAAATGGTTAAGGAAGCGTTAAAGACTGAAACTGCTGAAGGACTTGACTATATTAAGGGCAACTTAGACTGCTTAGTTAAACCTTCTATCTGGATTTTCGGTGGTGACGGTTGGGCTTACGACATCGGTTACGGTGGTTTAGACCACGTTCTAGCTTCTGGCGAAAACGTTAACGTTCTAGTTCTTGATACCGAAGTTTACTCTAACACTGGTGGTCAAGCAAGTAAATCAACTCCTACCGGCTCTATCGCTAAGTTCGCTGCTGCTGGTAAGAGAATTAAGAAGAAAGACCTTGGTATGATGGCCATGAGCTACGGTTACGTTTACGTTGCACAATGCTCAATGGGTTCTAACAAGCAACAACTCATCAACGCTTTAATTGAAGCTGAAAAATATGATGGACCTTCACTAATCATCTGCTATGCACCTTGTATCAACCACGGTATTAACATGATGAAGTCGCAAGACGAAGAGAAGAAGGCTGTTGATTGTGGATACTGGCAATTATATCGTTACAATCCTGAGCTTGTTGATGCTGGTAAAAATCCATTTACCTTAGACAGCAAGGAGCCTACCGGTGATTACAAGTCATTCCTACTTGGCGAAACCAGATACGCTTCACTTATGAAAGCACGTCCTGAACTCGCTGAAGGCTTGTTTGAAAAAACCGAAAAGGATAGCAAGGAAAGACTTGAGTCTTACAAAAGACTTGCTAAAAACGACTAATATCTTTTAGTTAAATAAAAAGGCGTTTTTGATAAACGCCTTTTTTGTTTTTCTCTTTTCCTCCATTACATTATATATAATAATAAAAATTTTAGCTTTTTTGAAAAAATTATGCTAAAACGCTTGACCTCTTTAGCAAAGTAAAGTATAATAAAGATACTTTATTAAACTAAAGCGATAAAGTAAATTTTTTAGGAGAAAAAATTATGAAAAAGATTTTAGTATTTATGTTAACGCTAGTGTTAACCTTAGGTGCAGTTATGGGATTAACTGCTTGTTTTGGTGATAGAAACAAAGCTATGATAGTTGACGGGCTTGTTCTAGCTGAAGAAGAATATGGTATTGCAGCAAAGAAAGGCAACGACGCTTTAATTTCTAAGATTAACGAAGCATTGATAGCTATTGCTGATGACGAAATGCAAACGGTTGCTTCTGCATACGGCTTAAACAGTGAAATTGCAGTTAATAACAACACTGCTAACCCTAAGGTGAATGCAACTGACGGTAGCTGGGACGCTGTTGTTTCAAGAGGTAAAATTGTAATTGGTTACACCATTTTTGCTCCAATCGCATACGACGTTGTTGATGAAGTTCCCACAAAGGGCTACGACGTTGACCTCGCAAAAGCAGTATTTAACTACTTAAACCAAACATATTCAACCAATATTGAAGTTGAATTCTTTAAGATTGAATGGTCTGCAAAAGAACTCGACCTTGAAAACGGCACGATTGACTTAGTATGGAATGGTATGACTATTACTCAAGAAAGATTAGACAATATGTGTATTTCTGTTCCTTATTTATACAATAAGCAGGTTGCTGTTATAATGAGTGAAACGGCCCAAATTTACACCGACGTTGCTAGTATGGCTGAAGCTATTGTAGGTGCTGAAAAAGGCTCTGCTGGTGAAGCAATAATCGAAAGTGAAAATATTGGTGGCGAATACGTTCAATGCACCTCTCAGCTTGACGCTTTCAATAAGTTAAAGACTGGAACATTACAAGTTATCGTTATTGACTCTGTAATGGCTAACTACTACATTTCTTTAGAAGGCTAATTTAACTTATTTAATAAAACTAAACAAACGATATAAATGACTTTTGATATATTATTTAGTAAATTGATTAGTGGGTTTGGCAATACAGTTTTGCTGTTTGCCATAACCCTATTAATCTCTTTACCACTCGGATTATTAATATCTTTCGGCTCTAGGTCGAAATTTTTGCCTGTTAAAGGCTTTTGCAGGGGGTTGGTCTGGATTATCAGAGGAACTCCTTTAATGCTACAAGTTTTACTTATAACCTCTATAGCGTATTATGGATTTAGAATAACTAACCTTGAAATAATGGCGTTTTTTGGTATTAAGAAAATGAAATACCTATTATTTGCCTATGCTTGCGTTGCATTTATTATTAACTACGCTTGCTATTTTTCAGAAATCTTTCGTGGTGCAATCGATGGTATTCCCAAAGGTCAATACGAAGCTGGCAAGGTTTTAGGTATGACCAAAGGTCAAATCTTTAAGCAGGTTATTTTGTTTCAGTTGGTAAAAAAGACGCTTGCCCCCGTTAGTAATGAAGTTATAACTCTTGTAAAGGACACGGCATTAGCTTCAGTTGCAGGTGTTATTGACCTATATACTTCGGCACAAGGCTTGGTAAATGAATTTGTTATAATTTCGCCACTACTTTATGCGGCTATATTTTATTTGATTTTTAACGGTGCACTCACCCTACTTTTCTCTTACCTTGAAAAGAAAATGAGTTTTTATAAGGAGTAGGTTATGGAGTTTTTAAAAATTGAAAATTTTAATAAAACCTTTAGCGACGGACTTCAAGTATTAAAAAACATAAGCTTTAGTCTAGAAAAAGGTCAAGTATTATCCATTATCGGCTCTTCTGGTAGTGGTAAAACCACTCTCCTTCGTTGTATAAATTTTCTTTGTGAATTAGATGAAGGCAGTATTACTCTTGATGGACAAGTGATTTTCGATGCTAAACAAGACGTAAAGCTAACTGATAGCGAGCTTAGAGAAAAACGCTTAAACTTTGGGCTTGTTTTTCAGTCTTTTAACCTTTTTCCACAATATAACGTTTTAGATAATATTACTTTAGCTCCAACAATGTTGCTAAACGACGAGGTTAAACAATATAAACGTTCATTAAAAGCAGAAGGTTTAGGTTTTTTAGAGGTTAGAAAAGCTGTTAAAAACTACTTAAATAAACGCAAAGAAGAAATTAAGGCCGAGGGAATAGAGCTTTTAGAAAAGATTGGTCTAACTGAAAAGGCTAAATCTTATCCTTGTGAACTCTCTGGTGGGCAATGCCAAAGAGTTGCTATTGCAAGAGCTTTAGCATTAAAACCAAAGGTTTTATGTTTTGACGAGCCGACCTCTGCACTAGACCCTGAACTTACTAGCGAGGTTTTGAAAGTTATTAAATCGTTAAAAGAAAAAGATAGAACTATGATAATTGTTACTCACGAAATGGGCTTTGCTAAAAACGTTTCTGATAAGGTTGTGTTCATGGCTGACGGAAAGGTGGAAGAAATTGGAACACCTAAGCAAATTTTTGAAGAGCCAAAGAGCATTAAGCTTAAAACCTTCTTATCAGGTATTGACCAAAAAGACCTATAATTGTCGTAAAAAAACGATAACGGTTAATAAATTTACAAACAAAAAACTCCGAACTTTCGGAGTTTTTATATTTTTATTATATTTTTATTTTTCTCTTTTGCGTAAGTAACCGTATAAAAAGTTCCACCCCTATTTTGCCTTAAATAACAAATTAGATAGTCACTGTTATCTACCATAAATCTGTTTCGCTTTAACATACAGCCACTTGTATAACTTTTACTAATAAGCAATCGCCTGTCACTAACGTCGTTCATTCTCTCATATTCTCTTTTTTGAGATAAAGAAAAGTTTTTATCTTGATTAGGACAAGGAATGCATGCTATTATTTTTATTGGTATCTCTTTTCTAATTTCTTCTAAAACGTTAAAGCAAATCGTATCAAAACCAACAGCCATTCCCACCAAAAAGGTATCAACACCCTTGTTAATAACTTTTAATATTTCTTGTTTTAAATTTTTTTTTGACAAATCACTTAAAACCGTTCTATGTCCCGTTACAGCACAAGTTTTTTCTTTTTCTATCCCTATCATAACGGCTTTTTCCTTATGTTTGCATTAGACCTTGGATATTTTTTATTAGTTTCTTTTATCTTTTTAATTACTATGATAGACCTACTTTGATTAGATATTTCAAACTTGTTTATACTCTCTACTTCTCCGCCTAAAACTTTTAAAGCGTTTTTTGCCTCTAAAAGCTCCTCATCAGTTAAAACCGATTTATAACATACAAATTTTCCACCAATTTTAACAAAGGGCAAGCAATATTCTGCCAAAATATTTAACCTAGCCACAGCTCTAGCCGTGCAAACATCAAAACTTTCTCTATATTCTTGTTTTTGTGAAAACTCTTCTGCCCTACCATTTATAACAAAGACATTATTTAGATTTAATTTTTCACAAACAGTTTTTAAAAACTCACATTTTTTTCCTGTAGCTTCTAACATTGTTACATTTAAAGCTTTGTTAACAATCTTTATAGGAATTGCAGGAAATCCACCACCAGAGCCAACGTCAATAAGTTTTTCACCCTCAATAAAAGGAACGCCAGTTATTGAATCTGCAAAATGCTTTACAAAAACTTCTTCTCTATCAGTTATAGCAGTTAAATTAAACATATTATTAAAGGAAATTAGTAAATCGTAATAATCATTAAAATCACTAATGTTTTCCTCAATTTTTTTAACTGAATATTCACTAAAATCCTTAATATTTTCCACTATAAAAATTTCCTTTATCAACTTATCAAAGGTTATCTACATTTTTCTTTTAACAAAGTTAATAGTTTAGTTTATAAC